>JBDUCH010000182.1:0-8191 GCA_040003555.1 Variovorax sp. | reverse complement strand
GCGTCTTCGCCGACGTCGCGAATGATGTTGGTGAGCTGCAGCGCCAGGCCCAGCTTGTGGGCGTACCCGGTGGTGCGCGGATCGGTCTGGCCGAAGATGCGCGCCGCGACTTCGCCCACCACGCCGGCGACCAGGTGGCAGTACTGCGCGAGGTTGGGAAAGGCGAGGTAGCGGGTCTGTTCCAGGTCCATCTGGCAGCCGTCGATCACCTGCAGCAGTTGCTTCGCCTCGATGCCGAACGCGGCGGTGTGGGGCATCAGCGCCTTCATCGCGGGATGGCGCGGCTCGCCAGCGAACGATTGCGCGACTTCGGTGCGCCACCAGGCCAGCTTGGTGGCGGCCACGCCGGGGTCTCGCACCTCGTCGACGACATCGTCGATCTCGCGGCAGAACGCGTAGAACGCGGTGATCGCCGCGCGGCGCGGCTTGGGCAGAAACAGGAAGGCGTAGTAGAAGCTGCTGCCTGAAGCGGCGGCCTTCTCCTGGACGTATTGCTCGGGCGTGGTCATCGTGGCTGCGAAATCATTGGGCGCGATTGTCGACGACCGAGCGGGTCACATGCGCAGCGCGCGCCATGCCAGCAGCGGTGCGTCGGCGGCGCCGATGGTGGGGCGGTGCCGCAGCGTGTCGAAGCCCAGCGCCTCGATCTTGTCGAGGATGCGCAGCCCGCCCTGCACCACGAAGCGCAGCTCCCACCCCATGCGGCCCGGCAGCCGGTGCACGAGCGGTGCGCCCCGCTGCATCAGTTCGCGTGCCCATGCGACCTCGTTTGCTATCAAATTAATAGCATTCCGTGCAGGCGGGGCAGACCCGGAAGACTTGAGGCTTTCGGGCGTGACGCCATGCGCCGCACAGTCGGCCAGCGGAAAGTAGAGGCGGCCGCGCGGCAGATCCACGCCCGGGTCTTGCCAGAAGTTGATGAGTTGCAGCGCGCTGCAGATCGCGTCGCTTTGCGCCAGCGCGGCGGCGCCGTGCACGTCGCACAGGTGCAACAGCAGGCGGCCGACCGGGTTGGCGGAACGGGCGCAATAGTCGAGCAGTTCGGCGCGGTCGGCGTAGGCGGCGCCGTCACGGGTTTTCTCGATGTCCTGCACGAAAGCCGAGAGCAGGGCGGCCAGCAGCGGCTCGGGCAGCGCGAAATCGCGCATGGCCGCCGCGAGCGGGCCGAACACTTCGGGCCAGCGCGCCGAGGCCGCAGCGCCCTGCGCGACAGCGGCAAGGTCGGCACGCAAGGCCTGCAGTGCGGCGAGCCGATCGGCAGGCGAAGCGTCGCCTTCGTCGGCGATGTCGTCGGCCGTGCGCGCAAATGCGTAAATCGCGGCGATCGGCGGGCGCAGCCGCGGCGGGCACAGCCAGGACGCGACCGGAAAGTTTTCGTAGTGATCTGGCACGCGCCGGATTGTCAGGCACGCGCGGTACGATCCCGCCGCACGCCATGAACACCACCACCTCCTCCTCTTCCCCGACCGGCGCTGCGCCGCATGCTGCCGGCGGTGCCGGCCTGATGATCGCCACACTGGGCGTGGTGTTCGGCGACATCGGCACCTCACCGCTCTATGCCTTCAAGGAAACGCTGAACCCCGACCATGGCGTGGCCTTCAGCCCCGACGCCGTGCTGGGGCTGCTGTCGCTGATCTTCTGGGGGCTGATGGTGGTGGTCTCGCTCAAGTACGTGGTGTTCGTGCTGCGCGCCGACCACGATGGCGAGGGCGGCATCCTGGCGCTTCAGGCACTGGCGCGCCGGGCGGCCGAGGGCGCCGGCACGCGGCCCTGGATGTGGAAGGTTCTGGGCCTGCTCGGGCTCGTGGGCGCCGCGATGTTCTACGGCGACAGCCTCATCACACCGGCGATCTCGGTGCTGTCGGCGGTCGAGGGGCTGGAGGTCGAAGCGCATGCGCTCAAGCCGTTCGTGATTCCGGTCACGCTGCTGATCCTCATCGCGCTGTTCGCGGTGCAGCGCCTCGGCACCGATGCGGTCGGCAAGGTGTTCGGGCCGGTCATGCTGCTGTGGTTCGGGGTGCTCGGCGTGGCGGGGGCGTTGCAGATCGTGAAGCAGCCGCAGGTGCTGGCGGCGCTCGACCCGAGCCGCGCGATCGGCTTTCTGGTGACGCACCGTGCGCAGTCGCTGGCGGTGCTGGGCGCGGTGTTCCTGGCGTTCACCGGCGGCGAGGCGCTCTATGCCGACATGGGCCACTTCGGCGCCCGGCCGATCCGGCTTGCCTGGACTTTCATCGCCATGCCGGGCCTGGTGCTCAACTATTTCGGCCAGGGCGCGCTGGTGCTGGGCAACCCGGCGGCGGTCGACAACCCGTTCTTTCGCATGTTCCCGGCCTGGGCCGTGGTGCCGATGGTCGTGCTGGCGGCGATGGCGACCGTGATCGCCTCGCAGGCCGTGATCTCCGGCGCCTTCTCGCTCACGGCGCAGGCCATGCGCATGGGCTACCTGCCGCGCATGCGCGTGGTTCAGACCTCGGGTTCGGCGATCGGCCAGATCTACGTGCCGGCGGTCAACTGGATCCTGATGGTCGGCGTGCTGCTGCTGGTGGTCGGCTTTCGCAGTTCGAGCGCGCTGTCCGCGGCCTATGGCATCGCGGTGTCGATCACGATGGTGACGACCACGCTGCTCGCCGGTGTGGTGGCCTACAAGCTCTGGCGATGGAATCGGGTGGCGGTGCTGGTCGGCGTGCTCGTGTTCGCGGTCATCGACCTGACCTTCGTGGTCGCCAACAGCCTCAAGGTGGCCGAAGGCGGCTGGCTCACGCTGGCCGTGGCGGTGTTCATGATGGTGATCTTCACCACCTGGGCCAAGGGCCGCCGCCTCGGGCTGCAGGCTGCGGAGGCCAATCAGTTGCCGCTGCGGCCCTTCATCGAATCGCTGGCCGCCAGCATGCCGCACCGCGTGCGCGGCACGGCCGTGTTCCTGAACGGCGACGCCGACTCGGTGCCGCATGCGCTGTTGCACAACCTCAAGCACAACCAGGTGCTGCACGAGCAGGTGATCACGCTGGTGGTGCAGCCCCGCGCCACGCCGCGCGTCGACGCGGCGCACCGCATCTCGGCCGAAGACCTGGGGCACGGCGTCTGGTTGGTGGTGGCCCGCCACGGCTTCATGGAACGGCCCGACGTGCCCGAGTTCATCCGCATCTTTGCCTACCAGAAGGGCGTGGCCTGCGAGTCGATGAGCACCTCGTACTTCACCTCGCGCGCCTCGGTGATCGACGCGCATCTGCCGGGCATGAATCCGGTACGGCGCGCGTTGTTCGGCTGGCTGCAGCGCAATGCGGGCCGCGCGTCGGACTACTTCCAGCTCCCGGGCAACCGCCTGGTCGAAATGGGCCAGCGAACCTGAATCGGGGCGTTTTGGAACGCCGCCGTTATTGACAGCCTTTCGCGTTTACCCTAGATTACTAACCGGCTGGTCATTAATGACCCCTGTCAGCTCAATCAAGGTGTCCCATGACCGCGTTTTCCCCCTTCCTTGCCACGCCGCTGCGTTCCGGTGCCGCATTGCTCCTGATCGCGGCGCTGGCCGCCTGCACCAAGGCGCCGCCGCCCGAAGAGCCGGTGCGCGCGGTCAAGGTCATCACCATCGGTGCCAGCGCTTTCGCCAGCGAGCCGGAGTTCTCGGCCGAGGTCAAGGCCCGCGTCGAATCGCGCCTGGGTTTTCGTGTCGCAGGCAAGATCACCAAGCGCCAGGTCGACCTGGGGCAGCACGTCAAGGCCGGCCAGGTGCTGGCGCAGCTCGACCCACAGGACTATCGCCTTGCCGCCGAGGCGGCCCGTGCCCAGTCGGCCGCCGCGTTGACCAACCGTGACCTGGCTTCGGCCGACCTCAAGCGCTACCGCGAGCTGAAGGAACAGAACTTCATCAGCGGCGCCGAACTCGAGCGCCGCGAAACCACCTACAAGGCCGCGCAGGCCCAGCTAGAGCAGGCCCAGGCACAGCTGTCGTCGCAGGGCAACCAGGCCAGCTACACCACGCTGGTGGCCGACGTGTCGGGTGTGGTCACGGCGGTCGAAGCCGAGCCGGGCCAGGTGGTGACGGCCGGCATGACGGTGGTGCGCATCGCGCAGGACGGCCCACGCGACGTGGTGTTCGCGGTGCCGGAAGACCGCGCCGGTCTCGTCAAGGTGGGTTCACCCGTCACGGTTAGAGGCTGGGCCAACGACAGCGAGCAGGAAGGCACCGTGCGCGAGGTCGCCGCCAGTGCCGACCCGGTGACGCGCACCTACAGCGTCAAGGTCGCGATCGATGCAGCCGATGCGCCTGCGCTCGGCGCCACCGTCTACGCCCGGCCCAAGTCGCTGGGGCGCAGCGGAACGGCCGTGATCAAGCTGCCGACCAGCGCGTTGCGCCAGGACGGGCAGGCCAGTGCGGTCTGGGTGCTCGACAAGGCGACGATGACGGTGCGCTCGCAGCCGGTGCAACTGGCCACGGCCGACGGCAACGAGGCAGTGGTGGCCGGCGGCCTCTCGCCCGGCACGCTGGTGGTGGTGGCCGGCGTGCACGTGCTGTCGCCGAACCAGAAGGTCACGGTCTACGAATCGAAAATGGGCGGAACGCCCGTTGCCCCGCCGCCGAGCGCCGTCAAGACTGTCGCGCCGGCCGCCGCGGGTGCGGCCCGATGAGCACGCCGCCGGACGCCGGCAGCACCGGTTTCAACCTGTCCAAATGGGCGCTCGACCACGGGCCGCTCACGCGCTACCTCATGTTCGTGCTGATGCTGCTGGGCTTTGCTGCCTACTTCCAGCTCGGCCAGGACGAGGACCCGCCCTTCACCTTCCGCATCATGGTGGTGCGCACCTACTGGCCGGGCGCGACTGCACAGCAAGTGGCCGAGCAGGTCACCGACAAGCTCGAACGCTCGCTGCAGGAGGCGCCGTACGCCGACAAGATCCGCAGCTATTCCAAGCCGGGCGAGTCGCAGATCATTTTCGAGATCAAGGATTCGTCCAAGGCCAGCGAGGTGCCGAACGTCTGGTACACGGTGCGCAAGAAGATCGGCGACATGCGCAACACGCTGCCGGCCGGCGTGCAGGGGCCGTTCTTCAACGACGACTTCGGCGACGTCTACGGCGTGATCTACGCGCTCGAGAGCGAGGGCTTCAGCCACGCCGAACTGCATAACCTGGCCGACGACGTGCGCCAGCGGCTGCTGCGCGTGAAGGACGTGGCCAAGGTCGACCAGTTCGGCGTGCAGGACGAGAAGGTCTACATCGAGGTGTCGCAGAAGCGCGTGGCGCAGCTGGGGCTCGACTTCAATGCCGTGCTGGCGCAGATCGGTTCGCAGAACGCGGTGGAGAGTGCAGGCACGATCCAGTCGCCGCTCGACGTGGTGCAGGTGCGCGTGGGCGGCCAGTTCACCAACATCGAACAGCTGCGCGACATGCCGATCCGCGGTAGTTCGGGCAACCAGCTCAAGCTCGGCGACATTGCCGAGATCCGCCGGGACTACATCGACCCGCCCTCGGTCAAGGTGCGGCACCAGGGCAAGGAGGTCGTGGCGCTCGGCATCTCGATGGCCAAGGGCGGCGACATCATCGAGCTGGGCAAGGCGCTGCGTGTGGCAACGGCGCAGATCGACAAGCAACTGCCCATGGGCGTGAAGCTCGCGCAGGTGCAGGATCAGCCGGTTTCGGTGTCGACCTCGGTCAACGAGTTCGTGCATGTGCTGATCGAGGCGGTGGCGATCGTGCTGGCCGTGAGCTTCATCGCGCTCGGGCTGCACAAGGGCGGGCGCTTCGGCTGGTACGTCGACATCCGGCCCGGGTTGGTGGTGGCGATCACGATTCCGCTGGTGCTGGCAGTGACTTTCCTGGCGATGAACTACTTCGGCATCGGCTTGCACAAGATATCGCTCGGCTCGCTGATCATCGCGCTCGGGCTGCTGGTGGACGACGCGATCATCGCGGTCGAGATGATGGTGCGCAAGATGGAGGAGGGCTACGACAAGGTGCGCGCCGCCACTTTCGCCTACGAGGTCACGGCGATGCCGATGCTCACGGGCACGCTGATCACTGCTGCTGGCTTCCTGCCAATCGGCATCGCGAAATCGGTGACCGGCGAGTACACCTTCGCGATCTTCGCGGTGACCGTGATCGCGCTGGTGCTTAGCTGGATCGTCTCGGTGTATTTCGTGCCGTACCTGGGTACGGTGCTGCTCAAGGTGAAGCCGCACGATCCGGACGCGCCGCCGCACGAGCTGTTCGATTCGCCGTTCTACAACACCTTCCGGCGCGCGGTGAACTGGTGCGTGGAATACCGCTGGCTGACCATCGCTGCCACCGTGCTGATCTTCGCGCTGGGCATCGTCGGCATGGGCAAGGTGCAGCAGCAGTTTTTCCCCGATTCGAGCCGCCCCGAGATCCTGGTCGACCTGTGGTCGCCCGAGGGCACCTCGTTCAAGGCCACTGAAGAGGTGGCCAAGCGGGTCGAACAGCGCTTCCTGCAGGAGAGCGGCGTCGCGACCGTGAGCACCTGGATCGGCTCCGGCGTGCCGCGCTTCTACCTGCCGCTGGACCAGGTGTTTCCGCAGAGCAACGTGTCGCAGCTGATCGTGCTGAGCAAGGACTTGAAGCAGCGCGAACTGCTGCGCCTCAAGTTGCCGACGATCATGGCGCAGGAATTTCCCGAGGTGCGCGGCCGCGTCAAGCTGCTGCCGAACGGGCCGCCGGTGGCCTACCCGGTGCAGTTTCGCGTGATCGGCACCGACCCGACGCAACTGCGCGTGCATGCCGACGAGGTCAAGGCCGTGATGCGCGACAACGCCAACATGCGCGGCGTCAACGACAACTGGAACGAATCGGTCAAGGTGATCCGCCTCGAAGTGGACCAGGCCAAGGCGCGCGCGCTCGGCGTCACCAGCCAGGCCATCGCGCAGGCCGCCAAGACCATGTTCAGCGGCACCAACGTCGGCCAGTATCGCGAGAACGACCGCCTGATCGACATCGTGCTGCGCCAGTCGCCCGACGAACGCGAGGCGATCTCGGACATTGGCAACGCCTATCTGCCGACCACCTCGGGCCGCTCGATTCCGCTCACGCAGATCGCCAAGCCGGTGTTCACCTGGGAGCCGGGCGTGATGTGGCGCGAGAACCGCGACTACGCGATCACCGTGCAGGGTGACATCGTCGAGGGCCTGCAGGGCGCCACCGTCACCGCCGAACTCATGCCGCAACTGCGCGCGCTCGAAGCCAAGTGGCTTGCGGCCGGGCAGGGCGGCTACCGCATCGACGTGGCGGGCGCGGTCGAGCAGAGCAGCAAGGGCTCTTCGTCGATCGTGGCGGGCGTGCCGATCATGCTGTTCCTGGTGTTCACGCTGCTGATGCTGCAACTGCACAGCTTCAGCCGGTCGCTGCTGGTGTTCGTCACCGGGCCGCTCGGCATTGCCGGTGTGGCGGCTGCGCTGCTGCTGCTGAACCGGCCGTTCGGCTTTGTCGCGCTGCTCGGCGTGATTGCGCTCATGGGCATGATCCAGCGCAATTCGGTGATCCTGATCGACCAGATCGAGAGCGACCGGGCGGCCGGCGTGCCGGCCTGGGATGCGATCGTCGAGTCGGCGGTGCGGCGGCTGCGGCCGATCGTGCTGACCGCGGCGGCAGCCGTGCTGGCGATGATCCCGTTGTCGCGCAGCGTGTTCTGGGGGCCGATGGCGGTGGCGATCATGGGCGGGCTGATCGTGGCCACCGTGCTCACCCTGCTGGCACTGCCCGCCATGTACGCCGCCGCATTCCGTGTAAGGCGGGAGCCGGAACAGGCCCCCGTTAGCGTTTAAAATGCGCGGTTGACCGATTTCGAGCGGGTGGTCTGGATTCAGGGGCCGCCCGTTTTTTCGTTGCATGCACCGGACCGCGCGGGTGGCGAAATTGGTAGACGCACCAGGTTTAGGTCCTGACGTTCGCAAGAACGTGCCGGTTCGAGTCCGGCCCCGCGCACCAGCCCAAATCTCTCTTGAGGAACACAAAATGACCGTGAACGTTGAAACCCTCGAAAAGCTCGAGCGCAAGATCACGCTGACCTTGCCGGTCGGCACCATCCAGTCGGAAGTCGACTCGCGCCTCAAGAAGCTGGCCCGTACCGTCAAGATGGACGGCTTCCGTCCGGGCAAGGTGCCGATGAACGTCGTGGCCCAGCGTTACGGCTACTCGGTGCACTACGAAGTGATGAACGACAAGGTCGGCGAGGCTTTCT
>JBDUCH010000181.1:0-8219 GCA_040003555.1 Variovorax sp. | reverse complement strand
GACTGGGCTTCAGCGGGAAGATGCCGCACCAGCTGGCCGGCAAGCGCAGCGAGCCGCCGATGTCGGTGCCGATGTGCAGCGGGCCGTAGCCGGCTGCGGCAGCCGCACCGGCGCCGGCGCTGGAGCCGCCGGGCGTGCGGGTCAGATCCCACGGGTTGCGCGCCAGCGTGTGGAAGCTCGACAGGCCCGACGACAACATGCCGTAGTCGGGCATGGTGGTCTTGCTGAAGATGACCGCACCGGTTTCCTTCAGGCGCGCGGCCGGCGGTGCGTCGGCGGCCGCGGGTTTCAGGTCGACCGCCGCTGTGCCGGCCGGCAACGGGTCGCCACGCGTGGCGATGTTTTCCTTGATGGTGGTGGGCACGCCGTCGAGCGGGCCGAGCGGCGCGCCATTGCGCCAGCGCGCCTCGGAAGCGCGCGCCTGGTCGAACGCCGCGTCGGGCCGCAGCAGCCAGGTCGCCTGCAGGTGGGGCTCCCAGCGCGCGACGTGGGTCAGCACGTCCTGCGTGACCTCGACGGGCGAGAGCGTGCCTTCGCGGTAGGCTGCGACCAGTTCCCGCGCGCTCAGTTCATGCAGCGCCGTGCTCATCCCCAGGAAAGCGCAGACAGGTCATTGCAGAAGATCGGCATGTCCTTCCACAACCCCTTCACGCCCTTCTTGGCGACGGTCGGAAACTGCGGCTGAAACAGGAAGCCGTTGGCGGCGTCGGTGGCCAGCAGCTTCTGTGCATCGCCCAGCAGCTTGTTGCGCTCGGCCGCGTTGCCGGTGGCCTTGATCTTGTCGAACAGTGCAACGAACGCCTTCGAGTCGTAGCCCCAGTAGTACTCGGGCTTGGCATAGTTGCCGAGGTCGAAGGGCTCGACGTGCGAAACGATCGTCAGGTCGTAGTTGTGGGGGCCGCCATAGGTGTTGCTGAGCCACTGTGCCCATTCGACGTTCTGCACCTTCACGGTGATGCCGATCTTGGCCAGTTGCGCCACGATCACCTCGCCGCCCTGCCGCGCGTAGGGCGGCGGCGGCAGCGTCATGGTGAGTTCGAGCGGGGTCTTGACGCCGGCCTCGGCCAGCAGCTTCTTGGCCTTCTCGATGTCGAAGGGGTTAATGCCGGTGGTGTCCACGAAGCCGGCCGCGCCCGGCACGTAGTGGCTGCCGATCGGCACGCCGAGGCCGTCGGCCGCGCCTTCGATGACGGCCTTGCGGTCGATCGCGGCCAGGATCGCGCGGCGCACGCGCACGTCGTCGAGTGGCTTCTTCTTGCTGTTGAGGGCGAGGATGGTCTTGGCGCGCGAGCCGCCCAGGATCACCTGGAACTGCGGGTTGGCCTTGAACTGTGGCACCACGCGCGTGCCGATGCGCTGGAACGCATCGACGTCGCCGGCCAGCATGGCGGCCGCTTGCGCAGCCGTGTCGGCGATGAAGCGGAAAGTCACCTTCTTGAGCTTGGCCTGCGCGGGGTTGCGGAAGCCGTCCCACTTGGTCAGCACCAGCGATGAGCCCTTGGCCCAGCTCTCGAGCTGGTAGGGGCCGGTGCCGACGGGCTTGGTGGCGTTGGTGTCGGCGCTCTTGGGCTCGACGATCACGGCCGTGGCCTGGCCCAGGACGAAGGGAAGATCGGGGTCGATCTCCTTGTTGATCAGCACCACGGTGGAATCGTCGACCACCTGCGTGCTGAGGTTCGCGAAGGTGCGCTTGTCCTTGTTGGTGCTCTTCTCGCCACCGGCGCGGTCGAAGCTGAACTTGACGGCCTGGGCATTGAAGGGCTCGCCGTTCTGGAACTTGACGCCGCGCTTCAGCTTGAAGGTGTAGGTCTTCAGGTCGGGCGAGATTTCCCAGCTCTCGGCCAGCAGCGGCGTGACGCTGCCGTCGGCGTTGATCTTGGTCAGCGTCTCCAGGATGTTGTACTGGACGACCTCGGCAATGGCGGCGGCGGCACCGGCAGTCGGATCGAGGCCCGGCGGCTCCAGTGCCATGCCGAGCACCATCGCGTCTTTGCGACTCTGGGCGAATGCGAACTGCGGCAGGCTGGCGGCCAGTGCTGCGGAGGTGAGGACTGTGCGGCGATTCAACATGGTCAAGGCTCCAGGAGAAGAAGAAAGATAACGTTACATCATCCGGCGCGCCGGCGGCTCGGCGCGCGGAACGGCGGCCAGCAGGGCCTGCGTGTACGGATGCTGGGCCTGCGCAAATAGCTGCTGCGGCGCGCCACGCTCGACCACCAGGCCGCGATGCAGCACGCAGACCTCGTCGCAGAGGTGGTTCACCACGGCGAGGTCGTGGCTGATCAGCAAGTAGCTGATGCCGAACTGTTGCTGCAAGTCCTGCATCAGGTTCAGCACCTGGGCCTGCACCGAGACGTCGAGCGCGCTGACCGGCTCGTCGGCCACGATCAGCTTGGGGCGCGTGATGAGTGCGCGTGCAATTGCAATGCGCTGGCGCTGACCGCCCGAAAACTCGTGCGGGTACTTGTCGAGGTCGCTGGCGCGCAGCCCTACGGCCGCAAGCGACTCGCCGGCGCGCTCGCGCTGCACGGCGCGGCTGGTTTCGTCCAGGGCTTCGAGCGGTTCGGCCACGATGCGCGCGACCGTCTGGCGCGGGTCGAGCGAGCCGTACGGATCCTGAAACACCATCTGCACATCGCGCCGCGCCGCGCGCAACTGGTCGCGCGGCAGTGCATGCAGATCCCGGCCCTGCAGCTTGACGCTGCCCGAGCTGGGGCGATCGAGTGCCATCACCAGCCGCGCGATGGTCGACTTGCCCGAGCCCGATTCGCCGACGATGCCGAGGCTACGGCCCGGTTGCACGGTGAAGCTCACGCCGTTGAGCGCCTTCACCAGCGGCGGCGCACCGAACAGCTTTTCGCGTGGCAGTTCGTAGTGGCGAACCAGGTCGGTGACCTCGAGCAGAGGCTCGCTCACAGGAAAACCTCCGCGCTTCGCGCTGCGGTGCGAGCTAGCTTGGGGCGGCCCGGCGCGGCGCTCATGCGGCCACCCCCGTGGCAGCCGCCACTTCGTCGAGCCGGATGCAGCGCACCGCATGGTCGTGCGGCAGCAGCGTGGCTGGCGGCCGTGTGGTTCGGCAAGCATCGACCGTGAAGCTGCAGCGCCCGGCGAACGGGCAACCCGGCGGCAGATCGACCAGTTCGGGCACGCTGCCCTTGATGGTGGCGAGCCGCACCCCGCGCGGCGCACCCAGCGCCGGCCGCGCTGCAAACAGACCTTGCGTGTACGGATGCATGCGTGCGTCGAACACGGTGGCGGTCGGGCCGCTTTCGACCACGCTGCCGCCGTACATCACAAGCATGCGTTGCACGCTGTTGGCGATCACGCCCAGGTCGTGCGAGATCAGGATCAGCGCCATGCCCATCTCCGCAACCAGGCTCTGGATCAGATCCAGCACTTGCTTCTGGATGGTCACGTCCAGCGCGGTGGTGGGCTCGTCGGCAATCAGCAGGTCGGGCCCGCAGGCGAGCGCCATCGCAATGCCGATGCGCTGGCGCTGCCCGCCCGAGAACTGATGCGGGTAGGCGTCGAGCCGCGAGGCCGCGTCGGGAATACCCACTCGCTCAAGCAGGCCCAGCGCTTCCTTGCGTGCGTCGGCCTTCGAGAGGCCGCGGTGCAGGCGCAATGGCTCGCCGACCTGGCGCGCGATCGTGTGCACCGGGTTCAGCGCGGTCATCGGCTCCTGGAAGATCATGCCGATGCGGTTGCCACGGATGCTGCACATGGTTTTTTCGGGGAGCCCGACGAGCTCCTGCCCGTCGAAGCGGATGCTGCCGCCGACCCTGGCGGTCGAAGGCAGCAGGCCCATGAGCGACATCACGGTGATCGACTTGCCGCAGCCCGACTCGCCCACGATGCCCAACGTTTCGCCGCGCTCGAGCGAGAAGGAAATGCCGCGCACGGCCTCGGCCGGGCCGCGCTGGGTCTGCAGGCCGATGTGGAGGTCGTTGACTTCGAGCAGTGCCATCGTTGTTACCGTGCGCGTGCCAGGCGCGGGTCGAGCAAATCGCGCAGACCGTCGCCAAGCAGGTTGAGGCCGAGCACCGCCAGGGCGATTGCCATGCCCGGGAACACCGCGAGCAACGGCGACTGGAACATCATGGTCTGTGCCTCGCTGAGCATGCGACCCCACGAAGGTTGTGGCGGCTGCGTGCCGAGCCCGAGGTAGGAGAGGGCGGCCTCCGCCAGGATTGCGATGGCGAAGCGGATCGTGATCTGCACGATCAGCACGGCCGAGATGTTCGGCAGCACATGCTGCATCGTGATGGCGAACGAGCCCTTGCCGCAGGCGCGCGCGGCCGCGATGTACTCGCGCGACCAGATCGCGTTCGCCGAGGCGCGCGTGATGCGCGCGAAGGTGGGGATGTTGTAGATGCCGATCGCGACGATCGCGTTGACGATGCCGGCGCCGAACACCGCCGTCATCATGATGGCCGACAAGATTGCAGGGAACGCCAGCGAGAAGTCGGTGAACCGCATGATGCCTTCTTCGACCCAGCCGCGCTTCGCCGCGGCCAGCAGGCCCAGCGCGGTGCCGATCGTCAGGCCGATGCCGACCGCGATCATGCCGACCAGGATCGAGGCGCGCGCGCCGACCAGCAGCAGCGACGCGACATCGCGGCCATAAGTGTCGGTGCCGAGCCAGTGCGCGGTCGAGGGCGGCTGCAGTTTGCTCGGCAGATCCATCTCGTAAGGCGACCAGGGCGTCCAGACCAGCGACACGGCGGCCGCGATCAGCAGCAGCAGCGTCAGCACGCCGCCGAGCACGAAGCTGCGATGCTGCAGGGCACGGCGCCAGAAGCCGGGCACCTTGAGCGCAGCTGCGCTGGGAGCGACTGCGGTGTTCATATGTCGCTGGCCTTGATGCGCGGGTCGATCACGGCGTACAGCACATCGACCACGAAATTCACGATGACAACCATCGCCGCCAGCAGCATCACGCAGTTGCGCACCACGATCAGGTCGCGGTTGCTGATGGCCTGGAAGATCAGCCGGCCGAGGCCCGGCAGATAGAACACGTTCTCGACCACGATGGTGCCGGCCAGCAGCTCGGAGAACTGCATGCCCATCACCGTGACCACCGGAATCATCGCGTTGCGCAGCACATGCGTCCAGAGCACCGCGCGCTGGCTCACGCCCTTGGCGCGGGCGGTGCGCACGAAGTCTTCGCGCATGACCTCGAGCACCGCCGAGCGCGTGATGCGCGCGAGGATCGCGGCCTGCACCACCGCCAGCGAAAGCGCCGGCAGCAGCAGCGACTTGAGGCCGGCGAAGATGCCTTCGTCCCACCCGTCGAAGCCGCCGGCCGAGAACCACTGCAGCTGCACCGAGAACACCAGGATCAGCAGGATCGCGAACCAGAAATTGGGAATGGCGATGCCCACCTGCGTCAGCCCCATCAGGCCCACGTCACCGAGCTTGTTGTGGCGCGCCGCCGCAGTCACGCCGACCACCAGCGCGAGCACCGTGGTGAAAGCCATCGCCAGCAGTGCCAGCGGTATCGTCAGCGCCAGCCGCTCCAGGATGAGTTCGAGCACCGGCGAGCTGTAGGCGTAGCTGTCGCCCAGGTTGCCGGTGAGCATGCCGCCGATCCAGTGCCAGTAGCGCGTCCAGGCCGGCTGGTCGAGGCCCAGCTTGGCGGCCAGGGCGGCCACGGCTTCGGGCGCGGCGTCGGGGCCCATCAGCAACTGCGCGGCGTTGCCCGGCAGAATTTCCAGCACCAGGAAAACGATGACCGAGGCCCCCATCAACGTGGCGATAAGGGTCAGGACGCGCTTGAAAAGAAACAGACTCATGGGGCGGGGCGCAGCATAACCCGGCGATGCAATGAACGTACCAAGGCTTTTGCGATGCGACGGATAATCGCGCATGGCCCTCATGATCACCGACGAATGCATCAACTGCGATGTGTGCGAGCCCGAGTGCCCGAACGACGCGATCTACATGGGTGCGGAGATCTACGAGATCGACCCGCACAAGTGCACCGAATGCGTTGGCCATTTCGACGAGCCGCAGTGCGTGCAGGTGTGTCCGGTGGCGTGCATTCCGGTGAACCCGGCGCATGTGGAAACGCGCGAGACGCTGTTCCAGAAGTTCGAGCGGCTGGCAGCCGCGAAGGCCGCCCAGGCGGCCCCCAACGGCGCGACCGGTCTCACGCCCCCTTGAACTTCATGGTCGACTTGCGCGGTTCGCGGTCCAGCTTGCGGATGCGCGCGCGCTCGAGCCGCTCGGCCGACGCGATGCGGCGCTCGGCCAGGGCATTGCGCCGGGCTTCGGCAGCGGCCTGGCGGTCGCGGTCGGCGGCGTCTTTCTCCTGCTTGAGCCGGGTGCGCTCCAGTTCGGCACTGCGCACCTCGGCACGGCGCGTCGCGGCATCGGATGCGCGTCGATCGGCCTCGCTGCGGCTGTCGTCCACGTTCACCGCCTTGCCGTCTTTGCAGGGCTGGTCGGTGTAGGTGCTGCCGCAGCGCCAGGTTTCAGCCGCATTTGCAGCTGCAGCGCCCGCCAGGTGGGCGCAGATCGCTATTGAAAAAATGGCAATCGAGGTAGATGGCTTGGCCATTTCTGTGTTCTCTCCCTGTCTTCGGCGGCGACTTCGCTAACCCGGAGCCGGTGCGCCGCCGTCACCGCCCCCGCCGTTTTCATCGGGCTCGCGCCGAGGCGGTTTGGGCCGCGGCGGCTTGCTGGTGTGAATCTGCATCGTGGCCTTTTCCATCTCGCCGGCCACCAGTGCAGGCGCCGCATGCAGGGTGCGCGCGATCGCATCCTCTATCGCTTCGCGCTGCTCCTTGAGCGGCTTCTTGAGCACCCAGTTGACCACTTCGGCCTTGACGCCCGGATGCCCGATGCCGAGCCGCAAACGCCAGTAGTCGCCGGTGCCGAGCTGTGCATGGATGTCGCGCAGGCCGTTGTGGCCCGCGTGGCTGCCGCCGAACTTGAGCTTGGCCTGGCCCGGCACCACGTCGAGCTCGTCGTGCACCACGAGGATCTCGTCGGGTGCGATCTTGAAGAAGCGCGCCAGCGCGCCGACCGATTTGCCCGACAGGTTCATGAAGGTCTGCGGCTCGAGCAGCCAGACGCTCTGCCCGGCGATGTTCGCGCGGGCCACGAGGCCGTGATAGCTGCGATCCGGCACCAGCGAAAGCTTCCAGTCGCGTGCCAGCGCGTCGACCCACCAGAAGCCCGCGTTGTGCCGCGTGGCTTCGTATTCCGGGCCCGGATTGCCGAGGCCGACGAACAACTTGATCATGATCCGGATTATCCAGCCCCCAAAGAAACGGCCCGCACGAGGCGGGCCGTTGATCTGCAGGCGGAAAGAAGTGGATTACTTCTTGGCAGCAGGGGTCTTGGCGGCAGGCGTCTTGGCCGCGGGGGTCTTGGCAGCAGGCGCTGCCTTGCCGCCCTTGCCGGCCGGTGCTGCGGCAGCTGCGCCGGCAGCCGCTTCGGCGCCTTCGGCGGCCGGAGCTTCTTCTTCGTCGGCCGCCGGGGCGGTGGCCGAAGCCAGCACCGGGTTGACCTTGCCGTGGCTGACCCACTTCACGCCGCGCGGCAGCTTGATGTCCTTCAGCGTGACGGTGCCGTTCTTCTTCAGACCCGACAGGTCGACTTCGATGAACTCCGGCAATTCGGCCGGGAGGCAGTTCACTTCGAGTTCGGTCAGCACGTGGTTGACCAGGTTGTGCTCGAGCTTGACCGCGTCGGACTCCTCTTCACCCTTGAAGTGAAGCGGCACCTTCATGGTCATGCGGGTCTTGGCATCGACGCGCTGGAAGTCGATGTGTTGCACCAGCTGGCGGAACGGGTGGTACTGCACGTCGCGCAGCAGCACCTTGCTGACGGCGCCGCCGAGTTCCATTTCGAGGATGGAGGCGTGGAACGCTTCCTTCTTGAGGGCGTGCCAGAGCGCGTTGTGATCGATTTCGATCAGTTGCGGCTGGGTGTCGCCACCGTAGACGATACCGGGCGTCTTGCCCGAGATGCGGAGACGGCGGCTCGCACCCGTGCCCTGCTGTGCGCGCTCAAAAGCGACGAATTTCATGACTAACTCCTGTGGGAATCCACCGCGACCAGTGCGACTCCATTGCAAAAAGGCTCACCCGAAGGGAGCCCGCCTTTTGTTCAGAACAAGTTCTCTTGATCCGAAAACAAACTCATCACCGACTCGCCCTTGGCAATGCGCTGGATCGTCTCGGCGATCAGCGGTGCCACGGAGAGCTGGC
>JBDUCH010000180.1:0-8234 GCA_040003555.1 Variovorax sp. | reverse complement strand
CGCCGCTGGTCACCGACCACTACCGCGACATGTTCGACAACCACTGCGCGCGGGTTCAGGTGCCGCTCGGCGTGAGCAGCGTGCGCCTGCGCAACGAGGCCGTGGTGTACGACACCGGCTGGGCCGACCCGGTCGACTACGGTGCGCAACAGCTCGCAGCCGCCGACCTACCGGTGGCAACGCTGCCGTTCGTGTTGCCAAGCCGCTACTGCGAAGTCGACAGCGAACTGCTGCAGTTCGCCTGGAACACCTTCGGTAACGTAACGCCGGGCTGGCATCGCGTGCAGGCGATCTGCGACTGGGTGCACAACCATCTGCGCTTCGACTACCAGCGCGCCCGCGCCACCCGCACCGCGCTCGAGGGCTACCGCGAAGGCGTCGGCGTCTGCCGCGACTTCACGCACCTGGCCATCACGCTGTGCCGTTGCATGAACATCCCGGCCCGCTATGTCACCGGCTACCTCGGCGACATCGGCATTCCGCCGGTGCCGTATCCGATGGATTTCAGCGCCTGGTTCGAGGTCTGGCTCGGCGACCGCTGGTACACATTCGACGCCCGCCACAACACGCCGCGCATTGGCCGGATCGTGGTGGCGAGGGGCCGCGACGCGGCCGACGTGCCGATCACCATGGTGTTCGGCGTCAACACGCTGCAGCGCTTCGAAGTCACGACCGACGAGGTTTCTCCTTAGGCGTGTGGCCGAGCCGGCGCATCGCGCTGGCGAGGCCGGCGCGTTGTTGCGCGAGCTGGGCCCAGGGCCGGTTGCCCTCTGTCAAACGGCCGCCGATGTTGGCCAGCGTCCAGTGCGCGCCGCTGCCCAGGTCGGGCAACTCCTCCCAGCGCACCGGCACCGAAATACCCAGCCCGGGCCGGGCGCGCACCGACCACGCGCTCGCCGTGGTGGCCCCGAAACCGTTGCGCAGGTAGTCGACGAAAATCTTCCCGACGCGGTTCTTCGGCCCGCTCTTGGCAACGAACCGCGCCGGAATGGTGTCGGCAAGATGCGCCACCACGGCTTGCGAAAAGCCCTTGACTGCGTCCCAGCCGTGCGACCGCCGCAGCGGCACCACCACGTGCAGCCCCTTGCCGCCGCTGGTCTTCAAAAAGGCCGGCAGCCCCAGTTCCTTCAGGAGCACCTGCACCAGCAAGGCCGCTTCCTGCACCTGCGGCCAGGGCACGCCCTCGCCGGGGTCGAGGTCGAAGGTCATGCGGTCGGGCTTGTCGATCGCGTCGGAAGTGGCGTTCCAGGTGTGCAGTTCGATGGTGTTCATCTGCGCCGCCGACAGCAGCCCCTTGGCCGTGTCGATCTGCAGCAGCGGTTCGTGGCCGGGGTCGAGCGCCGGATCGAGCAGCTTCACATCCGGCATTTCGCCGCTCTGCGCATGCTTCTGGAAGAACAGTTCGCCGCCGACACCGGCCGGCGCACGCACCAGCGACACCGGCCGCTTGCGCAGATGCGGCAGCATCAGCTCGGCTGCGGCCTGGTAGTAGACGTACAGGTCGCCCTTGGTGGCACCGCTTTGTGGGTCGATCACGCGATCGGCGTGGCTCACGTTGCGCAGCTTGGGGGGTGCTTTCATCTTTTGCGCCTCTTCATGCACGATTTCGTGCGCGGGCTTGTCGCTGCGCAGGCCCTGAAACACCGAATGGCGGATCCGGCCCTCGCGCGTCCATTCACCGAACGACACCTCGGCCACTAGTTGCGGGCGCACCCATTGCGCCTTGACGGAAGCCGGCACCGCGGCCGCGAATGGCGATGCCTTCGCGTTCAGCTTGACGAGCTTCGCTTCGATGTCGGCCAGGCGCTTTGCATCGAACCCGGTGCCGACGTTGCCGCAGTACTGCAGCTTGCCTGCCGCGTCGTACACGCCGAGCAGCAGCGCACCAAAACCGGCGCGCGACCCTTTGGGCGCCGTGTAGCCGCCGATCACGAACTCCTGGCGCCGATGCTGCTTGAGCTTGATCCAGTCGGGCGAGCGCTTCGACTGGTAGGTCGACCCTTTGCGCTTGCCGACGATGCCCTCGAACCCGAGCTTCGCGGCCGAGGCCAGCAGGTCGCGTGGCGCCGCATCGAAGGCTTCGCTGAGGCGCAGCGGCGCGGCCGGTTTGGCACCGAGCAGTTCGGCCAGCAGGCCGCGGCGTTGCGCCAGGGGCAGCCCACGCAGATCGCGCCCGTCGAGAAACGGCAGGTCGAACAGCCAATAGGCGATGCGGCCGCTGGCGCCGCTGTCGAACGCGTTCTGCAATGCCTGGAAGTCGGGCGCGCCCTCGTCGCTGTCGACCACGATCTCGCCATCGAGCCAGGCCGACCGCGCGCCGAGTTTCTTCAGGGCTGCGACGAGTTCGGGCAGCTTGGCCGACCAGTCGTGCCCGTTGCGCGTGAAACACTGCACCGACTTGCCCTCGATCCGCGTGAGCAGCCGGTAGCCGTCGAACTTGAGTTCGTAGAGCCATACTTCAGGTTCAGCGGGCGGCCCGTCGGCCAGGGTCGCGAGTTGCGGGGCGAGCTTTGCGGGCAAGGCGCGGCGCGGGGTGTCTGCCACCTTGTCTTCGCGCGCCTCCCTCGGCGGGGCGGCCGGTGCGGGCTTGTTCAGCACGCTGTCGGGTAAGGCTTCGAGCACGTCGAACCCGGCCAGCGGGCGCGCAGCGTCGTCGTGTTCCTTGATCAGCAGCCAGGCCGGCTGCCGCTCGCCGGCCTTGCCGTGCATGCGCACCAGCGTCCAGTGGCCGTGCAGCTTGTCGCCGCGCAGTTCAAACTTGAGCTTGCCCGCGGCCAGCCCCTGGCGCGCGTTGCCCTCGGGCAGCCAGTCGCCGCGATCCCACACGATCACGGTGCCGGCGCCGTACTGCTTGGGCGGGATGGTGCCTTCGAAGTTCCCATACGAAAGGGGATGGTCTTCGACCTGCACCGCCATGCGCTTGACGGTGGGATCGAGGCACGGCCCCTTCGGCACCGCCCAGCTCTTGAGCGTGCCGTCGAGTTCGAGCCGGAAGTCGTAGTGCAGGTGGCTCGCGTGGTGTTTCTGAACGACGAACTGCAGCGTGCCTGGGGCCTTGCGGCCACCGGTCCTGGGCTCGGGCGTGCGCGTGAAGTCGCGTTTGCCGTGGTAGCGGGCCAAGGCCTGGCGTGCGCCCATCGCCGTTGCCCCTTTCAGGCCGCGTGCCGCTTGGCAGCCGGCTTGCGGGCCGCGCGTTTGGCGGCGGGCGGCTTCCTGGCGGCGGGTTCTTCGGCTGGCGCCTTGCCACCGCCCTTGCGCAGGCTGCGCTGCAACAGCTCGGTGAGGTCGATGATCTTCGCGCTGCTCTGGCCGCCCTCTTCCTGCGCCTCGGGCTGCGTGACCGCCTCGGTCTGGCCGGCTTCGACCTTGCGATCGACCAGTTTCATGATCTCGTCCTTGAACGAGTCCTTGAACTCGTCGGGATCCCAGTTGGAGCTCATGTCCTTGACCAGTTCGGACGCCATCTTCAGTTCGCGGTCGGTCAGGCCGGCTTCACGCACGTTTTCCGAAGGCAGTGGCAGGTCTTTCCAGGGCCGGATGTCGGCACCCCAGCGCAGCAGGTTGAGCACCAGCCCGGGCCCGGAAGGCACCAGCACCGCCAGGTGCTGCTTGGTCTGGATCACCACGCGCGCGACGCCTACGCGGCCGCTGCGCTGCAGCGTCTCGCGCAGCAGCGCATAGACCTTGGCACCGCGGTTGATCGGGGCCACGTAATAGGGGCGCTCGAGGTAGATGAACGGAATGCCGTCGGCCGGCACGAAGGTCTCGATCTCGATGGTCTGCGTGGTCTTCGGGTAGGCGGCTGCGATCTCGGCATCGCTCAGCACGACGTACTGGCCGTCTTCGTATTCGATGCCCTTGACGATCTGCTCGCGCGGGATTTCCTTGCCGGTCTTCTTGTTGATGCGCTTGTAGCCGACCGGATCGATGCTGCGCTTGTCGAGCCAGTCGAAGTCGACGCTGTTGTCGCTGGTGGCCGAATACAGCGCGACCGGGATGTGCACCAGGCCGAAGCTGATCGCGCCCTTCCAGAGCACGCGCGGGGTGGGGTGTTTGGCTGCAGGCATGGGGACGTCTCCAGCCTTGCAAATTACCGCCTCGCGCCCCTTGCGGCTGTAGGAACGCGGCACCGCACCGCGTCAGCTACAGCGTGCGATCACTGGAGACGGCGTAGTAGAACCACTCGGTGCCGGGCAGCGCTTCGGAATTGGGAAACACGATGAAGCCGTCGCGTTCGGCCTTCAGCAGCGTGCCGTCGGCGCGCAGCCCGATCGACTCGCCCGCGATCACGGGGTCGAAGGTGGCCCATTCGCGCACGAACTGGTCTTCTTCGTCGAGCCGATCGGCCACGCTCACCAGCCGCAGCAGCTCCGGCTGCGGCGGCGCTTGTGCGGGCTCGGCCACCATGCCCAGCAGCCGCAATGCCGCGTGGATGGCCGCGTGCGCCACATCGGGCGCGGCCGGGTCGTCGTGCTGGCCGCATTCGAGCGTGACGCCGTAGCCGCCACGGCTGCGCATGTATTCGTTGGTGCCCCGGCCGAAGGCCAGCGCCGCCTCGTCCACCGGCTGGCCGGGGCTGCGCTGCGCGAGGCCGGCCGCGTAGATGTCGAGCCAGCCTTCGACCACACGCGGTGTGCCCAGATGCAGGGCGAGCCGGCCTTCTTCCACGGCCCGCGCAAACGGCTCGAGCGTGCCGGTGTTGTCGCGCGGCCCGATCATGGCGAAAGCCTCGCCGGCGCTCTGGAAGGAATGCAGGTCGAGCAGCACGTCGTGCCGGTCCAGCAATGGGCACAGCAGGTCGGTCAGGCGGGCTTCGTAGTCGGCCGGCGTCTGGCCCGGCGGGGTCGGCTGGAACAGGCGGTTCAGGTTGCGCTCGCCTTCACGCTGCAGCCGCCGGCGCGCCAGCGGATTGGCCACCGGCACCATCGTCAGCTCGCCACGCAGCAAGCGCAGCGCGCCGCCATCGATCTCGGCGCAAACGCGCTCGATGCCGGCCGTGCCGCAGGTCTCGTTGCCGTGCACGCCGCCGATCACGATCAGTCGCGGCCCCGGTTGCAGTGCAGCAAAGCCGTGGCTGCGCAGCATGTCCGCAGGGAGGGCAGGGAGGGTTTCGGCAGGTGGGCTCGATGACATCGCCGGCCATCCTACAGCCCCGTGCCGGCCGCTCCTACCCATGCCGCATCGGGGTTCTGCGAAAACAGAAAACTACACAGGAGCACGCCATGACGACAGACACCCGCAAGCGCAAGACCGGAGCGAAGGACTCGGAACGCGGCGACACCAAGGTGGCACAGGACGGCGAACCCGCGCCGCGCCTGCCGCACGAGCGCGACCAGTCGTCGGACAGCCAGCAGAACCAGGATGGCAGCGCCCCCGAAGTGGGCCGCCAGGCGCTCGAAGACATCGAGCGCGGCGTGGTCGACACCGGCACCGGCCCGGTGACCGATCGCACCTACAACGACAAGGTCAAGCGCTAGCGAGTTGCGCCCGCATCGACGAGATCACGCCGCCGTAGTCCTTGGCACCGAAGATCGCGCTGCCCGCCACGAAGGTGTCGGCGCCGGCGCTGGCCACGCTGGCGATGTTGTCGACCTTGATGCCGCCATCCACTTCCAGGCGAATGTCGCGGCCGCTCTGCTCGATGCGTTTGCGCGCCTGCTCGATCTTGCGCAGCGCGGAGTCGATGAAGCTCTGGCCGCCAAAGCCCGGGTTCACGCTCATGATCAGGATCAGGTCGATGTCGTCGATCGCCCAATCGAGCGCCTCCAACCCCAGGCCGGGGTTGAACACCAGCCCGGCCTTGCAGCCCGCCCCCTTGATCGCCTGAATGCTGCGGTTGACGTGCGGCGAGGCGTCGGGGTGAAAGCTGATGTAGTCGGCGCCGGCTTCGGCGAATGCCGCCGCCAGGGAGTCGACCGGTTGCACCATCAGGTGCGCGTCGATCGGCACCGCGACGCCCGCAGCCGTTTTGGCATGGGGCTTGAGGGCCTTGCAGATCATCGGGCCGAACGTCAGGTTCGGCACGTAGTGGTTGTCCATCACGTCGAAGTGGATCCAGTCGGCGCCAGCGGCGATGACGTCGCGGACTTCGTCGCCCAGGCGGGCGAAATCGGCCGACAGGATCGAGGGGGCAATGCGAAAGGTGGTGCTCATGGCCGCAATTGTCGCAAAGCGGGTACACCATCTGGCGCGGCACGGGGGCAATACCGCTCCGGTACCATGCGGCCCATGTCAACCACCCCGATCAGCGTCCAGGTCGAACCGCGCTTCCTTCCCGAGCAGTCTTCGCCCGAAGACGGCGTGTATACCTTCGCCTACACGGTGACGGTGACAAATACCGGCGATGTACCGACCCAGCTGATCGCGCGCCACTGGCGCATCAACGACGCATCCGGCCACGCACAGGAGGTCAAGGGACTCGGCGTGATCGGCCAGCAGCCGTTGCTGGCGCCCGGTGAATCGTTCCGCTATACCAGTGGATGCCGTCTGCAGGCGCCGAGCGGCACCATGCACGGCAGCTATTTCATGGTGACCGAGAACGGCGAGCGTTTCGACGTGCCGATCCCGATGTTCGTGCTCGAAGCCGACCTGGGCAGCGGGCCGGGATCGCGCGTTCTGCATTAGCTTCGGCCAGCGGCTGCGGCTGCGGCTGCGGCTGCGGCTGCGGTCCTTGTTTCTTGTTTCTTCGCCTCGGGCGAAAACTCTTGCTGGATTTATGTCTTCTTTCATCAACGAACTGACGGGCTTCTGGGCCGAGTGGGTGCGCCCCTCGGCCGGGCTGCCGATCGTGCTGTGGTCGTTGCTCATCGCGGTGGCTGCGGCCACCGGTCATCTGGTGCAGCGCTACATCGGCATGCCCAAGGTGGTCGGCTATTCCATGGTCGGCACCCTGGTTGGCCTGGCCGGCTTCGAGGGCGCGGTCTGGCCGCTGCAGGGCGTGAGCCTTTTCCTGCTCGAGCTGGGCGTGGCGATCGTGCTGTTCGAGGCCGGTGGCCGGCTGCCGCTGCGCTGGTTCCGGCACAACCCGATGGTGCTGGTGCAAAGCGTGGTCGAGTCGACGCTCACCTACTTCGGCGTGTTCTGGGTGCTGCACTGGCTCGGCGTGCCCGACCCGGTGGGCAACGCGCTGGCGCTGATGACGATCGTCGCGTCGCCCGCGGTGCTGACGCGGGTGGTGATGGACACCCGTGCCTCGGGCCCGGTGACCGACCGCGCGCTGACGCTGGCCACACTCAACACCTTCTATGCGCTGGCGCTCGGCTATGCGCAGGCCGGCCTGATCGAGCGCGCGCCCACCGACCTGTTCCAGCGCCTGCAGCCGGTGCTGGTGGTGCTGGGCCTGTCGTTCGTGGTCGGCGGCGCGCTGGCGCTGGCGTTGCGCTCGGCCTTGCGGGTGATGAGCCCGACCAGCGAGAACACCTCGATCCTGCTGCTGGCGCTGATCGCGGCCGGTGCCGCGATGGCGGCGCA
This sequence comes from Variovorax sp., assembly GCA_040003555.1. Taxonomy (GTDB): domain Bacteria; phylum Pseudomonadota; class Gammaproteobacteria; order Burkholderiales; family Burkholderiaceae_C; genus Variovorax. The sequence goes on along the minus strand of JBDUCH010000180.1, from coordinate 764 downwards.
TCTGGGCGGCTCGGCGCCGCTGGCAGCGCTGATCGGCGGCATCATGCTGAAACAGCTCAACCCCCGCCCCTGGTCGTGGCCGCGGCAGCTCGGCACCGCTGCATCGCTGCTCACCATGCTGATGTTCGTGCTGGTGTCGATCGTCGCTGCGCAGGCCGACTGGAGCCTGCAGATCGCCACCGTGGTGCTGGCGCTGATCGGCGTGCGCTTCGCCGCCAAGATCGCAGGCGTGGCCATTGCCAACCCGGGCAGCGGAGCCAGCTGGCGCCAGGCGTTCTGGGTCGGATGCGCGATGTCGCCGCTGTCGTCGATCGCACTGTTGATCGCGTCGAACTTCGTCACGGCCTCGCCCCTGCTGGGCGCGCTGATCACGCAGACCGCCTTGCCCGCGATCCTGCTCATGGAAGTGGCCGGCGCGGTGCTCGCCACCATTGCGATCCACGCCGCCGGCGAAAGCTCCATCCCGTGGACGCCCGAGGCGTTCAGCACCACCGAGGACACCCAGCGATGAGCAGCCGGCAACAGCAAACCATCGAGGGCACACCGACCAGCCGGACGGTCAAGCTCGGTGCCTTCAACAAGTCGGAGGCGCTGTCGCTCGGCGTCGAGCTCGAGCTGCAGCTCGTCAACACGCACGACTACGACCTCGCGCCCTATGCCGAGGACATGCTGCGCGAGATGGCGAAGACGCCACTGCCCGGCAGCGTGGTGCCCGAGATGACCTCGAGCATGATCGAGATCTCGACCGACATCTGCCATTCGGC
>JBDUCH010000179.1:0-8278 GCA_040003555.1 Variovorax sp. | reverse complement strand
ACGCCACGGTGAACGTGGTGCGCTGCTTCGACGACGACAACGTGATCCACGTCGCAGGCAAGGTCGACCCGATCTCCGACATCGAGGTGATCCAGACCGAGTTGTGCCTGGCCGACCTCGCCACCGTCGAGAAAGCGCTGCACCGTCACACCAAGGTTGCGCGCTCGGGCGACAAGGACGCGCAGAAGCTGGTCGCGCTGCTCGAACGCTGCCAGGCCGCACTGAACGAGAACACGCCGGTGCGCGCGCTCGAGTTCACCCGGGAAGAGCAGCCGCTGGTGAAGTCCTTCACGCTCATCACGGCCAAGCCTGCGATGTTCGTCGGCAACGTGGCTGAAGACGGCTTCGAGAACAACCCATATCTCGATCGCCTGCGTGAATACGCCGCGAAGCAGGGCGCGCCCGTGGTCGCGATCTGCGCCAAGATCGAAGCCGAACTGGCCGACATGGACGACGAGGACAAGAAGATGTTCCTCGCCGAAATCGGCCAGGAAGAGCCGGGCCTGAACCGCCTGATCCGCGCGGCCTTCAAGCTGCTGGGCTTGCAAACCTACTTCACGGCTGGCGTGAAGGAAGTGCGCGCCTGGACCATCCACATCGGCGACACCGGCCCACAGGCCGCCGGCGTGATCCACGGCGACTTCGAGAAGGGCTACATCCGCGCCCAGACCATCGCCTTCGCCGACTACATCGCCTTCAAGGGCGAGCAGGGCGCGAAGGACGCAGGGAAGATGCGCTCGGAAGGCAAGGAATACGTCGTCAAGGATGGCGACGTGATGAACTTCCTGTTCAGCTCCTGAGGCGGCGCACGATGCTCACCGTCCACCACCTCAACAATTCGCGCTCGCAGCGCGTGCTCTGGCTGCTCGAAGAACTCGGCCTGCCTTACGAGATCGTCCACTATCAGCGCGACGCGAAGACGATGCTGGCGCCGCCCGAGCTGCGCCGGGTGCACCCGCTCGGCAAGTCGCCGGTGGTGACGACCGACGACGGCCTCACGATGGCCGAGTCGGGCGCGATTGTCGAGACCGTCATCGAGCGCTTCGGCCAGGGCCGGCTTGCGCCGCCCGCGGGCTCGGCCGAGGCGCTGCGCTACCGCTACTGGCTGCACTACGCCGAAGGCTCGGCGATGCCGCCGCTGCTGTTCAAGCTGGTGTTCGACAAAATCGAGAGCAGCAAGATGCCGTTCTTCGCCAAACCCATCGCCAGAGCGATCGCGGGCAAGGCCAAGAGCAGCTTCGTCACGCCGAACATCACCACGCACCTCGACTTCATGGAAGGCGAGTTGGGCAAGAGTGAATGGTTTGCGGGTGCTGACTTCAGCGGCGCCGACATCCAGATGAGCTTTCCGGTCGAGGCCGCGAAGGCACGCGGCGGGCTTGATGCTTCGCGGCCGAAGCTGATGGCGTACCTCGCGCGCATCCATGCGCGGCCGGCCTACCAGAAGGCGCTGGAGCGCGGCGGCCCCTACGGCTTGTTGAGCTGATTCAGTTCGGCCAGATGTAGAGCAGGGCCACCGTCATCGTCAGGTAGCGCGCGAACTTGCCGATGGCCATGTAGAGCAGGCATGGCCAGAAAGACAACTTGAGCCAGCCGGCCACCGCGCACAGCGGATCCCCGAACAGCGGCAGCCAACTCAGCAGGCAGGCCTTGGGCCCGAGTCTTTCAAGCCAGCTGAGCACGCGCACATGGTGCTTTGAGTGGGCGTATTTGTCGGCGACCTTGTGCGCGCCGTAGCCCATCCACCAGTCGACCGCGCCGCCGAGCGTGTTGCCCGCCGTGGCCACGAGCACCGCCGGCCAGAACATTTCGGGGTTGAGCTTGAGCAGGCCGAACAGTGCTGGCTCCGAACCCAGCGGCAGCAAGGTGGCCGACACGAACGAGACTAAAAACAGTGTCGAGAGGCCGTATTGCGGCAGCGCCAACAGCGCCGTGAGGGAGTCGAGCCAGGCTTGCATCTGCGACGGAGTATAGAAAGCCGCCGGATCAAAAGGCGTGGGAGAAAGCGCCGTCAAACCGGGCCGCAAGTCAAGCACGAAAGCCCGATCCAAATGCGCAATCTGTTTCAGTCCCTGAAATGCCACGCCGCTACAATCGTGCCTCATTTTTCAGCAGCTTCGCGCGGCTCCTTTCCTCTTCCCTCACCATGCAGATCGGCCCCATCGCGCTGGAAAACCGCTTGTTCGTGGCGCCCATGGCCGGCGTGACGGATCGGCCGTTTCGCATGCTGTGCCGCACGCTCGGTGCGGGCTACGCGGTGAGCGAGATGGTGACCTCGCGCAAGGAACTGTGGAACACGCTCAAGACCTCGCGCCGCGCCAACCACGAAGGCGAGCCCGGCCCGATCGCGGTGCAGATCGCCGGCACCGATGCGGCCATGATGGCCGAGGCCACGCACTACAACATCGACCGCGGCGCGCAGATCATCGACATCAACATGGGCTGCCCGGCCAAGAAGGTCTGCAACAAATGGGCGGGCTCGGCGCTGATGCGCGACGAGCCGCTCGCGCTCCAGATCGTGCAGGCCGTGGTCGACGCTGCCGCGCCGCATGGCGTGCCGGTCACGCTGAAGATGCGCACCGGCTGGAGCGAAGACCATCGCAATGCGGTGAAGCTCGCGCTCGACTTCGAAGCGGCCGGCGTGCAGATGTTGACGGTGCACGGCCGTACGCGCGAGCAAGGCTACAAGGGCGCGGCCGAGTACAACACCATCGCCGCCGTGAAGGCCGCCGTGCGCGTGCCGGTGGTGGCCAATGGCGACATCACGAGCCCGCAGAAGGCACGCGAGGTGCTAGCGCTCACTGGCGCCGACGCCGTGATGATCGGGCGCGCGGCGCAGGGCCGGCCCTGGATCTTTCGCGAGATCGCACATTTCCTTGCCACGGGCACCGAGCTCGCGCCACCGTTGGTGGCCGAAGTGCGGCGCCTGATGCTGGAGCATCTGGAGGCGCACTACGCGCTGTACGGCGAGTTCAGCGGCGTGCGCACCGCGCGCAAGCACATCGGCTGGTATCTGCGTTCACTGCCCGGCGGCGAAGCATTCCGCGCGCAGATGAACACCCTGGACGACTGCGCGCTGCAACTAAGTGCCGTCGCCGACTTTTTTGACGGGCTCGCGGTCTTGATGGATCGCATGCCGTCCCCGGGTGCAGACGCAGATCTGTCCCCGGAAATGGAAGCGGCCGCCGCCGCTGAATGAGAGAGAGAAGAAGAGAAACCAAGCATGAGCAAAAAACACATCGAGGACTGCGTGCGCAGCAGTCTGGACAGCTACTTCCGCGACCTGCGCGGCACCGAACCCGACGGCATGTACGACATGCTGGTGCGCGTGGTCGAAAAACCTTTGCTCGACGTTGTGATGACCCGCGCCGAAGGCAACCAGTCGCGCGCCGCGCAATGGCTGGGTCTCAACCGCAACACGCTGCGCAAGAAACTCGTCGAACATAAATTGTTGAAATAAAAAGAAACTCATGGCCCTGACCGCACTGCTCTCCGTTTCCGACAAGACCGGCATCCTCGAATTCGCAAAGGCGCTCGACGCGCTCGGCATCAAGCTCCTTTCCACCGGCGGCACCGCAAAGCTGCTGGCCGATGCCGGCCTGCCGGTGACCGAAGTCGCCGACCACACCGGCTTTCCCGAAATGCTCGACGGGCGCGTCAAGACGCTGCACCCCAAGATCCATGGCGGCCTGCTGGCGCGGCGCGATCTGCCGGCGCACGTGGCCGCCATCGAGGCGCATGGCATCGACACCATCGACCTGCTGGTGGTGAATCTCTATCCGTTCGAGGCCACCGTTGCCAAGCCCGGCTGCACCCTCGAAGACGCGATCGAGAACATCGACATCGGCGGCCCGGCCATGGTGCGCAGCGCGGCCAAGAACTGGAAAGACGTCGGCGTGCTGACCGACGCGTCGCAGTACGCGGGTGCGCTGGCCGAACTCAAGGCCGACGGCAAGCTCAGCGACAAGACGAAGTTCGCGCTGTCGGTGGCCGCCTTCAACCGCATCAGCCAGTACGACGGCGCCATCAGCGACTACCTGTCGGGCTTGCAGGAAGATGGCAGCCACTCGCTGTTTCCGGCGCAGAGCAATGGCCGCTTCGTCAAGCTGCAGGACTTGCGCTACGGCGAAAACCCGCACCAGCAGGCCGCGTTCTACCGCGACCTGTACCCGGCGCCCGGTTCGCTCGTGAGCGCGAAGCAGTTGCAGGGCAAGGAGCTCAGCTACAACAACATCGCCGACGCCGACGCCGCGTGGGAATGCGTGAAGAGCTTCGACGTGCCGGCCTGCGTGATCGTCAAGCACGCCAACCCCTGCGGCGTGGCCGTGGGCAAAGACGCGAACGAGGCCTACAGCAAGGCCTTCAAGACCGATCCGACCTCGGCCTTCGGCGGCATCATCGCCTTCAACCGCACGGTCGACGGTGCGACGGCGCAAGAGATCAGCAAACAGTTTGTCGAGGTGCTGATGGCGCCGGGCTACACGCCCGAAGCGCTGGAGCTGTTCCAGGCGACCAAGAACCGGCAGAACGTGCGCATTCTCGAGATCGCGCTGCCACCGGGCGGCGCGAGCGACTGGGACAACGGCCGCAACATGATGGACGTCAAGCGCATCGGCTCGGGCCTCCTGATGCAGACCGCCGACAACCGCGTGCTGGCCGCGAGCGAGCTCAAGGTGGTGAGCAAGAAACAACCGACGCCGGAACAACTGGAAGACCTGCTGTTCGCCTGGAAGGTCGCGAAGTACGTCAAGAGCAACGCGATCGTGTTCTGCGCCGGCGGCATGACCATGGGCGTGGGCGCGGGCCAGATGAGCCGGCTCGACTCGGCGCGCATCGCGAGCATCAAGGCCGAGCACGCGGGTTTGTCGCTGAAAGGCACCGCGGTCGCGAGCGATGCGTTCTTTCCGTTCCGCGACGGGCTCGACGTGGTGGTCGATGCCGGCGCCAGCTCGGTCATCCAGCCGGGCGGCTCGATGCGCGACCAGGAAGTGATCGACGCGGCGGACGAGCGCGGCGTGGTGATGGTGCTCTCAGGCGTGCGTCACTTCCGCCACTGACAGCGCCTTGAAGATCTCGCGCGCTGCCGCGACGGTGGCGGCGATGTCTTCGTCGCTGTGCGCGGCGCTCACAAAGCCGGCTTCGTAGAGCGCCGGCGCGATGTAGACCCCGCGGTCCAGCAGGCCGTGGAACAGCATGTTGAACCTTGCGTTGTCGGTGGTCATCACCGTCGCGTAGTTCTGCGGCAACCGGTCGAACAGGAAGAAGCCGAACATCCCGCCTTCGCTGTCGGCGCTGAACGGCACCCCTTCGGCCGCGGCTGCCGCCTTGAGGCCATCGACCAGTGAATGCGTCTTGGCGCCCAGCGCTTCATAGAATCCGGGCCTGGCCACTTCCTTCAAGGTCGCGAGGCCGCAGGCCGTGGCCACCGGGTTGCCCGACAGCGTGCCGGCCTGGTAGACCGGGCCGAGCGGTGCGAGCTGTTCCATGATCGCGCGCGGGCCGCCGAAGGCCGCCAGCGGCATGCCGCCGCCGATGACCTTGCCGAGCACCGTGAGGTCGGGCGTGATGCCGAGCACGCCTTGCGCGCCGTGCAGACCGACGCGAAAGCCCGTCATCACTTCGTCGAACACCAGCAGTGCGCCGTGCTGCGTGCAGAGTTCGCGGCAGCGCTTCGCGAACGCGGGCGTCGCGCGCACGAAATTCATGTTGCCGGCGATCGCCTCGATCATCAGGCAGGCGAGTTCGTGGCCGTGCAGCGAGAACGCTTCTTCGAGTTGCTCGAGGTTGTTGTACTCGAGCACCAGCGTGTGCTGCACGACTTCGGGCGGCACGCCGGCCGAAGTCGGGTTGCCGAAGGTCGCGAGGCCGGAGCCGGCCTTGACCAGCAGCGCATCGGCGTGGCCGTGGTAGCAGCCCTCGAACTTGATGATGTACTTGCGACCGGTGGCACCGCGCGCCAGGCGCAGCGCGCTCATGGCGGCTTCGGTGCCCGAGCTCACCAGCCGCACCATTTCCATCGACGGCACCAGCGCGAGGATGGCTTCGGCGAGCTCGATCTCGCGCTCGGTCGGCGCGCCGTACGAGAAGCCTTCCAGCACAGCCTTCTGCACCGCCTCGACCACGGCCGGGTGCCCGTGCCCGAGGATCATCGGCCCCCAGGAGCCGATGTAGTCGATATAGCGCTTGTCGTTCGCGTCCCAGAAGTGAGCGCCCAGGGCGCGTTGCACAAAGCGCGGGGTGCCGCCGACGGCCTTGAAGGCGCGAACCGGCGAGTTCACGCCACCGGGAATCACGGCGCGGGCACGCTCGAAGAGTTGTTCGTTTCGGTCAGCGTTTTTCATTGAACTCAGTGGCGGGTGTCGTGGGGTGGCAGGGCAAAGTCAGAGGGGTCGGCCGGTTCGACCACGTCGTCTTCGTCCTCTTCGGGCTGGGCCCAGAACAGGCGGTCGGGCAGAACATGGCCCATGCCGGGGCGAAAACCTGCGTCGAGGCAGCGATCCATGTAGCTCAGCGCCTCGCTGGTGGCGGCGGTGAGGTCGGTGCCGCTGGCCAGCAGCGCAGCCAGCGCGGCCGAGAGCGTGTCGCCGGCGCCGGAGAACACGGCTTCGAGCCGCTCGTACTTCTCGCTGGCGAGCACCGCCTGCGGCGAGGCCAGCACGTTGTCGAAGAACTGGTCGGGCAGCACGATGCCGGTGACGAGCGTGTAGGGCACGCCATGCTCGCCGGCTGCGCGGGCAATGTCGCGTGGTGTCGGGCTGCGCTCGCCGGCCCAGTCGGGCAGCAGCCAGCGCCAGAGCGTGCTGTGGTTGCCCACCAGCACCGTGGTCTGCGGCAGCAGCAGGTCGCGGAAGGCATCGAGGTAGGGCTCGATCTGGTTTTCATCCCACCACGACAGGTTGGGCATGTAGGCCACCAGCGGAACGTCGGGGTAGTCGCTGGCGGTCTCGGCGATGGTGCTGAGGATCTCCGGCGTGCCCACGAACCCGACCTTGATCAGCCGCACCTCCACGTCCTCGAGGATCGCGCGCGCCTGCTCGGCGACGGCTTCCTCATCGAAGGCAAAGTGGTCGAAAATCTCGGCCGTGTCACGCGCATACGCACCGGTCACGACCGCAAGCATGTGCGCACCCACTGACGCCATGGCCAGTGCGTCGCCTCCAAGCCCACCGGCGCCGCTTGGGTCGCTGGCGTTGAAGACCAGCACGCAGGGCGGGTTGAGATCGTCGTCTTCGGCCAGGTTTTCGTCGTCCGACGCACCGGTAAGATCGGCCGCATCACGCGCGGCGCCAGAGGGTAGTAAGTAAGTATTCATGCGCCGTGGTGGGTCACCGCGATGGTGGCATAAGTGAGACGCTTGTCACGGTCAACTGTGATACGTCTGGATACAATCGTTGCATTCTATGTACAGGGACTTTAAGCTGCGATGAACACGAAAACATGGATGTGCCTGATTTGTGGGTGGATCTACGATGAAGCGGTGGGAGTGCCCGAAGACGGCATTGCGCCCAACACGGCTTGGGCCGACGTCCCGATGAACTGGACGTGTCCCGAGTGCGGAGCGCGCAAGGAAGATTTTGAAATGGTTGAGATCTGAAGCATGGCATAGGGCTGCGCTTCATCATGCGCCGATGTGTTCGGCGCCGTATTGAACGAAGTCCCATACGAGGAGCGTGTGCCCATGAGCACCACTGGATCCGGTTACAAAGTGCTCGTCATTGACGATAGCAACACTATTCGGCGCAGCGCGGAGATCTTCCTCAAGCAGGGTGGCCATGAGGTGCTGCTGGCCGAAGACGGATTCGATGCGCTGTCGAAGGTCAACGACCACAAGCCGCACCTGATTTTCTGCGACATCCTGATGCCGCGTCTCGACGGCTACCAAACCTGCGCCATCATCAAGCGCAACGCACAGTTTTCTGGCGTCCCGGTCGTCATGCTTTCCTCGAAGGATGGCGTGTTCGACAAGGCGCGCGGCCGCATGGTCGGCTCGCAGGACTATCTCACCAAGCCTTTTACCAAAGACCAACTGCTGCAAGCCGTGCAGCAGTTCGGCATCGTTCAAACGGAAGCCCGCTGATGGCCATTCATAAAGTACTCGTGGTTGATGACTCCAAGACGGAGTTGCTGTTCCTGACCGAACTGCTTCAGAAAAACGGCTTCGCCGTGAAGACGGCGGAGAACGCCGACGACGCGATGCGCCGGCTTGAGGAAGAGCAGCCCGATCTGATCCTGATGGACGTGGTGATGCCGGGCCAGAACGGCTTCCAGCTCACCCGCG
>JBDUCH010000178.1:0-8294 GCA_040003555.1 Variovorax sp. | reverse complement strand
GGCGCCTGCTGCCGGCCGCGAAGCGCCGCTCGGTCGGGCCTTTCGTCTTCTTCGACCACTTCGGGCCGGCCACCGAGCAGCCCGGCGCCCAGCACGATGTGCGGCCGCACCCGCACATCGGCCTGGCCACGGTGACCTACCTGTTCGACGGCGCGATGATGCACCGCGACAGCCTCGGCAGCGTGCAGGAGATCCTGCCCGGCGCGATCAACTGGATGACCGCGGGCCGCGGCATCGTGCACTCCGAGCGCAAGCCCGAACGGCTGCTCGAATCCACCTACACCAACCACGGCCTCCAGCTCTGGGCCGCACTGCCGCAGGCCTTTGAAGAGACGGACCCGAGCTTCGAGCACACGCCGGCCGCCGCGATCCCCGAGGCGATGGTGCAGGGCGTGCCCTTGCGCGTGCTGATCGGCGAGGCGTTCGGCATTCACTCTCCGGTCAAGACCTTCGCGCCGACGCTCTACCTCGACATCGCGCTGCCTGCGGGCGCGCGCTTCGAGCTACCGGCGCTGGCGGCCGAAATGGCGGTCTATCCGGTGGATGGCGACGTGTCGGTCGACGGCACGCCGGTTTCTGCGCACACCATGGCAGCGCTGCCGGAAGGCACGGCGGCCGTGTTGCAGGCGCAGGCACCGGTGCGCCTGATGGTGATCGGCGGCGAGGCGCTCGACGGCCCGCGCTACATCACCTGGAACTTTGTTTCGAGCCGGCGCGAGCGCATCCTCGAAGCCGGTGCCGACTGGGCCGCACAGCGCATGGGCCTCGTGGCCGGCGAAACCGAGTTCATCCCGCTGCCGGGCCATCCGTTCGGTGTGCAGGAACCCGACGTGAGGACCACGCCGGTTTAGGTCAGCGGCGCATCGTCTCGCTCAGCGAGACCGGGGCTGCGTCGTTGCCCCACGAGCCTCGCACGTAGGTCAGCACCGCGGCAATCTCTTCGTCGTCGAGCAGGTGTCCGAACGGCGGCATGCCGTAGGGCCGCGGGTTGCCGGCCGTGGCGGGCAGGAAGCCGCCGCGGCGCACAGCCTGGATCAGGTTCACCGGTGCTTGCATGTTCACCGCGCGACTGCCGGCTAGAGCCGGGTAGGCGCCCGGTTGGCCCTGGCCCGCATCGCCATGGCAGTAGGCGCAGCGCTGGTCGTAGACGCGTGCGCCCCGCGCCATCACGCCGGCGTCGCGGCGCTGTGGCGCGGTGCTGGCCGGCGCTGGCGTGTTGTCCGGCAATTGCTGCAGGTAGGTCGCCATCGCGCCGAGGTCGGCGTCGCTCAGGTACTGGGTGCTGCGGTACACCACGTCCGCCATCGGGCCCATGACCGATGCGCGCGGCGAGGTGCCGGTCTTCAGAAGGTCGACCACATGCTGCTTCTCCCAGCCAGCGACGCTGGCCTCGCGCTTCGAGGTGAGCGATGGCGCATACCAACGCTCCACCGGAATCGAGCCGCCCGACAGCCCGCTTTCGCCTTCGGTGGCGCCCAGCGCATTGCGCGGGCCGTGGCATGCGATGCAATGGCCGAGGCCGTTGACCAGGTACGCGCCGCGATTCCATTCGGCCGCCTTGGCAGCATCGGCGACGAAGCTGCCCGGCGTGAACGAGAGCGCCCGCCACACCGCGAGCGCCGCCTGCGTGTCGTACGGAAAGCGCAGCTTGTGCGGCGTGTTCGGCGCGTCGGCGGCCGGCACGGTGCGCAGCCAGGCGTAGAGGGCATCGGAGTCGGCGCGCGTCACCTGCGTGAAGCTGGGGTAGGGGAACGCCGGGTACAGAAGCCGGCCGTCCTTCGAGCGGCCGTTGTGCAGGGCGCGCCAGAACTGCGCGGCGCTCCAGCTGCCGATGCCGGTGCGTTCGTCGGGCGTGAGATTGCCCGCGTAGACGGTGCCGAAGGGCGTGTCGATGCCCAGACCGCCCGCATAGGCCGCGCCGCCGCGGGTGGTGTGGCAACCCGCGCAGTTGCCGGCCAGCGCGAGGTAGCGGCCGCGCTCCACTTGTTGCGGCGTGGCGTTGAACGCCAACGGCGGGTCGGGCAATGCGTCTTCGCCGCGCAGGTTGAGTGCGACCAGGGCGGCCGCGGCCAGCGCGAGCAGCGCCGTCACCCCCGCAAGCAGATACACGGTGCGCCGAAGCATCGGGGACTTCATCTGGGCATCGCGCTGCAGGGCAGCGGCAGTGGGCCGGGCAAGGCCGCCAGGGGCTTGGGATCGTCCGGCATCGGCTGCAACGCGAGCCAACTGGCAACGGCGTTGATGTCCGTCGTCGTCAGCTTGCGGCCCACCTGCGCCATGCAGTCGGGCGCGAGCGCATGACGGTCATCGGTCAACCACGCGCCGAGCTGCGACGACAGGTACAGGCGGGGCAGACCGACCAGCGCAGGAATGCCGGGCTGCACGCCGGTGAGCGCCGCGCCATGGCACTGCACGCAAGCCGGGATCTTGCGCGTTGCGTCACCTTCCTGCGCCAGCGTCTTGCCGCGTGCCAGGGTGGCGGCACTGGCATCGGTGCGGTCGCCGACCGGGGGGTAGGGCAGGTCGAGCGCCGCAAAGTAGTTGGCGATCTCGCGCAGGTAGTCGTCCGACAGGTGCTGCACCAGGTGCGTCATGTCGGAGTTGAAACGGCGGCCGTCGCGAAAGCTGACCAGTTGATTGAACAGGTAGCCCGCCGGCTTGCCCGCCAGGCGCGGAAAGTAGGCCGTGCTGCTGGCGGCACCTTCCCGGCCATGGCAGGCGATGCAGGCCGCCACGCGCGGTGCGATGTCGTCGGCTGGAGCCGCGTGCGCGAACGGGGCCAGCGTGAAGGCCAGCACAAGCAGCGCGGCGAGATGGTGCAGGGGTTTCAAGGTAATCCAGCGAACGGGGCGCTCGGTGCCGTACTGTGCCACCTGCCGGCGGCGGATACGGCATCCGGCACGATCCGGTCGGGTATAGCCGTCGTATGACAGCTGCGCCCGCCTGCTTCGGTACACTTGGAGCTGTCCTGCTCCGCGCTGCGGAAACGTCTTTGCGACTGCGCCCGCTTCAGCCCCGAGCCGCGCCAGGCACTCACCCAACTCCTACAGTTCTCGCATGCGTCGACCACCTCTCCAATTGCGGTTGGGTAACCAATGGTCTTTCTTTTGCCAGCCACGGGCCGAACTGCGCCTGCTCGGGACGGTTCAGGATGGCATGCAGATCGGGGCGCTGGCCCAGTTGCCCGACGGTGCGTATGCCCAGGTCAATGGCGATTTGGTTCGGATCCTGAACACCAGCCGGGTCGAACACGCGCTGGATCGCGCGACCGGCACGCCGCGGGCGGCACGGAACGCGCCGCCACCGCCCCGGCCGCCGGAGCAACAGCCGATCGTCACGATCAAGAAGAAGCGGCGCATCATCATTGCGCCCTGAGCCCGTGAGGGTCGACGGGGTGCTTCACGCTGAAGTAACCCGGCCCGGCACGCTCACTGCATCACGAATGGCAAATGCAGGCCTCGCCGTGCGCAGCGGACACCAACTCGCTGAGAATTCCGCATTCCCTGGCGCGATGCCCCTGCGCGCATTGCGCCCGCAACGCGGTAAGCTGTTTTTCCAGCGCCTTGAGACTCTTCAGCCGCGCGCGCACGCGCTCGATCTGCTCGTCCACGAGCAGGTTGATGTCCGCACAGTCTTCCAGGGGCGAAGTCGTGAAATCCAGCAGCTTCTTGATATCGGCCAGCGGGATGTCGAGCGCGCGACAGTGGCGCACGAAAGACAAACCCTCCAGATGTTCGTGCCCATAGGCGCGGTAGCCATTGGCTTGCCGCGCGGGTGACGCGAGCAATCCCGCGCGCTCATAAAAGCGGATGGTGCCGACATCGACGCCGGTCGCGCTGCTCAGGTCGCCGATCTTCATCGCGTGCTCCGGTTGCAGTAGAGCGAGTCATCGTAGCCGCTTGACCCTGTAGTGGGTACAGGGTGTGAAATACCCCTGAAAGCGAAAACACCATGGCAAAACACGAGCACTTACACCAGGCAACTCCGGTCGATTCATGCTGCGCGCCGTCAACTGCGTGCAGCAGTCCGGCACTGCCTGTCGCCATCGAAGCGCTCAACACCTTCCGTATCGCCACGATGGACTGCTCGGTCGAAGAATCCGAAATTCGCCGGCTGGTCGAGCCGATTCCCGGTGTTCGCGGCCTGCATTTCCGGCTGCCCCAGAGAACCCTGCGCATCGATGCCGCCGACGATGCAGTTGTGCTCGCGCTCGCGGCCATCCGCAAGGCGGGGTTCGTGCCGGAGCCGGTGGCGGTCTCGCCCGGCCCGGCCGACGCTGGCAGCGGCGCGATGCACGAGCACAGCGCCAACACAGGCTATCTGCGGTTTGTCGCCGCGCTCGGGTTGGCCATGGTTGCGGAAGGCCTGTCTTTCTTCCCGCCCGACGCCATGGTGTTGAAAGTCGTAGGCATGGGTGTCGCCGCGGCGGCAATCGGGCTGGCCGGGCTGGAAACCTATGCCAAGGGCCTGACCGCATTGCGCCACGGCAAGCTCAATATCAACGCCCTGATGTCGGTCGCCGTGACCGGCGCGTTCGCTATCGGCCAATGGCCAGAGGCTGCGATGGTGATGGCCCTCTATGCCATCGCGGAACTCATCGAGGCGCGCGCGGTCGACCGTGCGCGCAACGCGATCAAGGGCCTGGTGGATCTTGCGCCGGACGACGCCGAAGTGCTGCAGCCCGATGGAAGCTGGCGTCGCGTCAAGGCCAGCGATATCGCGATTGGCGCGGTGGCTCGCGTGAAGCCCGGGGAGCGCGTCTCCCTCGATGGCGTGGTGACCCGGGGCAACAGCAGCATCAACCAGGCGCCCGTCACCGGCGAGAGCATCCCGGTGGACAAGGAGCCCGGCAGCCAGGTGTTTGCCGGCACGATCAACGAGAACGGCGAGCTGGAGTTCCGTGTGACCGCGGTGGCCAGCAACACGACCCTGGCGCGGATCATCCATGCGGTGGAAGAAGCGCAGGGCACCCGCGCCCCGACGCAGCGCTTCGTGGATCGCTTCGCGGCCATCTACACGCCCGTAGTGTTCGCGCTGGCGCTTGCGGTGGCCGTGCTTGCGCCGCTGCTGCTGGACTGGGCATGGCTCACCGCCATCTACAAGGCACTGGTGTTGCTGGTGATCGCCTGTCCCTGCGCGCTGGTCATCTCCACGCCGGTCACGGTGGTCAGCGGCCTGGCCGCTGCCGCGCGCCGCGGCATCCTGATCAAGGGCGGAACCTATCTTGAAGACGCGCGCCTGCTCAAGGCCGTGGCACTCGACAAGACCGGCACCCTGACCGAGGGCAAGCCGAGACTGGTGGCATTCAAGGCGTGGCGGCAGAGCGACGAGGCCGAAGCTCGACGCTGGGCCAAGAGCCTTGCGGTTCGCTCCGACCATCCCGTTTCGAAGTCGATTGCCGGGGGCATCGAGGGCGCGGTGCCGGAAGTGGATCGGTTCAAGGCGCTGGGGGGGCGCGGTGTCGAAGGCGTGGTGGACGGCAAGGCGATGGTGTTGGGCAATCACCGCCTGATCGGGGAGCGCAACCAGGCGGATCCGGAACTTGAAGCGGAACTGGCTGCCCATGAAGCGCAGGGGCGCACCGTCACTCTGCTGGCGGACGACATCGGTGTGCTTGCTCTCTTCGCCGTGGCCGACACGATCAAGCCGGGTTCGGTGGCCGCCGTTGCCCAACTGAAGCGGATGGGCGTCACCCCGGTCATGCTGACCGGCGACAACATGGCGACAGCGCAGGCTGTCGGGCGCGAGGCCGGCATCGGCGATGTCCGCGGCGGACTGCTGCCGGAGGACAAGCTGTCTGCCATCCAGGACATGCGCCAACGCTACGGCCCCACGGCCATGACGGGCGACGGCATCAATGACGCGCCGGCGCTGGCCCGGGCGGACATCGGTTTTGCGATGGGCGGCGCCGGCACCGACACGGCGATGGAGGCCGCCGACGTGGTGATCATGAACGACAACCTGGGCCGCATCGCGGAGACGATCCGCCTGTCGCGGCGCACCCATGCCGTGCTCTGGCAGAACATCACGCTGGCGCTGGGCATCAAGTCGGTGTTCTTTGTGCTTGCGGTGTTCGGCAGCGCCACCATGTGGATGGCGGTGTTCGCTGATATGGGCGCGAGCCTGCTGGTGGTGGCCAACGGCTTGCGCCTGCTGCGCCGGGTCGAATCGTGAAGGCGCCCGCGCAGCGGGGCGCGGGCCGCTCACTTTTTGAGAGCGATGTCCGGGTCTTCGGCCGCCCGCGCACTTGCGGCGTTGCCGGAGGCGGCCAGGTCGGGCCCGAGCGTGCGGCGACCGTCGAACACGAAGCAGTCGCCGCGATAGTGCGTGCCACCGACCTGTTCGAAGTATTTGAGGATGCCGCCCTCGAGCTGCAGCACGTCGGCCACGCCGGCCTCGCGCATCAGGATCGCCGCCTTCTCGCAGCGGATGCCGCCGGTGCAGAAGCTCACGACCGTCTTGCCCGCGAGCTGGTCGCGGTGGTCGAGCAGGGCCTGCGGAAATTCGGTGAATTTTTCGATGCGCCAGTCGACCGCGCCTTCGAAGGTGCCGTGGTCGACCTCGAAGGCGTTGCGCGTGTCGAGCATCACGATCGGCTGGCCCGCATCGTCATGCCCCTGGTCGAGCCAGCGCTTGAGCGTTTGCGCCTCTACGCCCGGCGCGCGCCCGGCCGCGGGCTGGATCGCCGGATGATCCATGCGGATGATCTCGCGCTTGACCTTGACCAGCATGCGCCGGAACGGCTGCGCGGCCGACCAGCTCTCCTTGGTTTCGAGGTCGGCGAAGCGCGCATCGGCATGCAGGAAGGCAACAAAGCCGCGCACCGCGTCCGCGGCGCCAGCCAGGAACAGGTTGATGCCCTCCGGCGCCAGCAGGATGGTGCCCATGAGGCCCAGCGAATGGCTGCGCGCACGCAGTTCGTCGCGCAGCGACAGCGCGTCGTCGATGGCCACGAACTTGTAGGCCGCGATATTCAAAATCTCTTGCACAGGATGCGATTTTAGGGAACAGAAGATCGCATCGTGAACTGGCAGCTTTCTACAATGAAGCGATGTTTGTCCACCTGCGTCTGCACACCGAATTTTCCGTCGTCGACGGCACCAACCGCATCGATGAAGTAGTAAAGGCTGCTGCCAAAGACAAGCAGCCGGCGCTGGCCATCACCGACCTGAGCAACCTGTTCGGCGCGGTCAAGTTCTACAAGGAAGCGCGCGGCAAGGGCGTCAAGCCGATTCTGGGCACCGAGATTTTCGTCGAGGGGCTGGGCAAGGAAATCGGGGCGCTCACGCGCATGGTGCTGCTGGTGCAGGACACGCAGGGCTATCTGCACCTTTCGGAACTGCTGGCACGGGCCTGGACGCAGAACGTCGGGCGCGGCCAGTCGCAGGCAGTCTGCAAGCTGGCCTGGCTCGAAGAACTCAACGGCGGGTTGATCCTGCTGTCGGGCGCACAGGCCGGGCCGCTCGGCCAGCCCTTGCTGCAAGGCGGCGCGCACGGCGATGCGCGCGCGGCCGAAATCGCGTTGCAGCTCGCCGGCGTCTTTCCGCACCGCTTCTACATCGAACTGCAGCGTGCCGGCCGGCCCGAGGACGAGCCGCACGTGGTGGCGGCCGTCCAGCTCGCAGCGCGGCTGCAGTTGCCGGTGGTTGCGACGCACCCGGTACAGTTTGCCGGGCCCGATGATTTCGAGGCGCACGAAGCGCGCGTCTGCATTTCGGAAGGCGAGATCCTCGGCAACCCGCGCCGCGTGCGCAAGTTCACGCGCGAGCAGTACTTCAAGTCGGCCGCCGAAATGGAGCAGCTCTTTGCCGACGTGCCGAGCGCCATCGCCAACACGGTCGAAATCGCCAAGCGCTGCAGCCTCACGCTGGTGCTCGGCAAGCCGCAGCTGCCGGACTTTCCGACGCCCGAGGTCGATGGCGTGCGCATGCCGATAGACGAGTTCTTTCGCGTGGAGTCCTTCGAAGGGCTGGAGCAGCGGCTGGCCCATCTTTATCCCGACGTTGCAAAGCGCGACGCCGAGCGGCCGCGCTATGTGGAACGCCTCGAGTTCGAGATCAACACCATCCTGAAGATGGGGTTCCCGGGCTACTTCCTGATCGTCGGCGACTTCATCAAGTGGGCCAAGAGCAACGGCTGCCCGGTCGGCCCGGGCCGGGGTTCGGGCGCTGGCTCACTGGTGGCCTATGCGCTGAAGATCACCGACCTCGACCCGCTCGAATACAACCTGCTGTTCGAACGTTTCCTGAACCCCGAGCGCGTCTCGATGCCCGACTTCGACATCGACTTCTGCC
>JBDUCH010000177.1:0-8332 GCA_040003555.1 Variovorax sp. | reverse complement strand
CTAGCCGGAGAAGCCGCCTTCGTCCAGGAAGCGCAGCTCGTCGGGCGTGCTGGCGCGGCCCAGTGCGGCGTTGCGGTGCGGGAAGCGGCCGAAGCGGGCCACGATGTCGCGGTGGAGCACCGCGAAGCGCTGCGTGTTGGCGTCCAGCGCGGCATTCAGCGCCACAGAGCGTTCCTGATCCTCCAGGGCTTCGGAGTGCATGAAGGGCAGATAGAAGAAGGGGCGCAGCGGCGCATCGATCTGCGCATCGAGGCCAGCCGTGATTGCGGCACGCGCAATGGCTCGCGCCTTGCCGTCGGTCGCGAACATGTGGCCGGTCTCGCGGTAGGCGTTGCGCGGAAACTGGTCGAGCAGCACCAGCAAGGCCAGTGCACCTTCCGCATCGGCGGTCCAGCCGTCGAGCGCCCCCGCCGCCGCGGCATGGTGCACGGTTTCGAAGCGAGCCTTGAACGCGGCGTCGAAGGCCTCGTCCTTGGCAAACCATTTTTGGGGGCCGGATTCACGCCAGAAGGCAACGACATCGTGTGCGGTGGTTGGTTCTTTCATGCACCGAGTATCCGGGCGCTCAGGCGGGGCTGTTCGGTGCTGGCCTCACCAGGCCAGTGGCGGCCTTGGCGCCGAGCACCATCTCCGTCATCCAGCTCACCAGCAGCATCCCGTAGGCCTGGCGCGAGGCCTCCTGCGAGAGCGCGTGGTCGGCGCCGGACAGCACGCGGTAAGTGACCGAGTGCACGCGCTTCAGGGCCGTCAGGTAGTTCTCGATCACCGGGTGCGGCACGGTCTTGTCGTGCTCCGATTCGACCACCAGCGCATCGCCCTTGAAGGCGGCGCACGCGGCCAGTGCGCGGTTGTCGGCTGGTGCGATCACGCTGCGGCGGTAGACCATCAGATCCTCGCGCGCCAGCTTGCCCTTGGGCGTGTCCCAGGCTTCGTCGCGGTAGAGCGCGGGCGCCCGCAGCGCCAGCCAGCGCACCGGCCGCAGCGCGCTCACCAGCGCCGCCAGGTAGCCGCCGTAGCTGCTGCCGACGATCGCGACCGACTGCGGATCGACCGCCGGATGGCCCACCAGCGTGTCGTAGCCGGCCAGCACGTCCTGCAGGTTGTCCTCGCGCGTCACGGCTTCGCGCAGCGCCTCATGCCGCGCATGGCCGCGCAGGTCGATCGTCAGGCAGATGCAGCCGAGCGCCGCGATCTCGTGCGCCCGCGCAAGGTACTGGGCCTGGCTGCCGTCCCAGCCGTGCACCAGCAGCACGCCGGGAACGGCGGCAGAGGGCGCAACCAGGGTACCGGCGATATGGTGGGTGCCAACGGCAATGTCGATGGTGCTATGGCGAGTGGGCATCGATCCTCATTTCACCGCACCACCGCGTACTTGACCAGTTGCCCCGTCTGCTTGTCGACGCCGCGAAAATAGACGGTGGCGCCGGGTGGCGCATCCTGCGTGCCGTACACCTCGAAGCAAGAGGCCTCGACGCGTTGGCAGTCGGGCCGGTCGTGAAAGCATTCGAGCCCGGCGATCTCGGCACCGGTGGCGCCGCCCATTCGCCAGGACTGCTCCAGCACGCCCGAGCACTCGGCCCCGCTCGATGAACGACCCTGCGCCACGTCGTAGTTGATGCGCGATGCGAAGAAGCCCGGAAAGCAGTCGAGTGCGGCTTCGTGATAGCGCCGCGCCTGTTCGATCCCCAGCCGCACCCGAGGGTCGAGATCGGGCTGCTGCAGCAGCACATCGAAGCCGCCGCGCACCAGCGTCAGATCCGAGCCGCCGTAGACGATGTTGCCGTGGTTGCTGCGCGTGGTGCGCTGCACGCCGTGGTAGCTCGCGCACAAGTCACCGACCGTCACCTGGCCCACGCTGAGCGTGATCACCGGCTCGCAGAGGTTTTCTTCGAGCACCAGGCCATGCTCGGCCAATTCCGCCGAGCTCGTCTCCCCGAGGCAGCGATCCAGCGCCGCGGCGTCCTGCACCACGGTCTGCCCGCGGCCA
This sequence comes from Variovorax sp., assembly GCA_040003555.1. GTDB lineage: Bacteria > Pseudomonadota > Gammaproteobacteria > Burkholderiales > Burkholderiaceae_C > Variovorax. The sequence continues at coordinate 6,345 of JBDUCH010000177.1, read as the reverse complement.
CCCGTGGCGCAGGCCGGCTTCGCGCGCACCGGCCCGTCAGCCAGCAGGAGCGCCCCGGCCTTGCGCGCGTCGTCGTGCGAGAACACCGAGAAGCCGCGCAACACGGCCTCTGCCACCCGCTCCGGAAATGCGGGCGTCCAGCCGATCGGCGCCACCGCGGCCGCATCCACCAGCGGGTGCGTGATGACCTTGGTGCCGACGAAGCCCCACGGCACCACGCCCCCGAAAAGGTCATTGGCGCTGAGCACGCCCAAGCCATGTGCCACGTCGGCGGTCAGTGTGTCGCTGGGCACGAGGTAGAGCGGTGCACCGTAAGGGTGGTCGTGCCGGTATTCACCGCGGAACGCGACACCCTTGAGCGCGGCAAGGCGCCGGGCAGCCTCCGCCCGCGTGGCATGCTCCTGGTCGCTGTCGTAGATTCGGTGGCTGGCGGTCAGTGCGACGACGTCAGCGGCGCGGGTGGGCAGGGGCGCGAGGGCAGACATGGGAGTGGCTCACTAAAAGAATTGGTGAACCGGCATCGCAACATGGGCCGGGCTTGGCGGAAGAATGAACCCCCGGCCGCATCCATGCATCAGTTTTTGGCGCGCGTCTGCGCCAGCCAATACCTACAGGCTCAGGCGCCGCCGCGCACCATCGCCAGCACGCTGGCCGGGTTGAGCGTGCGGGCCTTTTCCTGCATGGCCGGCAGGTAGCGCGACTGCAGGCCCTGGGCTTCCTGCGTGACGCTGGCGTAGGCGTCTTTCAGCATCTGCGTCGACAGCGTGCGGCCCCCTGCGTAGTAACGCTTGGCCACATGGCCCAGCGCGTAGGTCGTGGCGAAGCTCATGCCCGAACTCACGGCCTGGTTGCCGAGGCCGCGCAGCAGCCCGCCGCCGACCTTTCCGAGCAGGCCGCCCAGCAGCTTGCGACCGGCCTGTTCGAGGTACTGCGAGGTCAGGCCGACTCCGACCGTGGCGATGAAATCCTTGACGTGCCCGCTGTCGAGCTCGTAGCCGTGCGCCTTGCCGATGCGGTACACCAGCTTCATCTGCAGCGGGATGATGGCCATGGTCGACAGCGTCTCGGGCAGCAGCTCGAGCGCGCCGTTGAGAATGGCGGCATTGAGGATCGCCTGGTCGAGTTCGGCGCTGTCGACAGCCGTTGCAGTGGTGGTTGCGGCGCCTGCTGCAGCAGCGGTGGCCAGCGGTGCCGAGGCGATCGCTGCGGCCTGCGTGTCGAAAGCCTGCGTGGCGCGCGCATCGAGTCCGAGCGAACTGCGCAGGTCGTTCAGAAACAGCTGTTCTGATTGCGACTGCGCGCCGTCGGCATCGCAAACGCACACCGCCATCTCGTAGGCGAGCTGGCGTGCCTCGGGGCTGGTGAGTGCGGTGGTCTGGTCGGCCAGCGACACGCGCTTCATCAGCACATCCTGGTAGAGCGACTGAAGGTTGATGTCCTGGCCCGCCTGCGCCAACCCTTCGGCAATGCGTTTGACCTCGTCGCGCTCGCGCTCATGCTTGTCGCCATCGACAAAGGCGGCCATGAGGCACAGGGTGACAATGGCACGGCTTTCGGAAGGGGTAATCACGTTCGGGAGTTCCTGAGAGTTGAAAGGCCTTGTTCGGGTGGGGCAGGGTGCGAAGGTTCCCCCGCCCGCACAATGACTGAAATCGATCTGATTAATTTTGATCTTTGAGAAACTGCACCTCATGGGCCCCGGAAGGTCGAGCTACGAGCTGGGCGAGCCCATGCTCGTCTACGACCGGGGCCGCTTTCTTGGCTCGCTCGATCCGATCGAAGTCAGCGCCGACAGGGCGGTGGTTCACATCAGCCGCTTCCTGCCTTCGCCGTCGGTGGGAAGCGAGCGGCGCAGCCTCGGCCCGCTCCTGCTGGTCGAGGTCACCCTGTTTCTGGCGGAGCGCTTTCCCAGTATCCAGACCGTTTGCTTTACCTTGACGCGCGAGATAGAGATCTACGGCGACGGCATGATGGTCGCGACGGCACGATCCGAGCTGCTGAGAAGCATCGGGGCTACGAACGTCCATGTTCAGCCGAAGCCGGATTCGAGCAGGCCGGGCAATTTCGTGATCCGGGGCATCTGGAGGTACACGGAAAACAACCTGGCCGCTCTGCGTGCGGCATCGGCAACGCAGCGTGCGCGCTATCGCGAGGAATGCCCCGACGCCCGGACCAGCGGGTACCCGCTACAGCTGCTGCGCCGCCTGGCGCGCTGGTGGACTCAGAGGTAGGTCGACGCCAGTCCGCCGTCCACCGGCAGGTTGACGCCGCTGATCCACCGCGATGCGTCCGAGCACAGGAAGGCCACCACCGGCGCGATCTCGTCGGCCAGCGCCGGACGCTTCATGCGATGGGCGTCCTTCTGCACGCGTTCCTCGCCCAGCAGGGCCACGAAGTCGCCCAGGATGGGCGTGAATACCGGGCCCGGCGCCACGCAGTTCATGCGCACGCCTTTTTCCAGGAACCACTTCTGCGACTGCGTCACGGTCCAGACGATCAAGGCCTCCTTGAAATACTGGTAGCAGGTTTCCTGCGGCACCGGCTTTCCGGCGAGCCAGGCCAGTCCGGCTTCGAAGCTGGCTGCTTCGGCCAGCGCCTTGTGCTGCGCCAGGCGCTGCGGCCATTCGGCTCCGAGGATCGAGGCGATGTTGACGATCGCGCCGCCCTCCGGCATGCGTTCGAGCACGCGCTGGCAGAGGTGGCGCAAGCCCAGGTAGTTGACCCGGGCCACCAGATCCGCCTGGGCAGTGCCCGGCACGCCGGCGATGTTGCACAGCGCGTCGACACGGTCGGGCAGTTGTGCGACGGCAGCGTCGATGGCCGATGGCTCGGAAAGGTCGGCGCGCACGAAGCCGTCGAGCGTGATCATCGGTTCGTTGCGATCGACGCCGATCACGCGCGCGCCCTGCTGGCGCAATAGCCGCGCGGTTTCGGCACCGATGCCCGAACTCGAGCCGGTGATGACGATGGTCTTGCCGTGAAAGCTCATGGTGTCTCCTGAATCAGAACGGGTACTGCGGGGCTTCGCCCTTGATCGTGACCCATTGCCATTGGGTGTACTCATCGAGGTCGGCCGGGCCGCCCACGCGGCCACCGTTGCCGGAGCAGCCCATGCCGCCGAAAGGATTGGTGCACTCGTCGTTCACCGTCTGGTCGTTGATGTGCAGCATGCCGGTCTTGAGCCGGTCGCCGATCGCCATGGCGCGCGCGATCGAGTTGGAAATCACGCCCGCAGACAGGCCGTACTCGGTGTCGTTGGCCAGCGCGACGGCCTCGTCATCGGTGCTGAAGGTGGTGAGGTTGACCACCGGCCCGAACACTTCTTCCTTGAAGGCGCGCATGCCGGGCCGCACATTGCTGAGCACTGTCGGCTTGAAGAACAGGCCGTCGTGCGTGCCGCCGGCTTCGAGCTTCGCCCCGGCCTTGACCGAGTCCTGCACGATGGCCAGCGCACGCGCCACCTGCCTGGCGTTGATCATCGGCCCGAGCGCGACCTGCCCGGTGGCGGGGTTGCCCACCGGCATGTGGGTGGCCTTGGCCACCAGCCGCGCGATCAGCGCCGGCGCCACCTTCTCGTGCACCAGGATGCGGCCCGAGGCCATGCAGATCTGGCCCTGGTGCAGCCATGCGCCCCAAGCCACGTTGCTGGCCGCGCGGTCGAGGTCGGCCTCGCTCGTGATGTCGTCGAGCACGATCAGCGAGCTCTTGCCGCCCAACTCCAGCGACACCTTCTTCAGATGCTTGCCGCACAGCTCGCCGATGCGCCGGCCCACCGCGGTCGAGCCGGTGAACTGGATCATGCGCACATGCGGATCGGTCACCAGCGCCTCGCCGGCCTCAGGGCCGCCGGGCAGCACCTGCAGCACGCCGGCCGGCAGGCCGGCTTCCTGGAACACGCGCGCCATGATGAAGCCGCCGCTCACGGGTGTTTGCGGATCGGGCTTGAGCACCACCGCGTTGCCGGCCGCGAGCGCCGGCGCCACCGCACGCAGCGACAGGATCAGCGGAAAGTTGAACGGCGAGATCACGCCCACCACGCCATGCGGCACGCGGCGCGCGATGTTCAGGCGCCCCGGCGTGGTCGGCAGCGTCAGCCCCTGCGGTTGCAGCACCATGCCGGCCGCCAGGTGGCACAGCGTGGCGGCCTCGCGCACTTCGTGCTGCGCCTTGGCCATGATGCCGCCGGTTTCACGGGCGACGAAGACCGCCAGCTCGACCATGTGCTGGCTGAACAGCTCGCCGGCGCGGCGCAGGATGGCTGCGCGCTCGCGCGGCGCCATCGCGGCCCAGGCCGGCTGCGCCTCGACTGCCTGTTGTGTGGCGGTGGCAATGTCGGAGGCGTTGGCCAGGCCGACAGTGGTCAGGGTTTCGCCGGTGGCAGGCTCCTTGACATCACAGGTGCCGCCCTGGGCGTCGACCCAGGTCGGCGCGTAGAGGCGGTTGAGCCAGCGCGCGGCATCAAGGAAGGAAACGGGATCGAAAGCGCCCATGGGAATCTCCGGAATGGTTGTGGCGTTCCCATCGCAATCCATATTCCAGGGGCCGCGCACGGCTTCATTTGCTGCCTTGCGGCACGGGCTTTTTTCGCTGGAGAAGTCAGTACTTTCCCGCGGGTCGATTGCTGCACTGCACAGACGATTCCGGCGCCGCAGGCAACTTCTCATATGAGCAATTTCCTGCGCCGCCAGGTTCTTAAAAGGTTATAAACAATAATCACATGGAGACATCCAGCATGCACAAGCCCACCCGCATTTCCCTTGCCGATGTCGCGCTGAAGACCGGTGCCATGCTGCGCCGGGGCGACAGCGCGCATTTCGATGACGGGCAAGCTCCGACCCTGGCCGACCTCACCGAATCGCTGTTCTTTTCACCGGGCGACGGGCGCATCTGGCTCAACGACCAGCGCATGTTGCTGCTGCACAGTTCGTCGATGGGCCATCTGCGGCGCGAGCTGATCGACAGCCTCGGGCTGGAGCGCGCGCGCGGGCTCCTGACGCGCTCGGGCTACGTTTCGGGCGCACGCGATGCCCAACTGGTGCGCGAGCGCTGGCCCCAGGGCGACGCCGCATCGGTGTTCATGGCCGGCACGCGGCTGCACGCGCTCGAGGGCATGGTCAAGGTCACTCCGAGGGCCTTCGACTTCGACATCGACCGTGGCATCTACGAAGGGGAGTTTGTCTGGGAGCACTCGAGTGAAGACGACGAACATATTGCGGCCTACGGCCTGGGCACAGAACCCGCCTGCTGGTCCCAGATCGGCTATGCCACCGGCTACGTGACCAGCCTGTTCGGCAAGCTCGTGGTGTTCCGTGAGGTCGAATGCCGTTCCATGGGCTCCCACGTCTGCCGCGTCGTCGGGAGACATGCCGAAGCCTGGGGCGACGTGAGCGAGGATCTGCGCTACCTGCAGGTGGGCGACCTGACCGAAGCGCCCAAGCCAACCGCCGTTGCCCGTCCTCCCGCGACGCCGCCAAGCGCCTTGCCTGGGCGTGCCGCCGAGCCCTTTGATCGGCATGAGATTGTCGGCGCCTCGTCCGCCTTCACCTCGGTCTGCCACCAGCTGGAGCGGGTGGCGCGCACCCAGGCCACCGTGCTGTTCACCGGCGAGTCGGGCGTCGGCAAAGAGGCTTTTGCGCGTCGTCTGCACCGCATCAGCGCTCGTGCCGACCAGGCCTTCGTGGCCGTGAACTGCGCCGCCATTCCGGACACGCTGATCGAGTCGGAGCTGTTCGGCGTCGAGCGCGGCGCCTTCACCGGCGCGACCGCCTCGCGCCCGGGGCGCTTCGAGCGCGCCAACGGCGGCACATTGCTGCTGGACGAGATCGCCACGCTCAGCCCGGTGAGCCAAGGCAAGCTGCTGCGCGCGTTGCAGGAAGGGGAGATCGAGCGGGTCGGCGGCACGCGCACCTTGCAAGTCGACGTGCGCGTGGTCGCGGCCACCAATGTCGACCTGCAGGCGCAGGTGCGGGAAGGGCGGTTTCGCGAAGACCTGTTCTTCAGGCTCAACGTGTTCCCCATCCATCTGCCGCCGCTGCGCGAGCGGCGCGACGACGTGCCGCTGCTGATGAACCACTTCCTGCAACGCGAGGCGCGGCGCCACGGCCGCCAGGTCGCGGGCTTTACGGCGCGCGCGGTGCGGGCGCTGCTGCAGTACGCCTTTCCCGGCAACATCCGGGAACTGCAGAACCTGGTCGAGCGCGGCGTCATCTCGGCCGAGGACGGCAGCGCGATCGACGTGCCTCACATGTTCCGGCGCGAGCAGTTGTCCGAAGAGACGCTGCTGGCAATCGGCGCGCACGGCGGCCTGACCGCCCAGCCGACCCAGGTCGCACCGGATCTGCTGGC
>JBDUCH010000176.1:0-8333 GCA_040003555.1 Variovorax sp. | reverse complement strand
CTGACGCTGCTGCCGCCGCCCTTGCCGTTGGCCAGGATCGAACAGGCAGTGCAGTGGCACAAGTACCGCACCCATGATCCGGGGCTGGTCTGGCTGCGCGGCCTGCTGCATGAAGCCGTGTTGCAGATGGATGCCGAATGCACACCCGTGCGGCTGCAGACTGGAGGTTCAGCGCGTCATCGGGTTGAATCGGCTGCACCTTGACAGCGTCGCTTCCAGCAAAAAGTCTCGCTAACAAATCCCAGCAAGCGCAACGGATACGAACCGCCCAATGTCGGCGAGGTGAACCTGGAGGTTCGCCGCATCGTATTCTGCGAAACGCCACGCACCTGGCGGGCGAACAGGCGATGCAGCGAAACCGCGCGACGCTGCTCGATGCCGATCCGCAGGGCTCTGCCGTGCGCCGGGCGCTCGAGGGGCGACAGCGAGAACTGGTGGTGCATGACGCGGATGGCGCCAACGCTGCCCCTGCGAGCGGCCGCATCGCCGGCAAGGGGTTGGCGAATGAACTGAAACGACCGCGGCTATCCGGTGGTCGACGGCATTGATGGCAGGGCCCATGACCTGAAGCTGCCGGTCGGGGCTGATCTGTCCGCGCTTCCGAGGCACGCGATCGTGGAGGCGAGACCACCAGGACGGGAAAAGACGGTTGATCGCAACATCCTGGTCGCGTCAAAAGACGGCATCTGCCGCACCGCGAGTCATCTGGCGCAGCTCAAGCAGGCCGGGGATCGCGAGCCGCAGGCCCCCGTCGAAACGCACGTGCGCCGACTCGAAGCCCTTCGACGAACCGGTCTGGTGGAGCGCATGGCCGACGGTGTCTGGAGAGTTCCGGCGGACCTGATGCACAAGGCGCAGCAGCATGATGCGCAGAAGGCTTCGGGTCGGGTGATCGAGCTGGGCTCGCACTTGCCCATCGAGCAGCAGGTGCGCGCCCTAGGGGTGACCTGGCTGGACCGCAATCTGGTCCCTGATGGCCGCGTAGCAAATCAAGGCTTTGGCGCCCAAGTGCGCGATGCGATGCAGTCTCGCGTGGACTTCCTCGCGAAAGAAGGTTTTGCCGAGTACCGGGGTCAGCGCGTGATCCTGGCGCGCAACCGCCTAACGACCCTGCACGACCGCGAGGTGGCCGCCGTGGGCAAGGCCCTCCAGGATCAGACCGGCCAGATTTACCGTACGCTGCAGGACGGCCAACAGGCCGGTGGCGTCTACCGCCGATCCATCCAGCTCGCCAGCGGCCGCTTCGCAATGCTCGACGGCGGCATGGGTTTCAGCCTGGTGCCTTGGCCGCTGGTGATCGAGCAACGCCTCGAGCAGCAGGTCTCAGGCGTGGTGCGCGGCTCGTCTGTGACTTGGCACATCGGCCGGCAGCGCGGACCGTCGGTGTGAAACGGGGTCGCCGTTCTCGGATGCCGGAACGGTTTTCGGATCCAGGGGCTTGCGTGGCCGCAGTTGTCGCACGCTCGATCCAGCATAAGGAGAACGTCCAGCACCCTGCGGTTGGCGATCAGGATCTTGCCTCGCTACTCCCTTATCGTGAACACCACCGACAGGTAGCTCACCGAACCTTCCTCGATCGCATCAATGCCATGCAGCGCGGTAGCGTCGAACTGCAGTGAGTCGCCCGGGGCCAGCTTCACCACCTTGGCGCCGTAGCGATAGGCGACCCGGCCTGTGAGCAGGTGCAGGAACTTCACGCCGGGGTGCTGGAAGGTCACGTAGGGCTCCGCTTCCGGCAGCAGGGTGACCAGGTAAGGCTCGACGAACAGGTTGCCCGAGAGCTGATGGCCCAAGAGTTCGTAGCGGTAGCCGGCCACGGCGCCAACGCGTTCGACCAGGATGCCCTTGCCCGCGGGGACATAGGACAGGTCCGTGCGGCTGCTCTGATCACTGAAGAAGCGCGAGACGGGCACTCCCAGGCCGCGAGCGATCCGGTCGAGAGTTTCGACGGAGGGAGACACCAGGCCGCGCTCGATGCGCGAAAGCATGGAGCGGGAGACGCCTGAATTGACGGCGAGCTCGCCGCCGGAGGCGCCGGTGGCGAGGCGGAGCGCACGGACTTGTTGACCAAGGCGCAATGCGGATTCGCTGCGACGGGGCGAAGGGGTCGGGGTTGCAGAAAGGCGCGCGTGCAACACCGATGCCGGCACCCGAAAAGGGTTGGCGGTGGGAAAAGGAGACGCGATTCGAGTCGGGTGCATCTGTTCGAGCCATCGCTGGCAGCAATGACTAATTGTGACTCAAACGCGGCTGACTTAAAAGCGGGTCGCAAACAGACTTTGGGCGAGTGCCAAAGCCAGCGAGTTTCTATGAACAGTCCGAACTTTCGGCGAGGGAGGTTCTCGCTCTGAATCTCATCCGCCTCAGAGCGGAGAGGGGTTGGTCGCAGGAAGTTTTGGGGTTTGAAGCAGGGCTGCATCGGACCTTCGTCGCGCACGTTGAGCGGCGAGCTCGGAACATTTCTTTGGACAACCTGGAGCGCCTGGCCCGAGCACTTCAGGTTCAGACGTACAGCCTTTTAAAGCAGGAATCGAAGTAGCCGGCCTCGCCTGTTAGTCCTGTCCCACCGATACGTGACGGTGCAGGTGATTTGATGTGACCGTCGTTTCGTTCCCATGCCGCTGGCCAATTTCCGGCCCGTGACCGAGATGGGCTTCGTACAAGGCGATCGCGTTTGACGCCGGGCGGATGGATGTTGAGCCGCTTGCAGCGACGGGTCGAACTCATTTTCTGGCGAGCTGCCGCTTCGCGGCCGTGCGGGTGCGCCATGCGGGCGGAATGTGGGCAAGGCACTCCTGCCTCTCGAGCAAGGCGGCTCATCAAATTGGCCCGCAAATGACGATGAACCGAGCAGGTACTCCATGTGTACCCTGTCCGAGGACATCGCCATCAAGGAAGCTCGTCAGCATCGCCCATTAGCGATGGTGCATCGAGAGCGATTACCAGGATCTGAAGCAGAACTTCGGTCTCGGTCACTATGCCGGGCTCGATCAACTCGCCTGCTTGCGCAACTTATCGCGCGTTGCATAGCCAGACGCTTTGGCACGGCGCAGCTGGCAGGATCGATGGGGCGCAGCTCGCACTCGTCGCCTTCCCACAAGACCTGCCACAACTCACCGTCGACCTAGGTCACGCCCGTCACGAAGCTGTTCGACTCGATGGTGCTTAACAGCGCCCCGGTCTTGGTGTCTATCTGATAAATCTTGCGTTCGCGGTACTGCCCGACCCACAGGCTGCCCTCGGCCCCGGCCAGGCCAGGCCTGAGTCGGCGCCGTAGCCCGGCGCCGGAATGCTTGCCTGCACGTGGCCGGTGGCCGGGTCGATCTTGTCGATGCGTAGTTCAGCGTTGCGCGTGATGCAACGACATTGACCGATGTGCACTGGGGGCCCAACGCAAATCGATTAGCGCTCTGCACGCCGATTGCATGCAGAGCAAGTCTTGTGCGGGCCTTGACCTTCCCGGAGCATTCCGCCTCCGAGCCGCTTCAAACGAGGTCTTCCTGGGCGCCGGCATCGTCTATCTCGTCCTCAATTGCAGCTTGATGCTCGGGATGCGCAAACTGGAAACCTCTCTGAGCCACTCTCACCAACTGGAGCACAAAGCGCCATGAGATTCATCACCCTCGGCCCGAGTGGCAGCAACCACGAGTTCGTGCTGCGCCGCTACCTCGACCTCCATGGCATCCGCGAATACGCGACCGTCGACCTGGCGGTCGACTTCGACCAGGGCGCCCAGGCGGTGCTGGACCGCCGCTCGGATTTTCTGGTTCAGTGCGCCGTTCATCCGGCCACCCCGGCGACAGTGGCCCGATTTTTCGACGGCTTGTACGTGATCGATACCTTTGTCTCGCCCAGCCGGGATCTGGCGATCATCGAGCGCCGTGGCGCGGAGCGTCCACGATCGCTCGCGGTCATGCGTCCGACGCTCGACTACATCGACGTCAGCCAATGGGAGCGGATCGAGTTCGTGGAAACGGTGGCAGAGGTCACGGCGGGCCTGGTCGCCGGAACCTATGCCGCCGGGCTGGGCTATGCGGCCATCGCACTGGAGCATCCCGAGCGCCTGCAGGTGACACAGTTGATCGGTACCGTCGACGACGCGTGGATCGTCTACGGGCGCAACCGCGTCAGCGAAGGTGGCGTGGTCGCATGGCGCGACAGCCCAGCGGCTGCGTGCTACCGCCAGTCGGAGTAAGCATGAGTCGCTTGCCCACTTCCCCGGCGGTCGTTTCCGTCGTGGGCTTATCGAAGCATTTCGGCACCCAGCAGGTGCTCAGTGACATCCATCTGACGGTTGACGCCGGCGAGCGAGTGGTGGTGTGCGGGCCATCGGGCTCCGGCAAGTCGACGCTGGCCCGTTGCATCAGTGGCCTGGAGGGCTACGGGCGCGGCGTTGTGACGGTAAACGGCACGAAGGTGTCGCCGGACATGCGCCATGCCGATCTTGTTCACGCCAACGTCGGCATGGTGTTCCAGCAATTCAACCTGTTCCCGCATCTGACCGTCCTCGATAACTGCACCCTCGCTCAGACATGGGTCCGGCGCCGTCCCCTGAAGGAGGCCAGACAGGTTGCACTGGAGCATCTGCAGAAGGTCCGCCTCGTCGAGAAGGCATCGGCCTATCCCGCGCAGCTCTCCGGCGGTCAGCAGCAGCGCGTGGCAATCGCCCGGGCGCTGTGCCTGAACCCCTCGGTGATGCTTTTCGACGAAGCCACCTCGGCGCTGGATCCGGAGACGGTCAAGGAAGTCCTCGACACCATGATCCTGCTCGCGCGCGGCGGCATGACCATGATCTGCATCACCCACGAGATGGGCTTCGCGCGCGCAGTGGCGGACAAGGTGGTGTTCATGGACGGCGGGCGGATCGTGCAGGAGGCCACTTCCGAAGTGTTCTTCGGCGAGCACTCGGATCCGCGCATCCGCGCCTTCCTGAGCCAGGTCTTCTGAGCACAACAGTCAAAGATTCACATCAAGGAGAATGACATGCGATCTTTCACTCGCGCGAACGCGCATTGGCCGGTTGTTTCACTCGCTGCCGGATCCCTGATCCTGTGGTGCGCTGAGGGCGTTGCACAGGTTGCTCCGTCCCAGGATTTTTCGACGCTTGTCGATCTGAGTGCAACGCGGCTGGATATCTCCCGCAAGGTGGCGCTTACCAAATGGGACACCAACCAACCCATTGCAGATCCGCCCCAGGATCCGCGGGAGAAGCAGGTGATCGCCGCTGCTGCCGACGAGGCAGTGCGCCTTGGCCTGTCGGGTGATCTGGCGTCCGCATTCTTTGCGGACCAGATCGAGGCGAGCAAGCTGGTGCAGGTCGAACTCATGGCTGAATGGCAGCGCGCGGGCCAGGCCCCCACCGACCCACGGGCCGATCTGAAGGCGGAGTTGCGCCCCGCACTCGACCGGCTGCGGTCGCGGTTCATCGGTGAACTGATCGCGACGCGGCGACTGCGTGACACACCCGATTGCAGGACCCGCTTGGCACAAGCTACGCGAAAGCATGCTGAAGTGCATCGTCTGAACGCGCTCTATGCCATCGCGCTCGATCGTGGACTGGCACGCGTTTGCGGCGACTGAAAGGCGATGACGATCAGGCGGCTGATTGGGCGCCGAATCCAGGACGGCCATTCATGTCTATGCGCCGCTCCTACCTGTCCTACCTGATCTGGTAGTTATGTGCCCTGAGCCTCCGCCCGACCATGGTCGGGCCGCATGGGCGAAGAAAGAGTCGGACATCGGAAAATTTCCGGCACGGTCGGACACGGAAGGCGCGGTCAGGGCGGGAAAGAAAAAAGCACTTAGGCTTGTGACCTAAGTGCTTGATTCGCTTGGTATTTTTGGTGGGCCCTGAGTGACTCGAACACTCGACCTACGGATTAAGAGTCCGCTGCTCTACCAACTGAGCTAAGAGCCCCTGAATCGCATTGCTGTGATCAGGCAATCCTTCGATTATAGCCCAGAAGAATCGCTGAGAGCCACCAGCCGGCGCTACCATCCCCCGCACTCGCGCGCTTGCGCAATGAACTCCAAGGATGCATCGATGACCGATACCCCCAAGACCCCATCCCACGTCGTGCTGACAGGCGCCGCCGGCGCGCTCGGCCGGGCCGTGGCGCAGCACTTTCTCGACCAGGGTGCGCGTCTCGCGCTGCTGGATCACCACGCCGAAAAGCTGGCCGAGACCTTTCCCGGTCTCGACAACTCGCAGCATCTGCTGATTGCCTGCGATGTGACGTCGGTGGCGGCCATGCAGGAGGCATCGGCGCAGGTATTGAAGGTTTTTCAGCGGGTCGACACGCTGGTGCACATTGCGGGCGGCTTCGAGATGGGTGCCTTGGTGCACGAGCTCGAACGTGCGAGTTGGGATCGCATGATGAACCTGAACGCGTGGTCGTTCGTGGCGGTGAGCCAGTCGTTCGTGCCGTCGATGATTGCGCACCAGGGCGGCAGCGTCATCGCTGTCACCGCCGCCACCGCGTCGCGCGGTCTGGCCGCCATGTCGGCCTATGGCGCGTCCAAGAGCGCGTTGCAGCGGCTGGTGGAATCGATGGCGGCCGAGTTGTCGCCGCACGGCATTCGCGTCAACAGCATCGCCCCGACAGTGATGGACACGCCGGCCAATCGCCACGCGATGCCCGATGCCAACCCGGCCGATTGGGTGTCGACCGCAGTCGCCGCGCAGACCATCGGATACCTCGCGTCGCCCGCTGCGGCGGCGTTGCACGGCCGGCATCTGACGCTCGACTGAGCGGGGCGCCAAACTAAAAAGGCCCTGGCGAATGCCAGGGCCTTTTTGCTGTCGGTTGGTGGAGAGGATGAGGATCGAACTCACGACCTCCGCATTGCGAACGCGGCGCTCTCCCAGCTGAGCTACCCCCCCAACGCGGGTTGAGTTTAACGCGATTCATGCGGTTTCGTGCCGCATGCCAAGATCGCTCCGATCCGCTTGTCGACAAGGAACGACGCATGGCTCCGCACGACGACCCGGTCTGGCTCGACCGCATGTACAACAACCGGGCACTCGTTCCCGAGCACCCCGCGTACTTTTCGCGCTGGGCGCACGATTCGGCGCAGGTACGAGCCGCCGCACCGCTGGGCGTGATCGACCGGCGCTACGGCGACGGCGTCAACGAGACGCTCGACATCTTTCCCGCTGCGAGCGCCTCCAGCGCGCCGGTGCTGGTGTTCGTCCACGGCGGCTACTGGCGTTCGCTCGACAAGAGCGACCATTCCTTCGTGGCGCCGGCATTCACCGCGCAGGGCGTTTGCGTCGTCGTGCCGAACTACGCGCTTTGCCCGGGCACCGACGCGCAACCGGTGACCATTCCGGACATCGCCCTGCAGATGGTGAAGGCGCTGGCCTGGACCTGGCACCACGTCGCCGAGCATGGCGGCGATCCGCGCCGCATCACGGTCGCCGGGCATTCGGCCGGCGGCCACCTCGCGGCCATGCTGCTGGCGTGCGGCTGGAAGGCGCTGGGCCTGCCGGCGCAAATGGTGCGCAACGCGCTTTCGATTTCGGGGCTTTTCGAACTGCAACCGCTGATGCGCACTCCCTCGCTGCAGGGGGCGTTGCAACTCACGCCGCAGGATGCGCGCCGCGCCAGTCCGGCCTTGTGGCCGGCGCCGAAGCAGGGCCAGCTCTACAGCGTGGTCGGCGGCGACGAGAGCGAAGAGTTTCTGCGCCACAACGCGCTGATCCGCAAGGCGTGGGGCGCACGCACGGTGCCGGTCTGCGAGGAGCTGCCCGGCCTCGACCACTTCAGCATCGTCGATGCCCTGGTCGACCCCGCGCATGTACTGCACCGCCATGCGATGCAGCTGCTGCGGGAGCCGTGACTACATGAGCAGGTGCTCGCCCTCGTTGGCGCCGCCCAGCGTCACGTAGTTGACCTTGCGGATGTCCATCAGCTTCTTGCCGCCCGCATAGCTGATCGAGCTCTGCACGTCCTGCTCCATCTCGACCAGCGTGCCGGCCAGCTTGCCCTTGATCGGCTCGAGGATGCGCTTGCCTTCGACGTGCTTGTACTCGCCCTTGTTGAAGTCGCTGGCCGAGCCGTAGTACTCCTTGAAGAGCACGCCGTCGACTTCCACGGTCTTGCCCGGCGATTCTTCATGGCCTGCGAACATCGAGCCTATCATCACCATGTTCGCGCCGAAGCGGATGCTCTTGGCGATGTCGCCATGGTCGCGGATGCCGCCGTCGGCAATGATCGGCTTGGTGGCCACACGTGCGCACCACTTGAGCGCGCTCAGCTGCCAGCCGCCCGTGCCGAAGCCGGTCTTGAGCTTGGTGATGCAGACCTTGCCCGGGCCGATGCCGACCTTGG
>JBDUCH010000175.1:0-8360 GCA_040003555.1 Variovorax sp. | reverse complement strand
ACGCGGTCGAGTACTTCGTCAGCTATTACGACTACTACCAGCCCGAGGCCTACGTGCCGCAGCGCGACCTGTTCATCGAGAAGGACAGTTCGATCAACGAGCACATCGAGCAGATGCGCCTGTCGGCCACCAAAAGCGTGCTGGAGCGCCGCGACACGGTGATCGTGGCAACGGTGAGCGCCATCTACGGCATCGGCACGCCCGAGGACTACACCCAGATGCGTTTCATCATGCGGGTGGGCGACAAGATCGGCCAGCGCGACGTGATCGGCCGGCTGATCCGCATGCAGTACACGCGCAATGAGCAGGATTTTTCGCGCGGCACCTTCCGCGTGCGCGGCGACACGATCGACGTGTTTCCAGCCGAGCACAGCGAACTCGCCATCCGCATCGAGCTGTTCGACGACGAGATCGAGACGCTGCAGCTGTTCGACCCGCTCACCGGCCGCATCCGCCAGAAGATCCCGCGCTTCACGGTCTACCCGTCGAGCCACTACGTGACGCCGCGCGACAAGGTCATGACCGCGGTCGAAACCATCAAGCTCGAACTGGCGGATCGGCTCAAGGAGCTGGTTGGGCAGGGCAAGCTGGTGGAGGCGCAGCGGCTCGAGCAGCGCACCCGCTTCGACCTCGAGATGCTGGCCGAGATCGGCCACTGCAAGGGCATCGAGAACTACACGCGCCACCTGTCGGGCGCCGCGCCGGGCGATCCGCCGGCCACGTTGACCGACTATCTGCCGAAGGACGCGTTGATGTTCCTCGACGAGAGCCACCAGATGATCGGCCAGCTCAACGCCATGTACAGCGGCGACCGCGTGCGCAAGACCACGCTGGTCGAATACGGCTTCCGGCTGCCGTCGGCGCTGGACAACCGGCCACTCAAGTTCGAAGAGTTTGAGACGCGCATGCGCCAGGCGATCTTCGTCTCGGCCACGCCGGCACAGTACGAGAAGGATCATGCAGGCAACGTGGTCGAGCAATTGGTGCGGCCCACCGGGCTGATCGACCCCGAAGTCGAAGTGCGCCCGGCCACGCACCAGGTCGACGACGTGCTCGGCGAGATCCGCCTGCGCGTCGAAAAGCGCGAGCGCGTGCTGATCACCACGCTGACCAAGCGGATGGCCGAGCAGCTGACCGACTACCTGAGCGACAACGGCGTCAAGGTGCGCTACCTGCACAGCGACATCGACACGGTCGAGCGGGTCGAGATCCTGCGCGATCTGCGTTTGGGCGCATTCGACGTGCTGGTGGGCATCAACCTGCTGCGCGAGGGCCTGGACATTCCCGAGGTGTCGCTGGTGGCGATCCTGGACGCCGACAAGGAAGGCTTCCTGCGAGCCGAGCGCTCGCTGATCCAGACCATCGGGCGTGCCGCGCGCAACCTGAACGGCAAGGCGATTCTGTACGCCGACCGCATGACCGATTCGATGAAGAGGGCGATCAGCGAGACCGACCGGCGGCGCGCTCACCAGATCGCCCACAACGAGGCCCACGGCATCACGCCGCGCAGCATCCTGAAGCAGGTGCGTGATCTGATCGACGGCGTCTACAGCGAAAAGACGGGCAAGGAAATGGCCAAGCTCGAACTGGAGCGCGCCAAGGTCGAGGACATGAGCGAGAAAGACGTCTCGCGCGAGATCAAGCGGCTCGAAAAGCTCATGCTCGAGCACGCCCGCAACCTCGAGTTCGAGAAGGCGGCGCGTGTGCGCGACCAGCTGGCGTTGTTGCGCGAGCAGGCTTTCGGCGCACGCGGCGGGGACAACATCGCCGTGCTGACCCCCGGCGAAGGGCGCGGCTGAGCGGCGCTCCAGCGCCGTTTCCTCGGGTTTACCCGGAAAGGGCGAGGTACTTTCTGCTATACTTGACTGAAATACTCAACAACAAAGAAACTCCCGATGAAGGGCCGGCTCCAACCGATTGGCAACACCAATCGATGACGGGTCGGTAAGGGCGGAGACGACGTCACCCAGCCCCACCCGGGTTCGGTGTCATTTCAACGGTAAGCACACCAGGAGCTTGCAATGCGTCTCACAACAAAAGGCCGTTTTGCGGTCACCGCGATGATCGATCTGGCCTTGCGCCAGAACACCGGCCCCGTCACGCTGGCTGCCATCAGCCAGCGCCAACAGATTTCACTCTCGTATCTCGAGCAGTTGTTCGGCAAGCTGCGCCGGCATGAACTGGTCGAGTCGACCCGTGGCCCGGGCGGCGGCTATTCGCTGGGCCGCAAGGCGGCCGAGATCACCGTGGCGGACATCATCGTTTCGGTCGATGAGCCAATCGACGCCACCCAGTGCGGCGGCAAGGAAAACTGCCTCGGCGAAGCCGGTCGCTGCATGACGCACGAGCTGTGGGCGTCGCTGAATCAGCGAATGGTCGAATTCCTCGACTCGGTCACGCTGCAAAAACTGGTCGACGACCAGCTCGCCAAGGGCGTGCAGGTCGAGAACAAGCCGGTCATCAAGCGTGCGATCTCGGCCCAGCCGGTGGTCAAGCCGATGCGTATCAACGCACCGAATTCGGTGTTCGCGCTGGGCAACGTTTTCGCCAAGTCGTGATGCGATCGGTGCCTGCGGGCACCGAGCCAACACCTTCGATTCAACAATCTTCTTCCTTCGCCAGCCCGAGCCAGCCATGGACGTCACTCCTCATTTCCCGATCTATCTTGACTACGGCGCGACCACGCCGGTCGATCCGCGCGTCGTCGACGCGATGATTCCCTGGTTGCGCGAGCATTTCGGCAACCCGGCGTCGCGCAGTCATGCCTGGGGCTGGGAAGCCGAGGAGGCGGTCGAAAAGGCCCGTGGCGAAGTGGCCGACCTGATCGGTGCCGACCCGCGCGAAATTGTCTGGACCTCGGGCGCCACCGAATCGAACAACCTCGCGATCAAGGGCGCGGCCCAGTTCTACAAGGGCAAGGGCAAGCACCTGATCACGGTCAAGACCGAACACAAGGCGGTGCTCGACACCATGCGCGAGCTGGAACGCCAAGGCTTCGAAGTCACGTACCTCGACGTGCAGGAAGACGGCCTGCTCGACCTCGACAAGTTCAAGGCCGCGATCCGCCCCGACACCATCCTCGCGAGCGTCATGTTCGTGAACAACGAGATCGGCGTCGTTCAGGACGTGGTCGCGCTCGGCAACATCTGCCGCGAAAAGGGCGTGATCTTTCACGTCGACGCGGCACAGGCCACCGGCAAGGTCGAGATCGACATGGCAAAGCTGCCCATCGACCTGTTGAGCCTGGCCTCGCACAAGACCTACGGCCCCAAGGGCATCGGCGCGCTGTACGTGCGCCGCAAGCCGCGCGTCCGGCTGGAAGCCCAGATGCATGGCGGCGGCCACGAGCGCGGCATGCGTTCGGGCACGCTGCCCACGCACCAGATCGTCGGCATGGGCGAGGCCTTCCGGCTTGCCAAGCTCGAGATGAAGGACGATATCGCCAAGGCGGCCGCATTGCAGAAGCGCCTGCTCGACGGCCTGAAGGACGTCGAGCAAGTCTTCATCAACGGCGACCTCGAACGGCGCGTGCCGCACAACCTGAACATCAGCTTCAACTACGTCGAAGGCGAGTCGCTGATCATGGGTATCAAGGGTCTGGCGGTGTCGTCGGGCTCGGCATGCACGTCGGCCAGCCTGGAGCCCAGCTACGTGCTGCGCGCGCTGGGTCGCAGCGACGAGCTGGCTCACAGCAGCCTGCGCATGACGATCGGCCGTTTCACGACCGAGGAAGAGATCGACTACGCGATCTCCACCATCAGACACAACGTGGCGAAGCTGCGCGAACTCAGCCCCTTGTGGGAGATGTTTAAGGACGGCATCGACATCAGCACGATCCAGTGGTCGGCCCACTGACAGCAACGCCCTGATCAAGTTCAAAGAGGTAACCCCATGGCATATTCATCCAAGGTCATCGACCACTACGAAAATCCCCGCAATGTCGGCTCGTTCGAAAAGGGCGACGACTCGGTTGGCACCGGCATGGTTGGCGCACCGGCCTGCGGCGACGTCATGAAGCTGCAGATCAAGGTCAACCCCGAAACCGGCGTGATCGAAGACGCGCGCTTCAAGACCTACGGCTGCGGCTCGGCCATCGCTTCCAGCTCGCTCGTCACCGAGTGGGTCAAGGGCAAGACGCTCGACGAAGCGGCTGCGCTCAAGAATTCGCAGATCGCCGAAGAGCTGGCACTGCCGCCGGTCAAGATCCATTGCTCGATCCTGGCCGAAGACGCGATCAAGGCCGCCGTGAACGACTACAAGGCCAAGCACGGCGCCACGGCGCAAGCCGCATCGGAAGAAACGGTTCACTGAGATGGCTGTGACGCTCACCGAAGCGGCCGCGCGCCACGTCACACGCTACCTCGGCAAACGGGGCAAGGGCGTGGGTGTGCGGCTGGGCGTCAAGACCACCGGCTGCTCGGGCTTGGCCTACAAGCTGGAGTACGTGGACGAATTCGCCCCGGAGGACGTCGTGTTCGAAGACCATGGCATCAAGGTGCTGGTCGACCCGAAAAGCCTGGCCTACATTGACGGTACGCAGCTCGACTTCGTGCGCGAAGGCCTGAACGAGGGCTTCAAGTTCATCAATCCGAACGAGCGCGACCGCTGCGGCTGCGGAGAGAGCTTCCGGATCTAGGCTCGCCCTGGGCCGCACGCACTGCGTGTCGCTTCAAATGACGCCGCCGCCGCCCAGGCAGGCGGCTTTTTCTTGCCATGAATCTCAACGACACCGATTTCGAACTTTTCGATGTGCCCGCCACGTTCGCGCAGGATCGCGCCGCACTGGATGCGCGATGGAAGGAACTGCAGCGCGAGGCGCATCCCGACCGCTTTGCGGCCCAGGGCGCGTCTGCACAGCGCGTGGCGATGCAATGGTCGGTTCGCATCAACGAGGCTTACCAGCGCCTCAAGAACCCGATCCGGCGCGCGAGCTACCTGTGCGAACTGAACGGCTCGCCGATCGAGGCCGAGAACAACACTGCCATGCCGGGCGATTTCCTGGTGCAGCAGATGGAGTGGCGCGAGGCGCTGGACGACGTGGCCGACGAAAGCGGGCTCGATGCATTGCGCGATGAGGTCGACGCGGGCCGCGCGCACGCACTGTCGTCACTCGACCGGCTGATCGACGAAAAAGGCGACTACCCGGGTGCGACGCGCCAGGTAAGAGCCCTGATGTTCATTGAGCGCTTTGCCGAGGACATCGATGCCAAAGCCGCGCAGTGGGGACAATAGCGCCATGGCATTGCTGCAGATTTCAGAACCGGGCCAGGCGCCCGACCCGCACCAGCGGCGCATCGCGGTCGGTATCGACCTCGGCACCACCCATTCGCTGGTCGCGGCGGTGCGCAGCGGCGTGGCCGAGTGCCTGCCCGATACCGAGGGCCGCGTGCTGCTGCCCTCAGCGGTGCGCTATGTCGACCGCGAACGCCGCCAGATCGGCTTCGATGCGCTGGCGGCGCGCGCCGGGGATCCGGCCAACACCATTACCTCTGCCAAGCGGCTCATGGGCCGCGGGCTGGCCGACATCGCGAACCGCGACGCCATGCCGTACCGTCTGTTCGACGAAGGCGGCATGGTCAAGGTGCAGACGGCGGCCGGATTGAAGTCGCCGGTTGAGGTCAGCGCCGAGATCCTGGCCACGCTGCGTTTTCGCGCCGAAGACAGTTTTGACGACGAGGTCTACGGCGCCGTGATCACCGTGCCGGCCTACTTCGACGAGGGCCAGCGCCAGGCCACCAAGGACGCGGCCGAACTGGCCGGCCTCAACGTGCTGCGCCTGATCAGCGAGCCGACCGCCGCTGCCATTGCCTATGGCCTCGACAACGCGAGCGAAGGCGTCTACGCGGTCTACGACCTCGGCGGCGGCACCTTCGACATCTCGATCCTTCGGCTCACGCAGGGCGTGTTCGAGGTGATCGCCACGGGCGGCGACTCGGCGCTGGGCGGCGACGACTACGACCATGCGCTGGCCGATTTCGTGCTGGCGCAGACCGGTCTGAAGGCCGACAGCGACACCGACAAGGCCGCCTTGCTGGCGGCCGCGCGGGATGCCAAGGAAGCATTGTCTGATGCCGATTCGACAGCATTCCATGCCAACCTGGCGGGCGCTGCAGTCCGCCTCGATCTGAAGCGCGAGCAATTCGACGCAGCCACCCGGCCGCTGACCGACCGCACCATCACCGCCGTGCTTAAGGCGCTGCGCGACGCGAAGCTCAAGCCCGACGAACTGCAGGGCATCGTGCTGGTTGGGGGTGCCACGCGCATGCCACAGATTCGCGAGGCGGTGGCTGCGTTCTTTGGCCGGCCACCGCTGACCAACCTGAACCCCGACGAAGTCGTGGCACTCGGCGCCGCGATCCAGGCAAACCAGTTGGCCGGCAATGCCGGTGCCAGCGACCTACTGCTGCTCGACGTGATCCCGCTCTCGCTGGGCATCGAAACCATGGGGGGGCTGGTCGAGCGCATCGTGCCGCGCAACCAGACGATCCCGACCGCGATGGCGCAGGATTTCACCACCTACCAGGACGGCCAGACTGCGCTGGCACTGCATGTGGTGCAGGGCGAGCGCGACCTGGTGGCCGACTGCCGCAGCCTGGCGCGTTTCGAGCTGCGCGGCATTCCGCCGATGGTCGCGGGTGCCGCGCGCATCCGCGTGACCTTCACGGTCGATGCCGATGGTCTGCTGAGCGTGGGCGCAAAGGAGCAGGGCAGTGGCGTCGAGGCGCACGTCACGGTCAAGCCCTCGTACGGGCTGTCGGACGACCAGATCGCGGCGATGCTGCAGGAAAGCTTTTCGACCGCCGCTGCCGACATGCAGGCCCGTGCGCTGGTTGAGGCCCGCGTCGATGCCGACCGCATGCTGCTCGCGACCCAGAGTGCACTCGACGCCGACGGCGATCTGCTCGAGGCCGACGAGCGTGCCACCATCGCGTCGCTGATGGTTGCACTGCGCGAAGCGCGCGGCGCAGCCGAAGCCGCAACGGTCGAAGCGGCCACCAAGGCACTTGCGGACGGCACCGAGGCCTTTGCCGCACAACGCATGAACCAGGGCATCGCGCGCGCGCTGTCGGGCCGCAAGGTCGAGTCTCTCTAGAAGAATAAGATGCCCATCATCAAGATCCTCCCGCATTCGGAGTACTGCCCGCAGGGCGCTGAAGTCAACGCGCCGGCCGGCACCTCGATCTGTGAGGCGCTGCTCGACAACCACATCAACATCGAGCACGCCTGCGAGATGAGCGCCGCCTGCACCACCTGCCACGTGCTCGTGCGCCAGGGCTTCGAGTCGCTCAATCCGTCGGAAGAAACCGAAGACGATCTGCTCGATCGTGCCTGGGGGCTGGAGCCGCAATCACGGCTGAGCTGTCAGGCGATACTGGCGCAGAAGGACGTGACGATCGAGATCCCCAAATACTCGATCAATCACGCCAAGGAGAATCACTGATGTCGCGCCAGATCGTTCTCGATACCGAAACCACCGGCCTCTCCGCGGAGAACGGTGACCGCGTGATCGAACTCGGCTGCGTCGAGCTGTTCGCCCGCAAGCTGACCGGCAACGACCTGCACATCTACTTCAACCCCGAGCGCGAGAGCCACGAAGACGCTCTCAAGGTGCACGGGCTCACGACCGACTTCCTGCGCGACAAGCCCAAGTTCGCCACGCTGGCGGGCGACGTTGTCGAGTACCTGCGCGGCGCCGAGCTGATCATTCACAACGCCGCTTTCGACGTCGGCTTCCTCAACAAGGAGCTCGAACTGGCCGGCCTGCCGCCGCTGCGCAGCTTCGTCGGCGAGGTCACCGACACGCTCGCGATGGCCAAGCAGGTGTACCCGGGCAAGCGCAACTCGCTCGATGCGCTGTGCGATCGTTTCGGCGTGGATCGCTCCAACCGCACTTTCCACGGCGCCAAACTCGACGCGCAGCTGCTGGCCGACGTCTACATCAACCTCACGCGGGGGCAGGACGCGCTGTTGATCGATGTGGTGTCGAACGAGCCCACGCTCGGCGCGGCGATCACGGTGGATCTGCGCAGTTTTGCGCTGCCGGTGCTGTGCGCCGGCGAGCATGAACTGGCCCTGCACGAGGCCGCGTTGCAGCAACTCGACAAAGCCAGCAACGGCCGCACGCTGTTTCGCCAAACTGGCGAAAATGCTGTGGCATAATCGCGGGCTTCGCACGAAAGTGTCGAATATTTCTGGCGGTGCCAGCAGCCCTCGCGGCTGTTTCAGGTACCGCTCGGGGCGGTTAGCTCAGGGGTAGAGCACAGCATTCACACTGCTGGGGTCGGAGGTTCGAAACCTCCACCGCCCACCAATTTCCTTCGCATTTACGCACGCATGTCGGCCCTGGCCGACGCATGGTT
>JBDUCH010000485.1:0-2505 GCA_040003555.1 Variovorax sp. | reverse complement strand
TCCTATAACTCTTCCTTGAACACGGAGAATATCGTGAGCAACAAAGGGCAACTTTTGCAAGACCCGTTCCTGAACACTTTGCGTCGGGAGCATGTGCCGGTTTCCATCTATCTGGTGAACGGTATCAAGCTGCAGGGTCAGATCGAGTCTTTCGATCAGTACGTCGTTCTGCTGCGTAACACCGTCACCCAGATGGTCTACAAGCATGCGATTTCCACCATCGTTCCGGGCCGCGCGGTCAACTTCTCGGCTGCCGAGAGCGACGACGCGGCTGCTTGAGCGGTACGCAGCGCGACGGCATCGCCCGTCGCGCTTTTCCTTGATCGGTACGGTTCCTTTTGTCTGAGCTGACTTCACAACAGGAAGGCGCCGCCGTTCTCGTCGGCGTCGACTTCGGGTTGCCTCATTTCGACAGCGAACTTGAGGAGCTCGGCCTGCTCGCGCAGACCGCGGGACTGCAGCCGGTGGCTCGCATCGTGTGCAAACGCAAGGCGCCCGACGCGGCCCTCTTCGTGGGCAGCGGCAAGGCCGACGAGATCAAGGAACTGGCGGAACTCCATCGCGCGAGCGAGGTGATCTTCGACCAGACCCTGAGCCCGGCCCAGCAGCGCAACCTCGAGCGCCAGCTCGATGTTGCGGTGTACGACCGGACGTTCCTGATTCTCGAAATCTTCGCCCAGCGTGCGCGCTCCCACGAAGGCAAGCTGCAGGTCGAGCTTGCGCGGCTGCAATACCTCAGTACGCGCCTCGTGCGGCGCTGGTCGCATCTGGAGCGCCAGACCGGCGGTGCAGGCGTGCGCGGCGGCCCGGGCGAGAAGCAGATCGAGCTCGACCGCCGCATGATCAGCGAGTCGATCAAACGCACGCGCGAACGGCTCGTCAAGGTGCAAAAGCAGCGCGGCACGCAACGCCGCCAGCGCGAGCGGCGCGCGACCTTCAACATTTCATTGGTCGGCTACACCAACGCCGGCAAGTCCTCGCTGTTCAACGCGTTGGTGAAGGCGCGCGCCTATGCAGCGGATCAGCTGTTCGCCACGCTCGACACCACCACCCGCAACCTGTACCTCGGCACGACCGCAGAAGGCGGGCGGCGGCAGGTTTCCATTTCCGACACGGTGGGGTTCATTCGCGATCTGCCGCACGGACTGGTCGACGCCTTCAAGGCCACGCTGCAGGAGGCGGTCGATGCCGATCTTTTGCTGCACGTGGTCGACGCCTCGAACCCCAACCATCCCGAGCAGATGGCCGAAGTGCAGCGCGTGCTGGCCGAGATCGGCGCCGACACCGTGCCGCAACTTCTGGTGTTCAACAAGCTCGATGCCCTTGAAAGCGCGCAACATCCGCTGCATCTGCAGGACGAGATCGAAGTCGAGGGCGTCCAGGTGCCGCGCATTTTCCTCAGTGCCCACACGGGTGAGGGAGTGCCGGCGCTGCGGGCCGAACTGGCTTTGCGTTCCGGCTCCGTCGGCCCGGCCATGACCTTAGAGGCCGACGCTGAATTGCACGACGCAGCCCCTTGATTGGGCACAATCCCGCCACTGACGAGAGAAGAAGCCAAACGAATGAATGCAATGCCAGTGTGGAGACGGTTTCAGGGCATGTTCAACCTGAACGACGGCCGATGGGGCCGGGGCGACGACGCGTCGACCAATGGTGAACAACGCCCGGCCGGCAATCGGCCCGATGGCGAGCCGCCGGCTGTGCCGCCGCCACCGCCGTCGCCTGCGCCGCAGCCGAATCGGCCGCGCGGTCAGGGCCCAAACCAGGGCCCTCCGGATCTCGATGAACTCTGGCGCGATTTCAACCGCAAGCTAGGCGGCCTGTTCGGCGGCGGACGCGGCGGCGACAACAACAACAACCGCCCTCCGAGCGGCGGCAATGGCGGCTTCCAGCCCGACATGAAAAACGCGGGCTTCGGCCTCGGCCTGGTGGCTGGCGTTGCCGTGCTGATCTGGCTCGGCACCGGATTTTTCATCGTGAACGAAGGCCAGCAGGCCGTCATCACCCAATTCGGACGCTACAAGACCACGGTCGGCGCGGGCTTCAATTGGCGCCTGCCTTACCCAATCCAGCGCCACGAACTCGTGGTCGTCACGCAGATCCGTTCCACCGACGTGGGCCGTGACAGCATCGTGCGCTCGACCGGTTTGCGCGAATCCGCCATGCTGACCGAGGACGAGAACATCGTCGAAATCAAGTTCGCCGTGCAATACCGCCTGAGCGATGCGCGCGCCTACCTGTTCGAGAGCAAGAGCCCGGCCGACGCGATCGTGCAGGTGGCCGAAACGGCCGTGCGCGAAGTCGTCGGCAAGATGAAGATGGACAAGGCACTGGCCGACGAGCGCGACCAGATCGCGCCGCGCGTGCGCACGCTGATGCAGACCATCCTGGATCGCTACAAGGTCGGCGTCGAAGTGGTCGGTATCAACCTGCAGCAGGGCGGCGTGCGTCCGCCCGAGCAGGTGCAGGCCGCCTTCGACGACGTGCTCAAGGCCGGCCAGGAGC
>JBDUCH010000484.1:0-2508 GCA_040003555.1 Variovorax sp. | reverse complement strand
ACGGGCTAGGTTTGCTGGCCGTCGCCAGCGGCTTGGGGGCGCTGCTGATGCGCGCCAGTGGCCGCACCAACCCATGGTTCATCGGCCCGTTGCTGGTCGCGATGGGATTCACGATGACCGGCACCACGCTGTCGGCGGTGCCGACCTGACTGTCGAACGCGGCCCAACTCGTGATCGCGGTCAGCTTGGGCGTGCGCTTCAGCCGCGAGTTTGTGCACACGGCGCCGCGCTGGCTGGCGTCGGTGGCGATCGGCACGGTCGCGATGCTGGGGTTGTGCGGGGCCTTCGCGGTGCTTCTGGCCTGGGGCACCGGCCAGCACTGGGCCACGATGATCCTCGGAACCTCGCCCGGCGGCATCGCCGAAATGGCGATCACGGCCAAGGTCTTGCAGCTTGGGGTGCCGGTGGTGACGGCGTTCCAGGTATGCCGGCTGGTGGCGGTGTTGCTGATCGTCGGGCCGCTATACAGCCGGCTCTACGCAAAGTCGGATTGACAGCAGCTTCGTGAAACCACTGCGAGTTCCACGAGCCGGTTTTAGTGCATCAGCACCGGGTTCTGTGCCAGTTCGGCGTACCCCTCGAGGGTGTCTTCCACCTCTTCCTGAGTTGGGGTATTGAGCTGCCAGGCCGTGATCTTCTGGTGGAACAACTCGGCCCAGGAGCCATCGAGGTAGACCTCCTTGCCGGAGCGCTTGTCCACGATTTCAAAGCCGTGGCGAGCCAGCACCGGGATGTTGGGCGCGATCGGTTCATCGTCCTCGTTGGGTTGCACGTGCACGACGACGAAAGAATCCGAGTCATAGAGCATCTGCATGGCGGGGTGGCTCCTGTAGTCGATGGTATTCATGATCGTTAGATAGCAATCAACGCGCCAGTTTCAAGAACTGCCGACTGTTTGCAGGCATTTGGCCCACAAGAGCGTGATCAATTCACCACCGGAGGGGGCGTTTTGTCCCGCAGTTGCATGTCGATGATGTCGCCATCGGTCTGCGTTTGCCGGATCCGGACAGGCAAATAGCCGATTTCCGGCGCCAGCCAGAGCTCGAGCTTGTGGTCGAACTCGCGGCGCGGGCTGCGGGTGAGCTTGCGCACTGTGAAATCTCCCGCCGGCACGTGCATGGGCTCTTCGCCCTCGACGTTGAAGACCCAGACGTCGGCATCGCGCGGCCCGACGGTCTGCACCTCGATCTTGCTGCCTTCGGGAAAGCGCTTCGGGTCGCCGGCCATCAGCGCGCCGAGCTGCATCACCACGCTGAGCCGATCCTGCGCACCCGGCAGCAGCGGCACCGTGGGCGCGTTGTTGCTGAACACCACCTTGCCTTGGTCGCGCACAAGGTGCGAGGCCACCTCCGCCTTGCGCGCCTCCGAAAACCGTGTCGGCGCGATGCCGCTGCCGTCGACGCGGCCGGTGCTGGTCTGGCGCAGGAAGGTGCGAAACAGCATCGTGAGCGAGAGCCGGGCGTTGTACTCGGCGCCGTTCTGCAGCCAGATCAGCTCGCCGAACACGCCCGACATCGGCTGCGGGCCGCGCTGGCCGGTGACGTCGAAGGCGAGCCGCACCGAGCCGGGCACGAC
This sequence comes from Variovorax sp., assembly GCA_040003555.1. Lineage (GTDB taxonomy): Bacteria > Pseudomonadota > Gammaproteobacteria > Burkholderiales > Burkholderiaceae_C > Variovorax. Next base: position 933 of record JBDUCH010000484.1, on the reverse strand, counting down.
CAGCGGCTGCGTGGCACCCGCGGTCAGCGCGGCCATGCCGGGGTTGGAGCCGCCGACCGGGCCCGCTGCGTCGAGCGTCGGCGCGGCAGCGGCGCCTTCGGGCCCTGAGGCGGCGGACGCCGGCGCCTCCGCAGGAGGGGCCGCCGGTATCGGATCCTGCGAGGTTTCCGCCGTCAACACGGGAGGTGTCGGCGCTGGCGGTGCCGGTTCGACCCGCGGCGGCGTGATCGCACGCGGGCGCTTGGGCGGCGCGGGCCTGGCCAGGCGCCCGGGCGGCGGTGGTGCCGCAGCAGGCGCCGGTGCCTCCGCCGCCGCGGCCGGTGGCGGCGCGATCACGATCGTGCGGGTGATGAACTTGCTCGCGAGCGGCAGTGGCTCCGGCCCGATGCCGGCGGGCATCAGGCCCAGCACCACCAGGTGCGCCGCCACCACCAGGACGGTCAGCAGCGCGAGCGCGCGCCAAGCCGGGCGCGCTGCGCCGGCCATTGGTGGAGCAGCATCAGCGGTGCGCGGCATCGTCGTCATGGCAGGTGGAAGGGGCGGGCTCGGTACACTGCCGCCGTTCAACCAGTTTAGTAGAGCGATGCCGGCCGCCCGGCGTTCCGCACCGACCACCGCACCCCATGAAACTCGCCACCTACAAAGACGGTTCGCGCGACGGCCAGCTCGTCGTCGTCTCGCGCGACCTCGGCAGCGCCCACTACGCCACCGGCATCGCCAGCCGCCTGCAGCAGGTGCTGGACGACTGGGGCTTCATGAGCCCGCAACTGCAAGACCTGTACGACAGCGTCAATGCTGGCCGCGCGCGCCACGCCTTTCCGTTCGACCCGACGCAGTGCATGGCGCCGCTGCCGCGCGCCTACCAGTGGGCCGACGGATCGGCCTACCTGAACCACGTCGAACTGGTGCGCAAGGCCCGCAATGCCGAAGTGC
>JBDUCH010000483.1:0-2509 GCA_040003555.1 Variovorax sp. | reverse complement strand
TCATCAAGTACATCAAGGAAGAACTGCTGATCGTGCTGGGCACGTCGTCGTCCGAGTCGGTGCTGCCGCGCATGATGGAGAAGATGGAGAACCTGGGCGCCAAGAAGACCTGCGTCGGCCTGGTGATCCCGACCGGTTACTCGTTCAACCTCGACGGCACCTCGATCTACCTGACGATGGCGGCCGTGTTCATCGCTCAGGCGACCAACACCGACATGACGATCACCCAGCAGCTCACGCTGCTGCTGGTGCTGCTGCTGACCTCGAAGGGGGCGGCGGGCGTGACGGGCAGCGGCTTCATCGTGCTCGCGGCCACGCTGTCGGCCGTGGGCCATGTGCCGGTGGCCGGCCTGGCGCTGATCCTGGGCATCGACCGCTTCATGTCGGAGGCGCGCGCGCTGACCAACCTGATCGGCAACGGCGTCGCGACGCTCGTGGTGGCCAAGTGGACGAACGAGCTCGACATGGAGCGGCTGCAAGCAGGCCTCAACAACGAGACCTGGATCGAGGCGCAGGAGCCCGAGGAGCTCATCAACGCGAAGACCGAGAAGATGGCGACCTGAAAGGGTTGGCGTCGATCCTGCAGAATGGATCGATGCCGCACAGCGTTTCCCTGATCAACACCATCGCCGCTGGCCTCGGCCTGGCGCTGGTGCTCGGCTTCCTCGCAGTGCGCGTGCGGCTGCCGGCGCTGGTGGGCTACCTGCTGGCGGGCGTGATCATCGGCCCGTTCACGCCGGGTTTCGTGGCCGATGCCGGAATTGCCGCGCAGCTCGCCGAGATCGGCGTGATGCTGCTGATGTTCGGAGTGGGCCTGCATTTCTCGCTCGACGACCTGCTCGCGGTGCGCAAGATCGCGGTGCCCGGCGCGCTGGTGCAGATCGCCGTGGCCACGTTGCTCGGCGCCGGCCTCGCCACCTGGTGGGGCTGGTCGGCCGGTGCGGCGCTGGTGTTCGGCCTGGCGCTGTCGGTGGCGAGCACGGTGGTGCTGCTGCGCGCGCTCGAAAGCCTGGGCATTCTCGATTCATATACCGGCCGCATCGCAGTCGGCTGGCTGGTGGTGGAAGACCTGGCCATGGTGTTGGTGCTCGTGCTGTTGCCGCCGTTGGCCGGCGCGCTCGGCGGTTCGGCCGCGCACGCGAACGCCGACCCGGTCTGGCAGACGCTCGGCCTGACGCTGCTGCAGGTGGGCGGCTTCGTCGCGCTGATGCTGGTGGTGGGCCGCCGGTTTTTTCCGTGGTTGCTGTGGCAGGTGACGCGCACCGGTTCGCGCGAACTCTTCACGTTATGCGTGGTAGCAGCCGCGGTGGGCATCGCGTTCGCGTCCGCGGCGTTGTTCGGCGTGTCATTTGCACTCGGCGCCTTCTTTGCGGGCATGGTGATGCGCGAGTCCGAGTTCGCGCACCGCGCCGCGCAGGAGTCGCTGCCGCTGCGCGATGCCTTCGCCGTGCTGTTCTTCGTGTCGGTCGGCATGCTGTTCGATCCGTCGATCCTGTTGCAGCGGCCGCTGCAGGTGCTGGCAGTGGTCGGCGTGATCGTGGTCGGTAAGTCGGTGGCAGCCTGCGCGCTGGTGCTGCTGCTGCGCTACCCGTTGCACACGGCGCTGACGGTGAGCGCGAGCCTGGCACAGATCGGCGAGTTCTCTTTCATCCTGGCTGGCCTTGGCGTCTCGCTCGGGCTGCTGTCGGCGGAAGGCCAGAGCCTTATTCTGGCCGGCGCACTGATCTCGATTGCGACCAATCCACTCTGGTTCAGCGCCATTGCGCCGCTGCAGAAATGGTTGCACGCGCGCTCCGCGCTCGCGCGCGAACTCGAGGCGCGGGACGACCCGTTGGCCGAACTGCCCATGAGCACCGATGCGCGCTACCTGTCGCGCCAGGTGGTGCTGGTCGGCTACGGCCGCGTCGGGCGGCGCATCGCGGCGACGCTGTCCGAGCACGACATTCCGTTCGTGGTTGCCGAGCAGAACCGTGAACTGGTCGAAAAGCTGCGCGCGAATGGGATGGCGGCCGTCTTCGGCGACGCAACCGATCCGGGTGTACTGATCCAGGCGCACATCGCGCGGGCCCGCGTGCTGGTGGTTGCCACACCCGACACGATCCATGTGCGCCAGATGATCGAAACCGCGCGCACGCTCAACCCCGGCATCCTGGCGGTGATCCGCAGCCACAACGAAGAAGAAGCGGCCTTGCTGTCGTGCGACGACACCGCCACCGTGTTCCTGGGCGAGCACGAACTCGCGCAGGCCATGGCGCGCGAGGTCGTCCGGCGCGCGGCACCGGCCTGAGCCTGTCGGCGAAAGCCGGCTCATACCGGGTCGCGTTCAACGTTTGCGGGGTAGGCCGATGGCGGCGGGTGGTCCCTTCCGCGAATGTCCCCCGGCCTGCGGCCTCCTCCTCTATTTCGCTTCAGGGGCCACCCACCGCCATCGGCCTTGGGCACGCTCGTGGTGTCCAGCGCGAACCGGACACGCCGCGTCCAGGCTCAGGGCGGTGGGGCACGCTGCGCA
>JBDUCH010000174.1:0-8458 GCA_040003555.1 Variovorax sp. | reverse complement strand
CCAACCTGCTGCTGGCCGACGAAATCAACCGCGCGCCGGCCAAGGTGCAGAGCGCGCTGCTCGAGGTGATGCAGGAGCGCCAGGTGACGATCGCCGGTGAAACGCACAAGGTGCCGCGGCCGTTTCTGGTGATGGCGACGCAGAACCCGATCGAAACCGAAGGCACCTACCCGCTGCCCGAAGCCCAGGTCGACCGCTTCATGATGAAGGTGCTGGTCGACTACCCGAGCGACGAGGAAGAGTTCGTGATCGTCGAGCGCGTGATCGGCCCGCCGGTCACGGCCAGCCCGGTCGCCACCACCGACCAGCTCGGCATGCTGCAGGCCGAAGCGCGTCGCATCTACGTCGACCCGTCGCTGATCCAGTACGCGGTCAAGCTGGTGTCGGCCACGCGCAATCCCGAGAAGCACGGCCTGAAGGACATACGCCGCTTCATCACCTTCGGCGCCAGCCCGCGCGCCAGCATCAACCTGACCGAAGGCGCGCGCGCACTGGCGCTGCTGCGCGGCCGCAGCTATGCATTGCCCGAAGACATGACGGCGCTGGTGCCGGATGTGCTGCGGCACCGTGTCACGCTGTCCTACGAAGGCCTGTCGGAAGGCCTCACGCCGGACGGCCTGATCGACAAGATCATGCGAGCAGTGCCCGCACCACCCAAGCCGCTAGAACATGAAAAGCTGGTGGCGTAGGCAAACCCCTTCTGCAGCCGATGTCGCGGCCAACGATGCGTTGCCGCCGATGGGTGCCGAGCGCGCGCTGCGCCGGCTCGAGTGGACGGTCATCCGCCGGCTCGACGGCCTGCTGCAGGGCGACTACCGCACGCTGATGCGCGGCACCGGACTCGACCTTGCCGACCTGCGCGAATACCAGCACCACGACGACGTGCGGCACATCGACTGGAACGTCACCGCGCGGCTGCAGGTGCCGCATGTGCGCGTGTTCACCGAAGACCGCGAGATGGCCGCCTGGTTCGTGCTCGACCTCAGTCGCTCGGTCGACTTCGGCTCCGGTCTCAGGGCCAAGCGCGAGATCTCGGCGGGCTTCGTCGGCGTGCTGGCCCGGCTGCTCACACGGCATGGCAACCGCGTCGGCGCGCTGGTCTACGGCAACGAGCTGGAAGCGGTGATTCCGCCGCGCAGCGGGCGCCGCCATGTGCTGCACCTGCTGCACTCGATGGAGCGCCGCGCGGCTGCACTGCGTCCCGGCCAGGGCATGACGCGGCTGGCCGACCTGCTGCAGTCGGCCGCCACGCTGATGCCACGCCGCTCCACCGTGTTCGTGGTGTCCGACTTTCTGAGCGAGCCCGGCTGGGAAAAGCCGCTGGGCCTGCTGGCGCAGCGGCACGAGGTGGTGGCGGTGCGGCTGTACGACCCGCTCGAGCTCGAACTGCCCGACCTCGGCCTGGTGCCGCTGACCGATGCCGAAACCGGCGAACAGCTCTGGGTCGACACGCACGACGCCGGATTCCGCAAGCGCTTCGCGCGCCTCGCGTCCGAGCGCGAAGCGACCCTGCGTGCCGCGCTCGCCAGGGCCGGTGTCGATGCGCTGGAACTCTCGACCGCGGACGATCTGGTCGAATCGATCGTGCGCTTTGCCGACATGCGCAAGCGCCGCGTGCGCGCCGGCAGCGCGGCCAACCTGAAGGCGGTGGCAGCATGAATTTCCTCTGGCCCCAGTTCCTCTGGCTCCTGCTCGCGCTGCCGCTGCTGGTGCTGATGTATGTCTGGCTCATGCGCCGCAAGAAAAAGCTGGCGCTGCGCTACGCCAGCCTGTCGATCGTGCGCGAAGCCATGGGCGCCGGCCAGAGCGTGCGGCGCCACATTCCGCCTTTGCTGTTTCTCCTTGCCATGGCGGCACTGCTCGTTGCAGCCGCGCGGCCCATGGCCGTGGTGCTGCTGCCGACCAACCAGCAGACCATCATCCTGGCGATGGACGTGTCGGGCAGCATGCGCGCAACCGACGTGCTGCCGAACCGCCTGGTGGCGGCGCAGGAAGCGGCCAAGGGCTTCATCAAGGACTTGCCGCGCAACGTGAAGGTCGGCATCGTCGCCTTTGCCGGCAGCGCCACGGTGGCGCAGTTGCCAACGGTGAACCGAGACGACCTGGTGACCGCCATCGACGCGTTCCAGCTGCAGCGCGCCACAGCCACCGGCAACGCGATCGTGGTGTCGCTCGCGGCTCTGTTCCCGGACGCCGGCATCGACGTTTCGCAGTTCGGTCCGCAGAATCGCCAGCGCGGCGTGGCGATCGAGCAGGCCGGCAAGGGCGGCCCCAAGGAGTTCACGCCGGTGGCACCAGGCTCCTACACCTCGGCCGCGATCATCATGCTGACTGATGGCCAGCGCACCACCGGTGTCGACCCGCTCGATGCGGCCAAGGCGGCCGCCGACCGCGGCGTGCGCGTCTACACGGTCGGCATCGGCACTGTCGATGGCGAGACCATCGGCTTCGAAGGCTGGTCGATGCGTGTGCGGCTCGACGAAGAAGCGCTCAAGGCGGTGGCCAACAAGACCCAGGCCGAGTACTACTACGCCGGGTCGGCGGACGACCTCAAGAAGGTCTACTCCACGCTGAGCTCCCGCCTGACCGTCGAGAAGAAGGAAACCGAAGTCTCGTCGCTGTTTGCCCTCGGCGCCGCCGTTCTGGTGCTCCTGTCGGCCGGGCTCTCGCTGTTCTGGTTCAACAGGATCCTGTAGATCAGGCCGCGCCGGCGCGCGTCAACATGCGCCCGGCCCGCGCCAGCACGCGCGCTTCGCCGCCGCGGTAGGCGCAGGCTCCGTTGACGAACACCTGCACGATGCCTTCGCTGACGCCGTGCGGCTGGTCGTAGGTCGCGGTGTCGCGCACCGTCTCCGGGTCGAACACCACCACATCGGCCATGGCGCCGACGCGCAGCAGGCCCCGGTCGGTGATGCGCAGATTGCGCGCGGTCATGCCGGTCATCTTGTGGATGGCCTGCTCGAGCGTGAACAGGCGGCGCTCTCGCCAGTAGCGCGCCAGCACGCGCGGGAACGCACCCCACAGGCGCGGATGCGGATGCCGGTCGTGCGGCAGACCATCGCTGCCGATCATCGTGAGCGGATGCGCAATGACGCGCTCCACGTCTTCCTCCTGCATCTGGAAGTAGCAGGCACCGCCCGGTTGCAGGCGCCGGCAGGCTTCCTTCTGGTCGACGCTCCATTCGGTGGCGATGTCGGACAGCAGTCGACCGGTCATGCCGGGGTGCGGATCCGACCAGGTCAGCAGCACATCGATCACGCCGTCAACCAGGTCTTCGCGCAGCACGGTCGAGCCGGCAACATAGGGATAGACGTCCATCGCGATCGGCTGGCGCTGCGCCAGCGCTTCGATCAGCGGCAGCGTCTCTTTCGTGCGGCCCCAGTTGGCCGGGCCCGCGCATTTGTGGTGCGAGATGACGAGCGGCACACCGGCGCCGAACGCCGTGTCGCCGGCCTCGTGCAGCGCCTCGACGATGGCCGCCATTTCGCTGCGCAGGTGCGTCGCATAGACGCCGCCGTGGCGCGCGACGATGCGCGCGAGCGCGGTGACCTCTTCGGCCGGCGCCTGGAATGCCTCTTCGTAGAACAGGCCCGAAGAAAGCCCATGCGCGCCCTCGGCCATGCAGGCATCGAGCAGCGCGGCCATGTGCGCGGCCTCGTCGGCGTTGGCGGGCCGGTCGAGTGCAGCCATCGCCGCAAAGCGCAGCGTGGTGTGGCCGACCAGCGCCGCCACGTTGAGCGCAGGCTGTGCAGCATCGACCGCGGCGCGGTACGACGCCATCGACGCGTGCCGGAACGAATCCGCACCGAGCAGCGTGAGCGGTGGCTTCGATTGCGGCGTGCGGTACGGCGCGAGCGAAATACCGCAGTTGCCGGTGACCACGGTCGTGATGCCCTGCGACACCTTCGGCAGGCACAACGGGTCGCGCAGCACGATCGCGTCGTCGTGCGTGTGGACGTCGATGAAGCCGGGCGCAATCACCTTGCCGCGGCAATCGACGACGTCGATGTCTTGCAGCGCCATGCCTTCGGGCAGTCGCTCGCGCAGGCCTTCGCCGAGCGCCACGATGCGGTCGCCGGCCAGCAGCACGTCGCCCGGCCAGGACGGGCCACCGGCTCCGTCGACCACCAACCCCGCTTCGAGCAGAACGGGCATGCTCATGATGCATCGCTCCCGATGCCGCCGCCATCCCAGCTCTGCAGCGGATGCGTGCTCGCATCGATGCCGTGGCGCTGGAAGGCTTCGCGCGCGCGCTGCAGCCGCTGCACGGCCGGGTCGCCGCGGCGCTGCGCCACCAGCACGGTGAGGATCTCGATCATGGTGAGGTGCGCGAGGTAGGCGTCGATGCCGACATGCATCACGGCGTCGTCGGGCACCGAAAGCCCGAGCAGGAAGTCGGCCTTCGCCGCCAGCGCCGTGCCGGGCCGCGTGAGCGCGACCACCTTGGCGCCCTGGCCGCGCGCGATGTCGATGGCATCGAGCAGCGACGGCATGCCGCCGACGTGCGAGATCGCGATGACCACGCCACCCGGGCGCTGCGCGGCACCCGCCACCTGCTGCAGGTGGTAGTCCGACCAGGCGTTGGCCGACAGGCCGAGCCGGAACAGGCGCGCCTGCAGGTCGGCGACCATGAACCACGAGGTGGCGCCGGCGCCGTACAGGTCGACATGCGGCGCGGCGGCGATGGCGGCCACGGCGCCGTCGAGCACGGCCATGTCGAGCTGGTTGCGCACGCCGGACACCGAGGCTGCCGCGCTGCGCACGATCTTCGCGACCACGTCGCCGGCCGCGTCCTCGATGTTGACGCGGCGGTGCAGCGGCGAGCCGCCGAGTGCGAGTTCCTGCGCGAGCGCGAGCTTGAACTCGCGCAGGCCGGTAAAGCCGAGGTCACGGCAGGTTCGCATGATGGTGGGCACGGAACTGCGCGAACGCTCGGCCAGCATCTCGAAGTTCTCTTCGAGCACGCGATCCGGGTCTTCGAGGATCAGGTCGAGGATCGCCCGCCGCGTCGCAGGCGCACTGCTGCGGATCTCGGCCACGCGCTGAAGCAGGGAGAGGGTCATGGTCGCCATCAAAAATGCATCGACACCGCGTCGCTCACGCGGTAGTCGTCTTCGACCACCGGCATCCAGTGCCATTTGTCGAAGGTGGTGCAGGGGTGCGAAATGCCGAAGCCGACGCGTTCGCCGACCAGCGGCGCCAGCGCCTCCTCGTCCGCATGCCAGCGCAGGTAGCCGTGCTGGTCGTTCAGCGCGCTGATGTGCCAGCTCGGCGGCACGGCCGAAGTCGCGGTCACGCCGCGGGCCGCGCGTGCGATCGGCACCGGCATCGACAGGTCGAAGGACACGTCGCGCTTGCCCATCGCGACGATCGCGAGCCCGGGCTCGGGCCGCGATTGCACCGTGGCCCACACTTCCATCGCCGCACGCAGGCTGTCGCCGCAGTCGCAACCCAGGCGCGCATCGATGGCCACCTGGTAGCGCTGGTAGGTGCCGTGGTCGTGCGTGACATAGCAGCCCGAGCGCAGCAGGCCGCGCACCGGCTTGCCGAGTGCGGGCGTGAGGCGGGCCGAGACGATGTCGTAGATGGCGGAGCCCCCGGCCGACACCAGCACCTCGTCGCACTCGAACCAGCCGTTGGCCACGGCTTCGCGCGCAACGGCGTCGACGCGATCCATCAGCGTGTCGGCATAGGCACGGTCGGCCGCGCTGTCGCCGGTGGCGCCCTGCCCTTCGTAGCACTCGATGCCCACCAGCCGCACCGCACCGCTTTTGCGCGCGCCGCGGGCCAGTTGCACGGCCTGCGCATGCGTACGGCAGCCGGTGCGCGCGCCTTCGATGCCCATCTCCAGCATCACCTCGAACGGCACGCTTTCCGGATGGCGCGCGGCCCAATCGTCGATCAGCGCCAGTTGCGCCGGCGAGTCGATCAGGAACACGATGCGCAGGCCTTCGTTGGCGCTCAGCAGCTGCTGGATGCCGCCGAGGTCTTCGTCGCTCACCACCTGGTTGGCGATGAGCGTGCGGCGCGCACCGGCGGCCACGCCGACCGCGAGCTGGGTGACCGTGGCGAAGGTGATGCCCCAGGCGCCGGCATCGAGCTGGCGGCGAAAGAGCTGCGGCGACATCGTGGTCTTGCCGTGCGGCGCGAAGTCCACGCCCCACTCGCGCACGCGCGCCTGCATCCAGGCCAGGTTGTGTTCGAGCGCCTCACGCTTGAGCACCGCCAGCGGCAACGGCAGGTCGCCGGCCAGCATGTTCCAGCCGGCGGCGCCGATTTCGCTGCGTCGGCGTGCCGGCTGAGTGCGCGGGTAGCCCTTGTAGCCGTTGTCCAGCAGCGGGTCGAGAAAGTCTTTGGTGTTCGGTGCGGTCATGGATGTCATGCGGCGGCGTGCGCCAGGAGATCGGTGCGGATGCAGGCCCGATGATGCCCCGGCGCAATTTCGACCAGCGGCGGCACAGTCTGCGCGCAGGCTTCGATCGCATGCGGGCAGCGCGTGCGGAACACGCAGCCCGAGGGCGGCGCGATCGGGCTCGGGATGTCGCCCTTGAGCGCCACGTGCCCGGTCGGCTGCAGCGGATCGGGCTTGGGGCTCGCAGCCAGCAGCGCCTGCGTGTAGGGATGCGTCGGGCGCTCGAACAGCTCGGCCGTGGTCGCAACCTCCATCACCTTGCCGAGGTACAGCACCACGACGCGGTCGCACAGGTACTCGACCACGTCGAGGTCGTGCGAGATGAAGAGCATGGTGAGCGACAGGCGCTCGCGCAGGTCGGCCAGCAGGTTGATGACCTGCGCCTGGATCGAGACGTCGAGCGCCGACAGCGGCTCGTCGGCCACGATGAACTCGGGCTCCACCGCGAGCGCGCGCGCCACGCCGATGCGCTGGCGCTGCCCACCCGAGAACTCGTGCGGGAAGCGGCTCGCATGCTCGGGCCGCAGGCCCACGGTTTCGAGCAGCTCGGCGATGCGCTTGTCGCGCGCAGCGGCGCCCTTGTGCAGCCCGTGCGTGGAGAGCGCCTCGGCCAGGATCGCGCGGATGCGCATCTTCGGATTCAGGCTCGCATATGGATCCTGAAAGATGATCTGCAGCTTGCTGCGGAGCTTGCGCATGCGTTCGCCGGAGAAATTGCCGATGTCTTCGCCGCGGTAGAAGACCTCGCCTTCGGTGCGCTCCACCAGTCGCAGCACGGTGCGGCCGATGGTGCTCTTGCCCGAGCCCGACTCGCCGACCAGGCCCAGCGTTTCGCCGGCCCGGATCGCGAACGACACGTCGTCCACCGCGCGCACCGGGCGCGTGCCGGAACCGAAGTATTTCTTGAGGCGGCGCACCTCGATCAGGGGGGTTGCGGTCGGGTCGTTCATGCAGCCTTCACCGATTCGGCCAGGTTGAGGGATTCGGCCACGCGGATGCAGCGCGCTTCGCGGCCCGGGTGCAGGGAGAGCAGCGACGGCATCAATTCGCGGCAGGCCGGGATGGCGAGGTCGCAGCGCGGCTCGAAGGCGCAGCCCGGCGGCGGCGCGAGCGGGCTCGAGACCTGGCCCCGGATCGCAAACAGCCGCCTGGGCCGCGGCTGGCCGGCGCGCGCCGCCTTGCCCGGCAGGCAGGCCAGCAGGCCCTGCGTGTACGGGTGTTCGGGCTGTGCGAACAGCGGCCGCACCGGCGCATGCTCGACCACGCGGCCGGCGTACATCACGACCACGTCGTCGGCATGGTGCGCGACCACGCCGAGGTTGTGCGTGATGAAGAGGATGCTCATGCCGGTTTCGGATTGCAGCCGGCGCATGAGTGCGAGGATCTGCGCCTGGATCGTCACGTCGAGTGCGGTGGTGGGCTCGTCGGCGATCAGCAGGGTCGGGTCGCAGGCCATCGCGAGCGCGATCATCACGCGCTGGCGCATGCCGCCCGAGAGCTGGTGCGGGTATTCGTGCAGGCGCTGCGCTGCTGCCGGGATCTCGACCAGGTCGAGCATGCGCAGCGCGTGGGCCAAGGCGGCCTTGTGATCCAGCCCCTTGTGCAGCCGCACGCTCTCGGCGATCTGCTCGCCGATCTTGAAGACCGGGTTGAGGCTGGTCATCGGCTCCTGAAAGATCATCGACAGCTGGTTGCCGCGCAGCGACCGCATCTCGCGCGCGCCCAGCGCCAGCAGGTCGACGGTCTTGCCTTCGCGCGTGACGAAAGCCGTTTCGCCGCGAACCAGCGCATTGGCCGTCTTCGGTAGAAGGCGCATCAGCGTGAGGCTGGTGACCGACTTGCCCGAGCCGGATTCGCCGACGATGGCGGTGGTCATGCCGGGCAGGATCGAGAAACTAACGTCAGCCACGGAGCGGACGAGACCGTCTTCTGTCGGGAAGCTCGTGCTCAGGTTGTTGACGATGAGGCGAGGAGTGGTCGTCATGTCAGTGCCTCCGGCTGGTGCGTCGCAGTTTAGGGGCGTGTGCCGAGGACACCGGGTACCTC
>JBDUCH010000173.1:0-8480 GCA_040003555.1 Variovorax sp. | reverse complement strand
TTCCAGGAAGACATCGACGTCGGCCAGGTCGGCATCAACGTGCCGATCCCGGTGCCGGTGCCGATGTTCTCGTTCACCGGTTCGCGCGCTTCCAAGCTCGGCGACCTTGGGCCCTATGGCAAGCAGGTCATCATGTTCTACACCCAGACCAAGACCATTACGGCCCGCTGGTTCGACGACAGTACCGTGAGTCACGGCGTCAATACCACCATCAGCCTCAAGTAACCTCGGCTGAATGGACTTCGAACTTTCTGAAGAGCAGCGCGCCTTTGCACATGCGGCCCGGGACTTCGCTCTGGCCGAGTTCGCGCCGCATGCAGCGCGCTGGGATGCCGAGGCGATCTTTCCGAAGGAGGCGATCGCCAAGGCCGGCGAACTGGGCTTCTGCGGCCTCTACGCGCCCGAAAGCATCGATGGCCTGGCGCTGCCGCGGCTCGACGCCACGCTGGTGTTCGAGGAGCTGGCGGCGGTCGATCCGTCGACCACCGCCTTCATCACGATCCACAACATGGCGACCTGGATGCTTGGCACCTGGGGTACCGAAGCCGTGCGTGCGAAGTGGGGCGCAGATCTCACGAGCGGGCGCAAGCTCGCGTCGTACTGCCTGACCGAGCCGGGCGCCGGATCGGACGCGGGCTCGCTCAAGACGCGTGCCGAGCTGCAGGGTGGCGAGTACGTCATCAACGGCGGAAAGGCCTTCATCTCGGGCGCGGGCGCGACCGAGGTGCTGGTGCTCATGGCGCGCACGGGCGGCGGTGGCGCAGGCGGCATCTCGGCATTGGCAGTGCCGGCCGATGCGCCGGGCGTGAGCTACGGCAAGAAGGAACACAAGATGGGCTGGAACAGCCAGCCCACGCGCACCGTCAACTTCGACAACGTGCGTGTCCCCGCCGACCACCTGCTCGGCAGCGAAGGCGAGGGCTTCCGCATCGCGATGAAAGGGCTCGATGGCGGGCGCATCAACATCGCGACCTGCTCGGTTGGCGCGGCGCAGGGCGCGCTCGACGCGGCGCGGCGGTATCTGCACGAGCGCCAGCAGTTCGGCAAGCCGCTCGCGAGCAACCAGGCACTGCAGTTCAAGCTGGCCGACATGGCGACCGAACTCGTGGCGGCGCGCCAGATGGTGCGGCTGGCCGCAAGCAAGCTCGACGCCGGCCATGCCGATGCGAGCACCTATTGCGCAATGGCCAAGCGCTTTGCCACCGACACCGGCTTCACCGTCTGCAACGACGCGCTGCAGTTGCACGGCGGCTACGGCTACCTGAGCGAATTCCCGCTGGAGCGGCTGGTGCGCGACACGCGCGTGCACCAGATCCTCGAAGGCACCAATGAAATCATGCGCGTGATCGTCGCGCGCAAACTTCTCGAAGGCGAAAGCGATATCCGATAGCCACTCTTGCTCGCCCCCAGTCTTCGCGCACTTCGTGTCGCTTCGCCAACCCCCTACCGGGGGCAACGCCAGCGGCCCGGCGAAGCCGGTTCCGCGGCATTCCACCTATTACTTCCATGAGTGAATCTGTTGTTCTTTTTGACGAGCTTGCCACTGCCGGCGGCCAGCGCTTCGGCGTCGCGACGCTCAATGCGCCGGCTTCGCTCAACGCGCTGTCGGTGGCGATGGTGCGGCTGCTCACGCCGAAGCTGCGCGAATGGGCTGCCGATGCAGGCATCGTCGGCGTGCTGCTGCACGCAGCCGGCGACAAGGCTTTTTGCGCGGGTGGCGACCTGCGCCAGCTCTACCAGACGCTGCTCGATTGCGGCCCCGAACGCAACGAGTACGCCGAACGCTTCTTCGGCGAAGAGTACGAGCTCGACCACCTGATCCACACCTTTCCGAAGCCGTTCCTTTGCTGGGGCCACGGCATCGTGATGGGCGGCGGAATCGGTTTGATGGCCGGCGCTTCGCACCGCGTGGTGACGGGGCAGAGCCGGCTCGCCATGCCGGAGATCAACATCGGCCTGTACCCCGACGTGGGCGGCAGCTGGTTCCTGCGCCGCATGCCGGGCCGCGTGGGCCTGTTTCTCGCGCTCACCGCCGCCAACTTCAACGCGACCGATGCGATCTTCTGCGGCCTGGCCGACGTGCTGGTGCCGCAGGAGCGCAAGGCGCAGGTGCTCGACGCGATCGGCGCCGCGACGTGGACGGGCGAGGCCAAGGCCGACCGCGCGGCGCTGTCGCGCATCCTCGCGCAGGCGGGCGAGGGCGCCGAGGCGCCGGCATCGAAGGTGCGCGAGCATTTCGATGCGATCAATGCGCTGATGGCGGGCGACGACTTGCTCGACATTGCGAAGCGCCTGCGCACGCTGCAAAGCGACGACGCCTGGCTGCAGACGGCTGCCAAGACCTTCGTGAAGGGCGCGCCGAGTTCGGCGGCCTTGAGCTTCGAGCTCTGGCAGCGCGTGCACCGCATGTCGCTGGCCGAAGTGTTCCGGCTGGAATACTGGGCCTCGCTCGGCTTCTGCGCCCACAAGGACTTCGCCGAAGGCATTCGCGCCGTGCTGGTCGACAAGGATCGCACCCCGAAGTGGAGCCCGGCCACGATCGAGGAGATCACGCCGGCTTTCATCGAAGACCATCTGCGCGCTCGCGGCGCGATGGCGCCCGAACTCATATCGCTGGTCTGACCCGCAAAGACAACGGAGACAAACAAATCATGAAGATCGCATTCATCGGCCTCGGCAACATGGGCGGCCCGATGGCCCTGAACCTGCTGAAGGCCGGCCATACGCTCAGCGCGTTCGACCTCTCGGCCGAGGCCTGCAAGAAGTTCGCGGCCGAAGGCCTCCCCATTGCGGCTTCCGCCGCCGCCACCGTGGCGGGCGCCGAGGTCGTGATCAGCATGCTGCCGGCCAGCGCGCATGTCGAAGGACTCTACCTCGGCAGCGATGGCCTGCTCGAAAAGATCGCGCCCGGCACGCTGGTGATCGACAGCAGCACCATCGCCGCCGCGACCTCGCGCAAGGTGGCGGAGGCTGCTGCCAAGCGCGGCATAGCCGTGATCGATGCGCCCGTCTCGGGCGGCACCGGCGGCGCCATCGCCGGCACGCTGACCTTCATGGTCGGCGGCAGCGAGGCCGATCTGGCGCGCGCCCGCCCGGTGCTCGAAAAGATGGGCGCCAACATCTTCCACGCAGGCGCGGCGGGGGCCGGCCAGACCGCCAAGATCTGCAACAACATGCTGCTCGGCATCCTGATGATCGGCACCTCCGAAGCGCTCGCGCTCGGTGTGGCCAACGGGCTCGATGCAAAGGTGCTGTCCGAGATCATGCGGCGCAGTTCGGGCGGCAACTGGGCGCTCGAAAAGTACAACCCGATGCCGGGCGTGATGGAAACCTCGCCCGCGTCGAAGAGCTATGCCGGCGGCTTCGGCACTGATCTGATGCTCAAGGATCTGGGACTGGCGCAGGAGAACGCCGCGGCCGTGCGCGCGTCGACGCCACTGGGCGGCATGGCGCGCAACCTGTATGCGGCGCACAGCCTTGCGGGCCATGGCGGGCTCGATTTTTCGAGCGTGTTGAAGCTGTTTCAGAAGCCCTGAGGGGCGGAGGCGGGGCTCCGGCGCTGGCCGCGGTCTCCTACGGCGTCCGTCGTATTGGCGCGCCGGCATTGCGCCGCCATCATGACCGCCCGTCGCCGCTTGGCGGGGAGGAGGAAAGATGGCCACCTCGAATAGATCCACTGCGAGGCCGCGCGCCCGCACTGCCAAGGCGCCCGCATCGCCCGGCACATCGGCACCTGCGGTGGCCTCCAACGTTTCGGCCGTGCCGGGTCGCCTGTTCGATGCGCGGCCCGACCGGCTTGACTTTCGCGATCTGCCGTATCGCCCGCCCCTGCATTCGCTGCCGGCCTGCTTCCCCGCACAAGCAGACGTGGCGCGGTTCATTTCGAGCTATGTCCGGGAGGGGTTGGTGCTGGATCAGGGCCGTGAAGGCGCCTGCACCGGCTTTGGCCTGGCCTGCGTCGCCAACTACCTGTTGTGGGTCGGGCATCACGCCAGCAGAAGCGCCAAGGCGTTCGTGCCCGTGAGCCCGCGCATGTTCTACGAGCTGGCCAAGCGCTATGACGAATGGCCGGGTGACGACTACGAAGGCTCGAGCTGTCGTGGTGCGCTCAAGGGCTGGCACAAGCACGGGGTGTGCAGCGCAGAGAATTGGCCCTATTCCGGAGCCGCTTTCCTGCGCCCACTGGACGGCTGGGATGTCGATGCGGCTCGGCGGCCGCTGGGCGTGTACTACCGGGTCGCCAGCGCATCGGTAGTGGATCTGCAGGCCGCCATCGTCAACATCGGCGCAGTCTATGTCTCGGCCGGCGTGCACGATGGCTGGACCACGCTGGCACGGGGCCGTGCGACGGCGCCGCCCGCGAAGCACGACGATCTGCCCGAGATTCCTGCGCCGGCCGATCCGCGCAAGCTGGGCGGCCACGCCTTTGCACTGGTTGGCTACAACGAACGCGGCTTCGTGGTCCAGAACTCATGGGGCCGGCGTTGGGGTGCAGCGGGATTTGCGGTGCTGCCCTATGAAGACTGGGTTGCGCACGGCACCGATGCCTGGGCCTGCGCGCTCGGCGTGCCGTTGGCGCTGACACGCGACAAGGGACGGCTGCGCCCCCTGCATGCCTCGGCCTTCCGCGTGGCCTCGGGCCAATCGCTCAATGCGCTCGACCGGTTCACGCGTGCGCCGAACAACCCGGCCGACGATCCCTGGCCGGTGGATCACAGCTTCCTGCAGCCGGCTTACGAGCCCCTGGCCACGGCGCGGGCCTACGAGCTCACCTTGGTCACCGGCAATGACGGCGAACTGCTGCCGACCGACTTCACGCGTGCCGCCAGCGACCGCAGCGGCCTTGCGCAGGAAATCGTGTGCGAGCGGCCGCTGGCCTGGCTGGCCTGGCTGGCCCGGCAGCAACCGGCCATGCGCAAGCTCAAGCTGGCGGTCTATGCCCACGGCGGCCTCAACAACGAAGAGGAGTCGATTCGCCGCATCCGCGTGCTGGCGCCGTACTTTCTGGCCAATGGCATCTATCCGCTGTTTCTGACCTGGAAAACCGGTGCTGGCGAAACCCTGGCCGGCATGGCGCAGGACTGGATGCGCAAGCTCTTCGGCGTCGAGGCAGAGCGCGCCGCAGGCCTGCTCGATGCGCTCGGCGATGCCAAGGATCGCGCCATCGAGGCCCTGGCCTTCGTGCTCGGCAAGGGGGTCTGGAGCCAGATGCGCGACAACGCGGCTGCCAGCGCATCGCCCGGCCATGGCCTGGATTTGCTGTCGCGCGAACTGGCGGCGTTGGCCACGCGGCTGCAGGCGCAGGGCAGCGCGCTGGAACTGCACCTGGTCGGGCACTCGGCCGGCGCGATCCTGCTCGGCCACCTGCTGGACCGCATCGTCGCGCTCAACGCGCAGGCCGGTGCGGCCGCAGCGCTGCAGGCCACAAGCTGCACGTTGTTTGCACCCGCCTGCTCGTCGCAGTTCGCGGTCGGGCACTACCTGCCGGCCGCGCAGGCCGGTGCGCTCGATCTGCGGCAGTTGCGCCTGCATGTGCTGTCGGACGCCAACGAAAAGAAGGACGGCCTGCCGACGCCGAGCGTGCCGGCGTATGGAAAGTCCTTGCTGTACCTGGTGTCCCGCGCGCTCGACGATCTGCGCAAGCAGCCATTGCTGGGCATGGAGCGCGCGTTGAATCCGGTGTACGCGAACGACGACGAGCAATGGGATGTGGGCGCGCTGCGCTTCGTGCAGCAATGGCTCGCCAGCTGGCCCGGCGCGGCGCAGGGGCTGCTCGATGTGCTGCAGCCGCCGCGCGTGCGCAATACGCGCGAGGGCAACCAGGTGCAGGCCACGCATGGTTCCTTCGACAACAACATTGACGCGCTCACGGCGCTGCTGGAGCGCCTGGCGGGTGGCGCGCTGATCGGCCCCATGGAGTGGCTGGACTACTGATCTGCCTGCTACAGAAGCTCCAGACCGGGCAGGCTCTTGAAGCTGCTCTCGCGCGTGATGCGCACGAAGTCGGCCAGCCAGGGTTGTGCTGACGTTGCGGCGGTGCAGGCCATGTGCAGCTCGCCGGTCAGGCCCTTGCGGCCGACCGGCCGCGCCGTGATGTAGCCGCGCTCGAGATAGTTCTGCACGGCCCACAGCGGCAGCGTCGCGATGCCGCGGCCACTGGCCACTAGTTGCAGCATGGCCACCGTGAGTTCGGTGGTGCGGCGCTGCGCCGGCGCGATGCCTGCGGGCGCAAGCACCTGGCGCACGATGTCGAGCATTTCATCAGGCACCGGGTAGGTGATGAGGGTCTGGTCGGCGAAGTGGCGGGCCGTGAGGTAGGCCTTCGCGGTGAGCGGGTGGTCGTTGGCCAGCAGCGCCATGATCTCGAAGCGGAACAGCGCGTGGTAGTCGACCGCTTCGTCCGCATCCTGCTCGGACACGATCGCGACCTCGGCGCGATCCTGCAGCAGCAGCGCGATCGGGTCGGGATGAAAGCCCGAGACGATGTCGAGCTCGATCTCGGGCCAGCGCTGGCGGAACGCGTCCATCGCCGGCATCAGCCAGTCGAAGCAGGTGTGGCACTCGACCACGATGCGAAGCTTGCCGGCGCCGCCCTGCGCCAGGCGCGCCACGTCGCGCTCGGCTTCTTCGATCAGCGGCAATGCGCCATCGGCGAGCTGCAGCAGCCGTTGCCCGGCCGCGCTGAACTGCGGCGGCACCGACTTGCGCTCGAACAGCGGCAGCCCGTAGCGGTCTTCCAGCAGCTTGAGCTGGTGCGACAGCGCCGACTGCGTGAGGTTGAGCAACTGGGCCGCCCGCACCAGGCTGCCGGTGTCGCGCAGCGCGGTGAGGGTGCGCAGGTGCCGCAGTTCGAGAACGGATTGGGACATGAACAGAATTCAAGGTGATCGGCAAAATGTTTCGTTTGAATCATAGAGCCGAAACGCCGACCATCGCTTCATGACAGCAATCCATACCCTCGGCTTTCCGCGCATGGGCGCACACCGCGAACTCAAGTTCGCCCTCGAACAACACTGGCGCGGCGAACTCGATCGCCCCGCGCTCGCAGCGGTTGGCGCCGACCTGCGCGCGCAGCACTGGCAGGCGCAGCGCGATGCTGGCCTCGATTTCGTGACGGTCGGCGACTTTGCGTTCTACGACCAGGTTGCCAACCACATCCAGCTGCTGGGCTGCGAGCCGCCGCGCTTCGACTTTGCCGGCGACGAGCCCGAGCTGTCGCGCTACTTCACCATGGCGCGCGGCGTCGCCGCCGAGGCCGGGCACGGCCATGCCGGGTGCGCGCACGGCGACCACGGCAGCTTCGCGCTCGAGATGACCAAGTGGTTCGACACCAACTACCATTACCTGGTGCCCGAGTTCACCTCGGCCACGCGCTTCGGGCTCGCTTCGGTGCGCCTGTTCGAGGAGGTGGCGCAGGCGCAGCAGGCCGGGCATCGGGTCAAGGCGGTGCTACTCGGCCCGCTGAGCTTTCTGTGGCTCGGCAAGGAGAAGGAGGCGGGCTTCGACCGCTTCGCTCTGCTCGACCAGCTGGTGCCCGTGTACGAGCAGGTGCTGAGGCGCCTGAAGCAGCAAGGCGTGGAATGGGTGCAGATCGACGAGCCGATCCTCGGGCTCGATCTGCCGGACGCCTGGCGCCATGCGTTCGAGCGCACCTACTGGCAGCTCGCGCGCAACGCGCCCAAGCTGCTGCTGGCAACCTACTTCTCGCCGTTGGCCGACAACCTGCGGCTGGCCTGCCAGCTGCCCGTGGCAGGCCTGCATGTGGACGCGGTGCGCGCACCCGAAGAGCTCACCGGCATCTGCGACTGGTTGTCTTCGCACAAGGTGCTGTCGGTCGGCATCGTCGATGGCCGCAACATCTGGCGCACCGACCCCGACCCGGCGCTGGCCCGCCTGGCAACGGTCGCCGCCAAACACAAGGGCGAGCTGTGGCTGGCGCCCTCGTGCTCGCTGCTGCACGTGCCGTTCAGCCTGGCGGCCGAGGCGCGGCTCGACGCGGAACTCAAGTCATGGCTGGCCTTCGCGGTGGAAAAGCTCCATGAGTTGCGCGTGCTGCGCGCCGTGCTTGATGGCGATGAGGCCAGCGTGCACGGCGAACTCGCGGCCGCGCGCGCTGCCATCGCAAGCCGCCGTGCCAGCCCGCGCGTGCACCGTGCCGATGTGGCGCTGCGCCTGGCGCGTCGGGTCGACAGCGACGATCGCCGCAACGCGCCCTTCGTCGAACGCCAGGCGCTGCAACGCCTGCGCTTCGCATTGCCACCGTTGCCGACCACGACGATCGGCTCGTTTCCGCAAACTGCAGCGATCCGCGCTGCCCGCGCCGCCTTCAAGCGCGGCGAACTCGACGCCGACGACTATCGCGACCGCATGCGCGCGGAGATCGAACTCGCGGTGCGCAAGCAGGAAGCGCTGGGCCTCGATGTGTTGGTGCACGGCGAGGCCGAGCGCAACGACATGGTCGAGTACTTCGGCGAGCAGCT
>JBDUCH010000172.1:0-8494 GCA_040003555.1 Variovorax sp. | reverse complement strand
GCCGACAACGTGGTGCCGCGCGACGCCGAGTTCCGCTACGAATTCCGCAACCTGCCGACGGCCGACGCCGCGGCGATGCAAAAGGAAGTGCTGGCCTACGCCAGCCGCGTGGAGCCCGCCATGAAAAGGGTCGCGCCCGAGGCCGGCTTCAAGTTCGAGACCATCTGCGAAATCCCGAGCTTCCTCGGCTCGGCGAGCGACCCGGTCACGCGGCTGGCGCAGCGCCTGTCGGGCGAGTCGGGCGTGACGCAGGTCGCGTTCGGCACCGAAGCCGGCATCTTCAAGAACGCCGGCATCCCGACCGTGGTGTGCGGCCCCGGCAGCATCCAGCAGGCGCACCAGCCCGACGAGTATGTGACGCTGGAGCAACTGGCGCGCTGCGAGCTTTTTCTGCAGGGCCTTGCCAGCGCACCCCAGATCGGCTGATGAAGCGCATCGCGCTCGGCCTGCTGTGCGGCGCGGCGCTGCTCTACGCGCTGGCCATCGCGATGGAGGGACGCTTTCCGCATCCGGGCTGGGGTTACCTCGCCGCGTTTGCCGAAGCCGCAATGGTCGGGGCCATTGCCGACTGGTTTGCCGTGGTGGCGCTGTTTCGCCATCCGCTCGGCCTTCCGATTCCGCACACGGCCATCATCCCGAGCAACAAGGATCGCATCGGCGCCAAGCTCGCCGGCTTCATCTGCAACAACTTCCTGAGCACCGGGCAAGTGCTGGCCAAGCTGCGCGAGTTCGATGCCGCGAGCCGGCTGGCCGACTGGCTCGCACGCCCGGCCAGCGCCGAAAGGATGGGGGGCTGGGGGGTGATGGCGGCGCGCTACGGCTTGAGCGCTTTCGACGATGCGCGCGTGCGCGACTTCCTGGGCCGCATCGCAAGCGCGGGCCTGGCGCAGGTCGACATCTCGCGCGTGGCCGGCCAGGCGCTGGAGGCACTGACTGCGGGCGGCCGGCACCAGGCACTGCTCGACGAGGCGCTGGCGCAGGTGGCCGAACTGCTCGAAGGCGAAACCGCGCAGGCGCAGATCACCGAAGCCATTGCGCGCGAGATCAGGACACTGCGCTACGTCGGGCTCGACCAGGTGGCCGCACGCATGGCCACGAAGAAGATCGTGGCCGCCGTCGCCAACAGCGTGGCCGAGCTCGCGGCCGAGCCCGGCCACCCGCTGCGCGCGCGCTTCGACGGCTTCATGGCGGACTTCATCGCGCGACTGCAGCTCGACCCTGCGTTCCAGCAGCGCGGCGAAGAGATCCGCGCGGAGCTGATGGCGCACCCGGCGCTGGGCGACTACTTGCACGGCATGTGGGGCGAGCTGCTGGCCTGGCTGCACGATGACCTCGCGCGGCCGGACTCCAGCATCGCGCAGCGCATTGCCAAACTCGCCGGCGCGCTCGGCACCCGGCTGCAGGCCGACGCCGAAATCCGCCACTGGATCAACGAGCAGATCGAGGCCGCAGCCCCGCTGGCCATCGAGCGCTACCGCGAAGACATTCGCGTCTACATCGTCGAGCGCGTAGGCCAGTGGAACGCCGACGAGATGACCGACGAGCTGGAGCGGCACATCGGGCGGGATCTGCAGTTCATTCGCGTCAATGGCACGCTGGTGGGTGGCCTGGTTGGCCTGGTGATCCACGCGGTGACGCAGTGGGCGCGAGCCTGAGCGGCGCGGCCGCCGGAGTACTTCCGGCGTAGTTGCACGATCGTGCAGGTGAGTTGTATCCTTCTGTATCAACAAAGGCCTGCTCGATGGACTTGGAATTTCACGTACACAAGATCGATGCGCTGACGCCCAAAGCCGCCAAGATCGCGCTGCGCATGCTCGATGGCGACCCGCGCATCCCGACCGAATGGATCATGGCCCTGCGGCCTGCGCTCGTTGGCCGCAGCGTCGACTCGGATGGGTTCCGCAGCACCGACTGGATGACGATGGCCGCGATCGAACGCCCCACGATCCGGCGCTTTGCCGAACGCTTCGAAAACAAGGAGCAGCGGCACGCGCGCCTGTGGGTGCTGAGCCTGCGCAAGGCGTCGCAACAGGTGCTTCGTCGGGGGCCTGAGTCAGCGTAGGGTTTCGGTACGCGGTCGTACCCTGGGGGCGCGTCGGTGGGTGGCATGCGCAAGGTCGGCCAGCCCGTACCGCTCACCGGGCGCTCTCACCAAGGCCAAACAGGTTCAGTTCGCCAGCAACCGCTCCTGAGCAATCACCAGCAGCCCGTCCATGATCAGGCTGTCGACCAGCTCAAACGGCGACACCATCGACGGCGCCATCTTCCAGCCCGCGCCGCCCGTCATGTAGCGCACCGGTTCGGCGCCGCAGTGCTTGCGCACGTGCTCGACCATGCGCTCGACTGCGCCGGCGATCGCGTAGGTGCCGCCGCTCGTGAGCGCATCGCTGGTGTTGGTCGGAAAGTCGCTCACCTCGCCAGTGGGCACGTGCAGGCCGGCGGTGCCGGACTCCAGCGCGCGCAGCATGATGCCGTGGCCCGGAAGGATCAGGCCGCCCATGAACTTGCCATGCGCGTCCACCGCCTCGACCGTGACCGCGGTGCCGATCAGCACCACCACCATCGGCCGCGCTGGGTCCTCGGCCAGCATGCGGTGTCGCGCACCGATCATCGCCACCCAGCGGTCGGCGCCCAGCCGCGTGGGATGGTCGTAGCCATTCACGATGCCGGCCTCGGCCGTGCTCGACACCACCCATCGCGCGGTGCAGTCGAAGCACTCCGTCACCTGCTCCTCGGCGCGGCGGCGCACCGCATCGCCGGCCACCACGCAGCCGAGCATCGCACCGGGCTGCGGCAGTCCGTCCCACGGGCCCTCGGCCAGGCGCTCGATATGGTCGAGGAACTCGGCCCCGTGCCCCAGCAAGGCGGCGCCGGGACGCGGCGCCTCGTACATGGCCCACTTGAGGCGCGTGTTGCCGATATCGATCGCGAGAAATGCCATGCGGCGCATTATGCTGACGCCCCGCCACTTCACCACAGGGACATTCCATGCGCAGCGTCATCATCGAAAAATTCGGCAACCCGGGCGAGGTGCTCACGCTGGCCGAGCGGCCACTGCCCGAGCCCGGCGCGGGCCAGGTGCGCGTGCGCATGACCATGTCGCCGATCCACAACCACGACCTGGCCATCGTGCGCGGCGTCTACGGCTACAAGCCCCCGCTGCCGGCCACACCGGGCACCGAGGCGGTCGGCGTCGTCGATGCACTGGGCGAAGGTGTCACCGCGCCGGCCAAGGGCCAGCGCGTGATGATGGCCGGCGCCAGCGCGACCTGGGCCGAGTTCTTCCTGGCACCGGCAGCCAAGCTCATTGCCGTGCCCGACGCACTGCCCGACGAAGCGGCTTGCCAGCTCATCGCGATGCCGCTGAGCGCCGCGATGTTGCTGGAGGATCTGCAGTTGAAAGCCGGCGAATGGATGGTGCAGAACACCGCCAACGGTGCGGTCGGCAAGACCGTGGCAGGGCTCGCGCAGGCGCGCGGCATCCGCGTCGTGAACCTGGTGCGACGCGACGCGGGCGTAGCGGAACTGGAAGCGCTGGGCATCGCCAACGGCGTGTCGACCGAACAGCCCGGCTGGGAAAAGCGTGTTGCCGAAATCACCGGGGGCGCACCGATCCTGCGCGCGGTCGACTCGATCGGTGGCGACGCGGCAAACCAGGTGGCCAACGTGATGGCCGTGGGCGGCACGCTGATCTCGTTCGGTGCCATGTCGGGCAAGCCGCTCGTCATCGGCGCCGACAACCTGATCTTCAAGCAGGCCACGGTCAAGGGCTTCTGGGGCGCCAAGCGCAGCGAGAGTACGCCGCCGGCCGAGCTCGGCCGGCTCATCGGCGAACTGATGAAAGCGGTAGCCACCGGTGCGCTCAAGCTCCCGGTCGAGGCCGCATTCGACATCGCCCGTGCGGCCGAAGCCGCGACTGCGAGCGACACGCCCGGACGCGCCGGCAAGATCGTTCTCACGGCCTGAAGCCGGCGCCCGGCGCTTGCACTTGCTTGCGCGAACGGCGCGCCGGCCGACAGCCCGGGCCGCTGAATTCGACGATCCTCAGCCCTCCCAACATACAAGGAGAGAAGCATGGGATTGCTCAGTTTCATCAAGGAAGCCGGCGAAAAGCTGTTCGGCGGATCGTCGGCCCAGGCCGCCACGGCACCGGCCGATGCCAATGCCGCCGCGGCAGCGGCCATCAAGAACTACATCGAAAAGCAGAACCTCGGGCTGACCAACCTGGCCGTGACCTTTGACGGCGCCAGCGGCAAGGTGACGCTCGCGGGCGCAGCACCCACGCAGGAGGCCAGCGAAAAAGCCGCGCTCGCAGCCGGCAACGTGGCCAATGTGACCGGTGTCGACAACGACCTCACCGCGCCGGCCGCCGACCCCGCGCAGTACCACGACGTGGTGAAGGGCGACACCCTCTCGGCCATTTCGAAGAAGTACTACGGCGACGCCAACAAGTACAACGCAATCTTCGAGGCCAACAAACCGATGCTCAGCCACCCGGACAAGATCTACCCGGGCCAGAAGCTCCGCATTCCCCCGCTGAAGTGAACCGGGTGCTGGAAGCAGCCTAGTTCTGCTTCCACGGCAGGCCCCGATGCCGCCAGCCGCCGGTGTGGCCGCGCTGGCCGTTTTCGTCGGGGTTGCCCTCGAAACCTTCGAGGATGTTGTAGGCCTCGATGCCCAGTTCGGTCGCGCGTCTGGCGGCCGCGATAGAGCGCACGCCGCTGCGGCACAGGAGCACTGCCTTCTGCCCCGCAGGCACCGCAGCGCGCAGGCCTTCATCGAAACCGGCGTTCAGCGCCATGCCGGGCCACTGCTTCCATGCCAGTGGTACCGCACCCGGCACATAGCCCACCCATTCGCGCTCGGCGTCGGTGCGCACATCGACCAGCACGGCATCGCCGCTGGCCACCCACCGCGCAGCCTGGGCGGGCGTGATGTCGCCGGCGTAGCCGTCGGCGGGGAGGAATTCGGGGGAAGTCATGGTCGGATCAGTCCTTCGGTGCGAAATGGTGATGGGGCCTTCAACCAGATCTTCGCGGGAATGATGCCGTACATGCTGATCGTGATTCTCTGCATGGTGTTCATGTACATCTGGCCCGGCCTCACGCTCTGGCTGCCGAAATACCTCTACGGCTAAAACCATCCGAAAGCCATCCCATCACCATCTACCTGGATGGTGTTAGGATGGTGCGATGCCAACCCCCACCATTCCTGCCGTCCAGCGCGCCAAGCCGCCCGAGGCTGAAAAGATCACCATCAACCTCGGCTACGTCGATCTCGGGCAGATCGACCTGCTCGTGAGCGAAGGTTTCTACTCGAACCGCACCGACTTCATCCGGACCGCGATCCGCAACCAGCTCACCACGCACAGCGACGCGGTGAAGCAGGTGGTGGCCCGGAAAACGCTTGTGCTGGGGCTGCAAAGCTTCGGCGTCGCGGAACTCGAGGCGGCACGGGCGGCCGGCCAGGCCCTCGACATCCGCGTGCTCGGCCTGGCCAGCATCGCCACCGATGTGCCAGCCGAACTCGCGCTCGCCACGATCCAGTCCATCACCGTGCTCGGCGCACTCCAGGCCAGCCCCGCGGTCAAGGCCGCGCTGGCCGGCCGAATCCATTGAAAGCAAATCCCTCATGAACCCCCTGTTTCAACGCCTGATGAAAGAAGCCACCCGGCTCACCCGCAACGGCAGCCTGCACGCCGCAACCGAGGCGATCCAGCGCGCACTGCACATCGGCACGCCGCAGACGGATCGCCCCCAACCGGCGTCAAAGCCCGCCCCTGTTGCGCACGAGGCCGATGTGATCGAAGCCGAAGTCCGAGTGATCGACTCGACCTCGGCCGACGTCCATGCCGACGCCGAATTCGCGTACGTCGAGCCAGCCGAAGCCGCAGAGATCGGTGAAGCCGGGCCCGAGCAATGGCGCGACGGCAGCTTTGCCCACGGCGGCCGCACGCTGGCCTACAAGCTCTACCTGCCGCCGCGTGCGCCGGGCGCGACGGCCACGCCGATGCCGCTCGTGCTGATGCTGCACGGCTGCAGCCAGAATCCGGCCGATTTCGCCGCCGGCACGCGCATGAACGATCTGGCGCGCGCCAAGGGTTTCGCGGTGCTCTACCCGGCGCAGACGCAGCATGCCAACGCACAGGGCTGCTGGAACTGGTTCAAGCCGCAACACCAGCAGCGCGGTCGCGGCGAGCCGGCCCTGCTGGCGGCGCTGACCCAGTTCGTGACGGCGAGCGAGGCGATCGATCCGGCACGCGTCTACGTCGCCGGCCTGTCGGCCGGCGGTGCGATGGCCGATATCCTGGGCCGCGGCTACCCCGAACTGTTCGCCGCAGTCGGCGTGCACTCGGGCCTGCCGACAGGCGCAGCCACCGACGTGATGTCGGCGCTGGGCGCGATGCGCAACGGCGCGGCCAGACCGCCGCCTGGCAACGGCACGATGCCGCCGGTGATCGTGTTCCACGGCGATGCGGATTCGACCGTGCACCCGCGCAATGGCGCGGCCGTGGTGAGCGCGGCGCGCGGCGCCGACGCAAGCGACGGCGAGGTCTCCGAAGGCCGCTCGGCTGCAGGCCGCGCCTTCACGCGCTCCGACTACCCGGCCAGCGAAGGCCGCAATGCGGTCGAGCACTGGCTGTTGCACGGCACAGGCCACGCCTGGTCCGGCGGCAGCAGCCAGGGCAGCTACACCGAGCCGAACGGCGTCGACGCGAGTGCAGAAATGCTGCGCTTCTTTCTCGCGCACCCGCGCGCCTGCTGACGCTTCAGCGCGGCGGCGCGCTGCGCTCTACATACGGCCGGGCCTGCAGCAGCACCATGCGGTCGCCGACCGTGGCCCATTCGATGTCCTGGTCGACGCCATTGAACACGCGTTTGACGGCCGCACCGACACCGGCGAGCTTGAGCACCAGTTCGTCGGTGAGCACGTTGCGCCCGGGCTCGACCGGCACTTCCTTCACGCCGCCGGCCTGGTCGAGCTGCAGTGAGGTGTTTTCGGCGGAGCGGCTCAGCACCTGGATCGCCTTCGACCAGCTCGAGTACATCACCTGCTCGGCCACGCGCTGGCCCTCGACCACGCGGATGCCGATGCCGCGCTTGGCGGAGATGTAGGTCACGTGATAGTGCCGGGCGTCGAACGGGTCTCGCGTGATCAGCACGCCGGCGTTGGTCGAATCGATCGCGGTTTGCACGAAGACGCCCATCAACACCGCGTCGGCGCCGAAACCGGCCGCCGAGCGGGCTTCCCATGCCTCGGGGTTGAACACCGAGGCCCAGACCTTCTTGACCGCGAGCTCGAGCGCATCGCCGGTCTTGACGTTCGGCACCGTGGTGTAGAGGCCGGCGCCGCTGAAGCCCGGCAGGTCTTCCGAGTTGGACGAGCTGCGCACGAACACCCCGCCACCGCCGAGTTGCGATTGCCAGCGCGCGCGCCAGGCCGCCGAGGTGGCGGCCTCGACCGGCCACTGGACGATCTCGTCGCGCAGTTGCGCCAGCGCTTTCTGGCGCGCCTGCGGATCGGTCTTGAAGCCCGGCAGTTGCTGAAGCTGCGCGAGCCGTGGGGCCAGGCCGTTGTCGCGCATGAAACGATCGTACTGCGCAAACGGGATGCAGAAGCCATCGGGCACGGAGGTCATCGGGATCTTCGCCGCCTGCATCGCACCCAGATTGGCCGCCTTGACACCGCAATGCGTGCTGCTGCGCGCACGCAGCGCCGCCAACGGCAGCAGGCGTTGCTCACGCAGGTCGGGCCGCAAGGTCAGCACGGTCGATGCCGGCGTCGCGGGCGCGCTGCGCGCCGGCCGCGCCGCGACCTCGTCGGCCGACAGCGCCCGCACCGTGTGGCCTGCGGCGTTCACCTGCAGTTCGATCCACCGGCCTTCATAGGGCCGCAGCACGCTGGCCGCACCGCGCAGGTAGGCATTCGGAATGCCCCAGCCCTTGGCCAGCAGGTTCACATGCGACAGCGCGGTGGACGGCCGCTCGGTCACCACCCCGGCGACCGGCGGCAGGCTGATCGGCACCTGCTTCAGCACCGCGATGTCGGCGGGCGTGAGCGCGTTGACGCCTGAAGCCTGCTCGACGATGCGCACGCGCCCGATCGCGCGGCCGATGTTGAGCGGCAGGTAAGGCTGCTCGCGGATCAACGCCTCTTGGCTCACGAAGTCGGTGTCGGTTTCGCGGGCGCGGCGCTCATGCAGCGTGGAGTTGGTCTTGAGCTTGACCGGCGCGAACTGGAACGTGGCCTTGACCGCTCGGTCGGCCTCTTTCAGCAGCGGCGCCGTGAGCTGGTCGCCCTCCCAGAACTCATAAGTGAAGGCGCTGATGTTCTGCTGCCAGCTCAATGTGCCGAACAGAAAGCGGCGATCGGGCCGCAGGTAGTTCTGGTCGATCACGCGCTTGCCGGCATGCGGCGCCAGCCCGGTGTCGCGCACGAAGCGCACATGCAGCTGGAAACGCGGCGTGTCGAGGTAGTACATGCGCGCCGGCTG
>JBDUCH010000171.1:0-8551 GCA_040003555.1 Variovorax sp. | reverse complement strand
GCCGACCAGGCCAACCAGGCCAAGAGCCGCTACATCAGCGCCATCAGCCACGAGCTGCGCACGCCGCTCAACAGCATCCTGGGCTATGCGCAACTGATGGGCGAAGACGCTTCGGTGCCGCCGCACCGGCGCCAGGCGGTGGCCGTGATCAAGCGCGGCGGCGAGCATCTGCTGTCGCTGATCGAAGGCACGCTCGACATCGCGCACATCGAGGCCGGCAAGCTCACGCTGAACGCGCGGCCGATGGCCTTTGCCGAAGTCATGCAGGAGCTGGCCGACATGTTCGAGCTGCAGGCGGCCGAGAAGGGCCTGGCCTTCCGCTTCGAGCCGACCGGCGAAATGCCGCCGCTGGTGCGCGCCGACGAAAAGCGCGTGCGGCAGATCCTCATCAACCTGCTGGGCAACGCGATCAAGTTCACCAGCACGGGCCAGGTCACGCTGCGGCTGCGCTACGCGCGCGAGTTCGCCGCGGTCGAGATCGAGGACACCGGGCCGGGCATGCCGGCGGCCGACCTCGACATGATCTTCGAGCCCTTCGCCCGCGGCACCACGGGCGCACCGGGCGCCGGGCTCGGGCTGACCATGGCGAAGATGCTGACCGACCTGATGGGCGGCGAGATGAAGGTGCACAGCACGCCCGGCCGCGGCTCGGTGTTCCGGCTGCGGCTGTTCCTGCCGCGCGTGCATGAGGCGCCCGTGCACGTTGCGCCCGCGCCGCTGCCGGTGCAACGCGCGCGGCGCGGCTACGAAGGCGTGCGCCGCCGCCTGCTGGTGGTCGACAACGAGGAGGCCGATCGCGAACTGCTGAGCCAGGTGCTCACGCCGCTGGGCTTCGAACTGCGCACCGCCGCCAGCGGCCATGATGCACTCGACCTGATCGCCGCCGGCTACCGGCCCGATGCGATGTTCGTGGACCTCGCGATGCCCGGCATCGACGGCTGGGAAACGATTCGCCGCGCCCAGCGCGTCGGCCTGCCCGAAACGGCGGTGGCGATCGTTTCGGCCAACGCGTTCGACAAGCGGCTCGACAACGACGTGGGCATCACGCCCGAAGACTTTTTCGTGAAGCCGGTGCGCCACACCGAACTGCTGGACTGGCTGGAGCGCCGGCTGGCGCTGCGGTGGACGGACCGTGCTGTGGTAGCGGCTGCGCCACCCTCGGTCCTCCCAAAGGTGCGGCCTTCTGTGGCCCGGCTGCTGGCGCTGGAAGAAGCCATCGGGCTGGGTTACTTTCGCGGCGTCATGAACCAGCTCGACGACATCGATGCTGCCGAGCCCGAGTGCGCCGCCTGGACTGCGGTGCAGCGCGCGCTCGCGCGGCAGTTCCAGTTCGAGAAAATTGATTGCGCCCCCGCGCGCCTGGAGCAAGCGTGAGCGGGCTGGCCAGAAGCATCGCGAGCAACGCCGACCTGGTGCTGATCGTCGACGACGTGCCTGACAACCTCGCCGTGCTGCACGACGCGCTCGACGAATCGGGCTACACCGTGCTGGTCGCCACCAGCGGCGAGCAGGCGCTGCAGCGCGCGGCCCAGGCGCGGCCCGACATCGTGCTGCTCGACGCGATGATGCCCGGCATCGACGGCTTCGAGGTCGCCCGCCGGCTCAAGGCCGACCCGGCCACGGCGCACATCCCGATCGTGTTCATGACCGGTCTCACCGAGACCGAGCACCTGGTGGCCGCGCTGGAAGCCGGCGGCGTCGATTACGTCACCAAGCCGATCAAGCCGAAAGAGGTGCTGGCACGCATGAACGTGCACCTGCAGGGCGCGCGCCAGGCACGGCAGTCGGCGCGCCAGGCCGGCCAGGCCCGCAATGCGCTCGATGCCTTCGGCTACGCCAGCATCACGGTGCGCATGCCCGAGGGCCGCCTG
Source organism: Variovorax sp. (assembly GCA_040003555.1). GTDB lineage: Bacteria > Pseudomonadota > Gammaproteobacteria > Burkholderiales > Burkholderiaceae_C > Variovorax. The sequence continues at coordinate 6,680 of JBDUCH010000171.1, read as the reverse complement.
ATCTGGCAGACCTCGCTGGCGCGCGCACTGCTGCAGCGCTACTGCGGCACCAGCGCCCCGGAAACGCCCGCCGCCGTGCTCGACTGGCTGCGCCAGCACCTGCCGGGCACGGCCGACCAGATCGAGCCGCCGGTGCTCGCCATCGAGCAGGGCGCGAGCCGCCTTAACCTGCGGCTGCACCAGCAGACCGGCCACGACGACGACGGCGCCGAGTGGATGATCATCATGCGCGAGGTCTCCGACACCGGCGTGATCGAGGCCATGAGCCTGAGCCTCAAGCTCACGATGCGCGAGGCCGAGGTGCTGTACTGGGTGGTCAAGGGCAAGACCAACCGCGACATCGGCGAGATCCTCGGCAGCAGCCCGGCCACCGCCAAGAAGCACCTCGAGCGCGTATACGTGAAGCTCGGCGTCGAAACCCGCACCGCCGCTGCCGGCGTGGCCATGAAGCGCATCCGCGAACTGCAGCCGCAATTCGAGATTTAAGGTTCACCGGATCGCCATCTGCGCCTCCTAGAATGCCCCGAAACGGGAAGGCAGGCGATGAAGAACAACTGCACGAAAACACTTCGGAGATGGTTGCCGGCAACTGCTGCATTGCTGGCTGCGGGCGTGCAGGCCGGCGGGCACTTCGACGTCGATGACGCGGGCACGCTCGACCCCGGCCAATGCCAGTACGAAGCCTGGGTCAGTCGCGCTGGCAGCAGTCCCGCCACTCACGGTCTGCACCTGGGCCCGGCCTGCCGCGTCGGGCCGGTCGAGCTGGGCCTCAATGTCGACCGCTTCTCCACGTCCGGCGAGCGAGCCACCACCTACGTCGGCCCGCAGCTCAAGTGGACGTTCTACGGCCAGGGCGCCGACGCCCGGGTTTCAGCCGCAATGTCGGCCAGCGCGACCTTCGATGTGACGCGCGGCGGCCGCGCCGGCGGACAACTCCTGCTGCCGGTGACCTGGCGCGCGCTCGACAGCCTGCAGCTCCACGCCAATCTCGGCACCGACTGGGCCACCGGCACCGGGGTGCGCACCGGCCGCGGCGGCGCGCAGGCCGAGTGGGCGATCAACGACACCGTCTCGCTGATCGCCGAACGCAACCGCGCCTACGGCCTCTGGACCTCGCGCATCGGCGCGCGCTTCAGCCTGACGCCGCTGATCAGCATCGACGTAAGCGCCGCGCGCACCGGCAGCGGCAGCGATCGCATCAAGAGCCTGGTGATCGGGCTGAACCACGAGTCCAGCGTGCGCTGAAAGGCGCAGGGCAGAAGTGCTCCTCAGACCGCAGCACCCTGGTCTGCATGCAGCTCGACGATCAGGCTGCGCAGCCATTGGTTGGCGGGATCCTTGTGGTACTTCGCATGCCAGAAGATGTTGATCGAAATCTGCGGCAACTTCACCGGGTGGGGGAGATACCGCAGGTCGAAGGGCTTGGCCATGCGTTCGGCCAGGCGCTCGGGCACCGTCGCGATGAGATCGGTGGACTGCAGGATGTGACCGATCGCGACGAAGTGGGGCACCGTCAGCTTGACCCGCCGGTGCGATGAACTGCTGTCGAGGATTTCATCGACCTGCCCGTGGCCTGTGCCGGCCGATACGACGGCCAGATGATCCGCCGCGAAGAAGTCCGACTGCAGCAATCGCTTCTTGTCGAGCGCATGGCCCCGTCGAAACATGCACATGTACTGCTGGACGAACAACCGTCTCTGAAAGAAGCCCCCCTTGAGCTGGGGCAGCAGGCCGATGGCCAGATCCACGTGCCCGGCTTCCATCGCATCCTTCAGGTTGACGGCGGTGTTGCGTACCGTGCTGATGGAAACCTCCGGCGCGATCTCGTGGATGCGCTGCATCAGTTGCGGCAGGAAATAGATCTCGCCGATGTCCGTCATGCCGATGGAGAAACTGCGTTTGCTGATGGCCGGATCGAACGAGCTTCGCGCATTGACGGCACCATGGATCATTCCCAGCGCATAGCCGATCGATTCGGCCAGCTGGTCTGCAAAGGGCGTGGGCTGCATGCCGCTCGACGTGCGCAGGAACAGCTCGTCATCGAACAGTTTTCGCAGCCGCGCCAGCGCGTTGCTGACCGCTGGCTGGCCGAGGCCGAGGTTCTCCGCGACCTTGGAGACCTTGCGCTCGATCAGCAGCTGGTTGAAGACCACCAGCAGGTTCAGGTCGATGTCCTTGAGTTCCATTCCGGCTCCATCCACTATTGATCTCAGTGATCTGCCACATTGATCTCATTGTATTGACTGATTATCTGTCGACGCCGACCATCAGGGCCACAAATAGACAAACGAGGCAAGATGGAAGTTCTGGTGCACCCACTGCAACGCACGCTGAGCGTCGCGCCGGGCGTCAATCTGCTGGAGGCGCTGCGGGCCAATGACGTCCCGGTGTCTTACAGCTGCATGGCGGGGCGCTGCGGCACCTGCCGTTGCAAGCTGGTCGCTGGCCATGTGCTGGAGTCGGGGCGCGAGATGCAGCGGCCGCTCGGCGCTCAGGATGAGTATGTTCTCGCCTGCCAGACCTTCCTCACCGAATCGTGCACCGTCGAGATCCCCGAGCCCGACGAGGTCGTGGTGCACGCCGCAAAGATCATCAAGGCCACCGTCGTGGCACTCGAAGAGCAGACGCACGACATCAAGCGCATCCGCCTGAAGCCCGCCAAGCCGCTTGATTTTTCGCCCGGCCAGTACGCCCAGCTGCAGTTCACGCCAGACCACATCCGGCCGTATTCGATGGCGGGGCTGCCGGCCGACGGTGAGCTCGAATTCCACGTGCGCCTGGTGGCCGACGGTCGCGTCACCGGCTACATCGCGGACACGCTGAGCGTGGGCGACACGGTGCGCATCAGCGGCCCGCTGGGCTCGGCCTACCTGCGCCGCAAGCATGAAGGCCCGATGCTCTGCGTGGCTGGCGGAACGGGCCTTGCACCCATCCTGTCGATCATCCGCGGCGTGATCGCCGAAGGGATGCAGAACCCCATCCATCTCTACTTCGGCGTGCGTTCCGAGCGCGACGTCTATGGCCGCCCCTGGCTCGACGAGCTCCAGCGACAGCACCCGCAACTGCAGGTGCATGTGGTGCTCACCTCGGGCCAGGCACCCGGGTGCCGCACCGGCCTCGTGACCGAGGCGATCGCGCGCGACTGGACAAGCCTCGAAGGCTTCCGCGCCTACCTGTGCGGCGCGCCGCCGATGGTCGAGGCGACCACGTTGTGCGTCAAACAGATGGGCGTGAAGCCGGAACAGATCTATGCCGACGCGTTCTACGCGAGCGGCACCTGACAACCCCAAGGATCTCCTCATGACCGTCAGCACCCCCGATCCCGAATCCCGCCTGCATCGCAAGGCCTACTACGACCGCATCGGCGCGGACAGCATGACCCCGCTGTGGGAAGTGCTGGGGGCGCTGGTGCCGAATCAGCCCCGCTCGCCGGCCGTCGCGCACCAGTGGACGTATGCCGACGTGCGCGACCGTGTGATGGAGGCCGGCCGGCTGATCAGCGCCGCCGAGGCAGAGCGGCGCGTGCTGATCCTCGAGAACCCTGCGCTGCGAGGCCAGTCCTGTATCACCCAGTCGCTCTACGCCGGCCTGCAGCTGATCCTGCCGGGCGAGGTGGCACCGGCCCACCGCCACTCGCAATCGGCGCTACGGCTGGTGCTCGATGGTGAGGGCGCCTACACCGCGGTCGATGGCGAGCGCACGACGATGCGCCGCGGCGACTTCATCATCACGCCGGCCTGGACCTGGCACGACCATGGCAACACCGGCAATGAGCCGGTGGTGTGGCTCGACGGGCTGGACATCCCGATCGTGCGCTTCCTTGATGCGGGCTTCGCCGAGAAGAGCGAAAGCGATTTCCAGCCGGTCGCGCGGCCCGAAGGCGATGCGCTCGCGCGCTATGGCAGCAACATGGTGCCGGTCGACTTCTATCAGCAACCGGCCGATCCGACCCGGGTGTTCGTGTATCCGTGGGAACGAACACTGGCATCGCTCAAGGCCATTGCCGGGGGCACGCCCGATCCGCACTTCGGCCACAAGCAGCGCTACGTCAACCCCGCCACGGGCCGCTCGCCGATGCCGACGATGGCCGCGTTCTCGCAGTTGATCCCGGCCGGCTTCGAGACCCGGCCATATCGCTGCACCGACGGAACCGTCTATGTGTGCCTTGCCGGCAGCGCCCAAGTCAGCGTCGAGGGCAGCACCTTCCGCCTGGCCGAGAACGACGTGCTCGTTGTGCCTTCGTGGCACAGCCACCAGTTCCGCGCCGGCAGCGAAGCCATTCTCTTCAGCTATTCGGACCGGCCCGTGCAACAGGCGCTCGGCCTGTGGCGCGAGCACCGCGCCTGATTTCCCCCATTTCACCCAGCACATCCATGAACTACGCCATTGCTCCCGCCACCATCCCGACGCTCGCCATTGCAGGCATTGCCGAGCGCTTTCCGGTCAACCGGATCTTCTGCGTGGGCCGCAACTACGCCGCGCATGCGCGCGAGATGGGAAAGGATCCTGATCGCGACCCGCCGTTCTTCTTCATGAAGCCCGCCAACGCTGCGGTCGATGCCTCGGCACCCGTCGACATCGGCTATCCGCCGAAGACGAAGAACTTTCACCACGAGATCGAGCTGGTCGTCGCCATCGGCACCGGCGGCAGGGACATCGCCGTGGGCGACGCGCTGAGCCACGTCTACGGCTATGCCACCGGCCTGGACATGACGCGCCGCGACCTGCAGCTCGACGCCCGCGACAAGGGTCGCCCATGGGAATTCGGCAAGTCATTCGCAGGCTCGGCACCGATCGGCGCGCTGTCCCGCGCGGCGGACATCGGCCACATAGGGGAAGGCGCGATCAGCGTCACCGTCAACGGCGCCGCGCGCCAGTCGTCGGACGTCGCCAAGCTGATCTGGTCGGTGTCCGAGTGCATCGCCTACCTGTCCGAGTACGAGACGCTCGAGCCCGGCGATCTCATCATGACCGGCACGCCCGAAGGCGTGAATGCGGTCGTGGCGGGCGACGTGATGCAGGGCGACGTCGCCGGGCTGGCCGGCATCACGGTCACCGTGCAGGCCTGAGCCGCCGGGCTCCCAACATCCACAACGCAGGAGACGAACGATGACCGCAACCACCGGTACCTTTCCCATCCAGCTCCATTGGGAATCCGAAGGCACGAGCCGGATTCCCTTCATGGCCTACACGGATCCGGATCAGCACAAGAAAGAGCTGGAGCGCTTTTTCTACACGAAGCACTGGAACTACGTCGGCCTCGAGGCGGAGATCCCGAACGCCGGCGATTTCAAGCGCACGGTCGTCGGCGAGCGCTCGGTGATTCTGGTTCGCGATGCCGACGGCGGCATCAGCGTGGTCGAGAACGTCTGCGCCCACCGCGGCATGCAGTTCTGCCGCGAACGCCATGGCAACAAGAAAGAGTTTGTCTGCCCTTACCACCAGTGGAGCTACACGCTGCAGGGCGATCTGCAGGGCGTGCCCTTTCGCCGCGGCGTCAAGCAGGACGGCAAGGTCAACGGCGGCATGCCGGCCGACTTCAAGACCAGCGACCATGGCCTGAACAAGCTCAAGGTGGCCTCGCGCGGTGGCGTGGTGTTCGCCAGTTTCGACCATGAGATCGAATCGCTCGAAGACTTCCTCGGCCCGGTCATCCTCGGCTATTTCGACCGGCTGTTCAATGGCCGCAAGCTGAAGATACTGGGCTACAACCGCCAGCGCATTCCCGGCAACTGGAAGCTGATGCAGGAGAACATCAAGGATCCCTACCACCCGGGCCTGCTGCACACCTGGTTCGTCACCTTCGGCCTCTGGCGCGCCGACAACAAGAGCGAACTGAAGATGGACGCGAAGCATCGCCACGCAGCGATGATCTCGACGCGCGGCAGCGCGGGCAAGGCGGAACAGGTCACGCAGGTGTCCAGCTTCAAGGAAAGCATGGCGCTGAACGACCCGCGCTTTCTCGACATCGTGCCCGAGCCGTGGTGGGGCGGCCCGACCGCCGTGATGATGACAGTGTTTCCCAGCATCATCTTCCAGCAGCAGGTCAACAGCGTCTCGACGCGTCACATCCAGCCCGATGGCCACGGATCGTTCGACTTCGTGTGGACGCATTTCGGCTTCGAGGACGACACCGAGGACATGACGCAGCGCCGCCTGCGCCAGGCCAACCTCTTCGGCCCGGCCGGCTTCGTCTCGGCCGACGATGGCGAGGTCATCGAGTTTTCGCAGCAAGGCTTCGAGCAGAAGCCCTACCACCGGACGCTGGCCGAGCTCGGCGGGCGCGAGGTCGGTGACACCGACCACATGGTTACCGAGACGCTGATCCGCGGTATGTACGCGTACTGGCGCGAAGTGATGGAGGCCTGAGATGAACGACCTGACCGACATCGCAAAAGGCGGCAGTGCCGCTACCGCGCCTCTGCGCATCGCCTTCGAGGACTACTTCGCCATCGCCCGGCTCTACGCCGACTATGCGCAGTCCGTCGACTCCGGCAACTGGGATCTGTGGCCCGAGTTCTTCACGGACGACTGCATCTACAAGTTGATCCCGCGCGAGAACCACGAGCGCGGCTTTCCGCTGGCCACGCTGTTCTTCGAGAGCAAGGGCATGCTCAAGGATCGGGTCTACGGCATCCGCGAGACGCTGTTCCACGACCCGTACTACCAGCGCCACGTGG
>JBDUCH010000014.1:0-27756 GCA_040003555.1 Variovorax sp. | reverse complement strand
TCTCGACGAACACGGTCTGCACGTCGCAGTTCAGGCAGCGCTCGGCCTCCTTGAAGGCGGTTGCGGCGTCGAAGCCCAGTTCCACCTCCACGCGGATGCTGGCCAGCGCCGTCTCGGCCTTGGCCCAGGGCACCTTGTAACGCAGGTCGTTCGAGGTGTCGTTGTCATAGCTCCACTCGTGGATGCCCATCTTCTGCGACACCAGGTTGGTCATGGGCGCCGGTCGAACGTAGACCGGTTCGGCACGCAGCAGCTTGTCGATGGAGACCGCAGCCTCGTGGCCATGGGCCACGGCCGTGATGATGTTCTTGGGGCCGAAGGCCGCGTCGCCGCCAAAGAAGATTCGGGGCACCGTGGACTGGAAGGTGTTCTTGTCCAGCGTCGGCAGGCCCTCCTTGTCGAAGGCGACGCCGCAATCGCGCTCGATCCACGGGAAGGCGTTTTCCTGCCCCACCGCCACCAGCACGTCGTCGCATTCGAAGTACGCGTCCGGCTCGCCGGTGGGCACCAGTTTGCGGCGGCCCTGCTCGTCGTACTCGGCCCGGACGATCTGGAAACGCATGCCCAGCAGCTTGCCATCCTCGTGGACGAAGGCCTTGGGCACATGGAAGTTGAGGATCGGAATGCCTTCGTGCTGGGCATCTTCCTTTTCCCAGGGCGAGGCCTTCATCTCCTGGAAGCCGCTGCGCACGATCACCTTCACGTCGGTGCCACCCAGGCGGCGGGCCGATCGGCAGCAGTCCATCGCCGTATTGCCGCCGCCCAGCACGATCACGCGCTGGCCGATGCTGCTGACGTGGCCGAAGGAAACGGAATTGAGCCAGTCGATGCCGATGTGGATGTGGGCTGCCGCTTCCTTGCGGCCGGGCGCGTCCAGGTCACGTCCGCGCGGCGCGCCGCAGCCGACGAAGATCGCGTCCCACCCCTCGGCCATCAAAGCCTTCATCGAGCCGATGCGCTCGCCGCTGCGGAATTCGACGCCCAGATCCAGGATGTAGCCCGTCTCCTCGTCGATTACCGATTCCGGCAGGCGAAAGCGCGGTATCTGCGTGCGGATGAAACCGCCGGCCTTGGCTTCGCCATCGAACACCGTCACTTCGTAGCCCAGCGGCGCCAGGTCGCGCGCGACGGTGAGCGAGGCGGGCCCCGCGCCGACGCAGGCCACACGCTTGCCGTTCTTCGGCTCGAGCTTCGGCATGCGTGCCCGCACGTCGTCCTTCATGTCGGCCGCGACGCGCTTGAGCCGACAGATCGCCACCGGTTCGGGATGTTGGGCATTGCTTTCCTCCACCCGCCCGCGCCGGCAGGCCGGCTCGCAAGGCCGGTCGCAGGTGCGCCCGAGGATGCCCGGAAAGACGTTGGAAACCCAGTTGATCATGTAGGCGTCGCTATAGCGGCGCTGCGCGATCATGCGGATGTATTCTGGGACGGGGGTGTGCGCCGGGCAGGCGTACTGGCAATCGACGACCTTGTGGAAATAGGCCGGGTTGGCAATGTCGGTTCGCTGCAATGCGTGTCTCCTGACAGTCGCCCTGAACCCCGAAGGGGCCGGCGAGCGGCTCTGTTGCGAGTATGCGCCGCACCGGCGGGTGCAAAACCTTGGTGGAATCCCGCAGGCGATTCAGGCGCCTCGGATCACGCTGGGCTTGCTGCCAGCGAGCGGCCAAGCTTGCGCAGATGTGCGGCGCCGTCGCCAGACCAGGCACTGCCGTGCATGCAGGCCAGCGTCTCGGGGTTCAGCCGCGCCAGCTTTTCGATCTGTGGCGGCGCGTTCAGGCTGTGGGAGAAATAGTCCATGCCCCTGCGGAAGGCCTCGCTCGATTCCACGATGTCTTCGTGGACGAGCGCCTTCTCACCCATGCCGGGCTGGGTGAACAGGTCGCCGCAGAACAATGTCCTGGACGATTCATCGAACAAGTAGCCGCACTCCCACCCGTGCGGCAGGTGGGGCACGGATTGCCACACGAGCTTGTGGCGCCCCGTATCGAGCGGCTGCCCGTCAGTCAGTGCGACCGGCTCGACGTCGACCATGTCGCGGATCGACACCATGGCTGCGATGTCGCTGCACGCCGGCCGCGCCTGCGGTGCGGCCGCCAGAAACTCCGCGAGCGCGCCGCACTCGTCGGCCTCGACGTGCGAGAAGGCGATGTAGCGCAGTTGTTCGAGTGGCAGCACCTTCTCGATCTGCGCGCGTACCAGTGGAAACAGCTTGCGCGGGCCGGTGTGGAACAACAATGGGCGCTCGTCTACCAGCAGGTACTGATTGAACGAAAAGCCCCCGGGAATGAATTCCGGTGGCATGGCCACGCTGATGCGGTGGATGTCGGGTGCAATCTCGGTGATCGATGCTGTTGGGGTGTTCATGGTCGTCTCCGCGGACCGGGGGACTGGGTGTCGCTGGCTCGGGGTCCGTGCGCAGCCAGCAACAGGTCGATGAGGAGTGCGCGCACGCGGGCACGCGGCAGCGCGTGCTGCTGCACGAGCCGCTGCCACAGATCGAAGGACAACAGCGACTCCCAAGTGGCCGCGTGCACCGCCTGAGAACCCTTGCAGTGCTGCGAGAGCAGCCGCACCAGCAGCGCCGTCAACTGCTCGCGGCGGGTGGTTCGCAACTCCTCGAGAAACGGGATGACCAGCTCCTGGCGCCAGGCGGCCCAAGGCTCGACATAGGCGTGCAACGCATCCATGGCCGCGACCAGCGTCGTTGCGGCTGCGTGCAAGTCGGGCGCAGCCAGAATTGCGCCCACCGGCAGAGGTGGAGCGCGGTCTGCAACATGGCCCGTGCACGCGGTCATCAGGGCAGCCTGCGTGGGGAAATAGCTGTACACGGTGGGCACCGAGACGCCCGCGCGCTGCGCGATATCTGCGTAGCTCGTGGCAAGCGGCCCCTTCGCTGCGTGCAACTGGGCTGTTGCTGCAGTAACGCGCTGGCGTCGCTCCGACACCTGCGCGAGCCGCTTTCTGGGGGTGTATCTGCGAGTCGCCATGACAGCCCAAGTGATTGAGCAGAACTTTAGTTTGATATTGCGTAAATTCAAATGGTTTCTGCAATGACGGCGGCGCAAAAACCCCCTGCGACCCGAAGCCTGGGGCATCGCGGAAGCGCTGAAGCAGCGGCCATCACCGAAAGCCGCTTCGCCGACGCCGAAGCCTGGGCCGCCCAGGCGCTGGAACTCGGTCGGCGCGTCGCCGAGCATCTGGCAGTGGGTGCATATGGCATGCAGATGTTCTGCCTGCGGCGCGAGCAAGGCCGACTGCGCGAGGCGCTGGCGCTGCTGCAGCACTTCGTGGGAACCACGCCCAAGGCGCAGATCTCGCAGCCCGGGCTGGCCCTCCTGTATGCCGAACTGGACATGCAGCCCGAGTGCCAGGCGCAATTCGAAGGCCCGTCCTGGCGCCAGGTGTTGGCGGCGCCGCCGGAAACCAGCACGATGGACGATTGCCATGTTCGCCGCCGAGGTCAGTCTCTACCTCGACGACGCCGCGCGTGCTTCGCTGCTGTACCCGTTGCTGAAGGGCCACGCCGGCACCAACCTCGTGGCTGACTCGGGCGGGCCTTGCCTGGGCTCGGCCGACCGCTTGCTGGGTCGACTGGCCACCGTGATGCGGCAGTGGGAGGTGGCCAAGCGCCACTTCGAGGCCGCGCTGGCGATGGACCACGAACTGCTTGGCGCGCCTGGCTGGCGCACAGCCGCTACGCGTATGCCGTGATGCTGCATCGGCGTGCGTCCGCCGGCGATCTTGATGGGGCCCGTGCCCTGCTTGCCGATGCCTTGGCCGAAAGCACTGCGCTGGGCATGAATGCCTTGACGCCGCGCATCACCGCACTTGCCGAAGCCGTCGCCGCGCCGCGGCCGGCCTTCCCCTGCGGACTGACCGAGCGCGAAGTCGGCGTCGCTTCGTACAGGCAGTAGGTCTTGCGCTTGTCTGCACTCAGGAATGAGAACAGCCAGTTGACCCCCGTCTCGCCATTGATCTTCGAAATCGCAGCGATGCCTTCGGCATTGAGGTCGAGTTTTTCGGCAAAGTTGCGCTCAATCAGAAACAGCGGCTGTGAGCCTCCGCAACACCGGTTTCTCCGGTTTTCGGCGGTGTAGCTTGCCAGACAGTAGCGGAACTGCGCACGCCCGGCAACTCCCCCCGAAACCGTGCAACCCAGCTCCAGCTGACCTCCTCAGCGGCGCCCCTGGATCATCTTCCACCCGTTCCCAGACGGGTCGCGAAAGCCCGCGTCCACGGTGCCGTAGCGATCCACCGGCTCCTGCGTGAACTCCACCCCCAGGGCAAGCATCCGGTCGTAGGCCGCACGGCAGTCGTCCACGGTCAGCACGAGCGGCGGCATGGCGCCTTTGGCCACGATCGCGCGCACCGTCTGCGCCGTCGCTGCATCGAGCACCGGGGGCCCGGGCGTGAACAGGCCGAGTTGGAACGACGGCTGCTCCGGGTGCTGCACCGTGAGCCAGCGATAGTCGCCATTTGCCACGTCCGTGTGGACGCGGAATCCAAGCTTCTCGACATAAAACGCGAGCGCTTCATCCTGATCGTGCACGTACAGACCGACTACTTCTATGCCCTGAATCATGGGATCTCCTGTTGTTCGGGCTCGTTTGTACCGTCGGTTGCCTGGCCTCGCTTCTCCGAAACTGCGGTCGTGAGGTCGGGTCGGTGCGCGGCGCTGACGATGCAGGCGGGCACCCGGCCGAGTTTGTGCGCCGTCACCCTGCCGCGCGTCCGGATCGCGCTCGGACTATCGCCGGTGATGTCGCGGAAGGTGCGCCCGAAGGTGCCCAGGCTCGCCCAGCCCGTATCAAAGGCGATGTCCGTGACGGACAGATCGGTTTCGCGAAGCAGCGCCATCGCCCGCTCGATACGCCGTGTGAGCAGGTACCGGTGCGGCGGGATGCCGAACGCCTGCTTGAACGATCGCGCGAAGTGGGCCTCGGAGACGCCGCTCACCTCCGCCAGCCGCCGCACGGGCCATTCCTTGTGCGATGCGCCGTCCATTCGGTCCTTCGCGCGCAGCAGCCGGCGCAACAGTTCGGGATCCTGGTTTGCTGGGCCTCCACTCACGCTACTTCCGGTTGCACGTTGAGGCGACGATTTCATATCTGGTGGCTTTCTTCTTACACGCGCGGCACTGGAGATCGGCGACAAGGGGCGTATGGGACAAGTTCACATTTCTACCAACTCGGTTTCGTCCGCTGATGCGCCCTGATTATTTGCCCTCTATCGCCATGCCCGACGAACCGCCGCACCGGTTCGATCTGGACAGTCCGCGGCGGGACATCGCCAGGCCCTATTGCCTCACGCCCGTCCAGCGCGCGCTGAAACGCGGCGTGGACATCGTTGGCGCTCTGGCGTTTTTCGTATTCTTTGGGCCGCTGTACGTTGTCGTGGCGGTGGCCGTGCTCGCTGCAAGGGCCGGCCCGGTGCACTTCTGGCAGCACCGGCTGGGGCAAGGTGGGCATGCCTTTCGGTGTTACAAGTTCCGCTCGATGGTTGAAAACTCCGATGCGCTGCTCGAGCGTCATCTGGCGCGCGACGCCTCGGCGCGCGCGCAGTGGGAAAAATTCCAGAAGCTCGACAACGATCCGCGGATCACGCGCGTGGGGCGCGTGATCAGAAAACTCAGTCTCGACGAATTGCCGCAGTTCTTCAATGTGTTGAAGGGCGACATGAGTTTGGTCGGGCCCCGTCCCTGCATGGTTCGCCAGCGCAGCCTGTACGGTCGGAGCTGGGATCACTACTGCCAAATGCGCCCCGGCATCACCGGCCTGTGGCAGGTGAGCGGCCGAAACCGGCTGCCCTATGCCGAACGCGTTGCCCTTGACACCCGCTATGCATCCGAGTGGTCGCTGTGGCTGGATATGAAGATCCTCGCGCGCACCGTCTGGGTTGTTTTGAGTGGTGACGGATCCTCGTGATGGATCCCAAGCTGGCAAGAGCATCCCAACCAAGGAGTAGCCCATGTTCGAGCGTTACAAAACCAGCATTGAAGACTACTGCAAGGAGATGGGGATCGACATTCCGATCGGGTTCGAACGCCATGCTGCCGGCCGCTTTGTCGCCATTGACCTGGAACACAGTCCGCCCAGACTGGTCGCGGCGACCTGGTCAAAAGAGCATGAAGCAGTGGACTACCTCGTCTCGTTGGCCGCCGACCGCAACACGAGGCTGCTGGATTTCAAGGAACGCCGCGAGCTGACATTCAATGGCAAGAAAAGCCTTCTGCGCGGAGCCCCTTTTTAGATGCCGCGGCCATACACTTCAAGACCATGGGCGGCATGAGGCCCCCTTGCTCGAAAGGGGAAAAGTGATGATGCTTTCGACGTTGCGTTCGACCTCTTTTGCCGCCGGGTTGGCAATGTGCGTATCGCTCGCGCACGGCGCCGGCTTCGCGTTGACCAGTCCGAGCATCAAGCCCGGCAGCATGCTCACCGAGGCCCAGGTCTTCAACGGCTTCGGCTGCACGGGCAAGAACGTGTCGCCCGCGCTGACGTGGAGCGGCGCGCCCAAGGACACCAAGAGCTTCGCCGTGACGGTGTACGACCCGGATGCACCGACCGGGTCGGGCTGGTGGCATTGGGTGGTCTACAACATCCCGGCGACCGCCACCGGGTTGCCGGAAGGGGCCGGCTTGCCCGATGGCAAAGACCTGCCTGCCGGAAGCGCACAGGGACGTACCGACTTCGGGGCGCCGGGATTCGGCGGCGCCTGTCCGCCGAAGGGCGACAAGCCGCACCGCTATGTGTTCACGGTCTACGCACTGAAGACTGACAAGCTCGACATTCCACCCGATGGCACCGCGGCGTTGGTGGGCTACATGGTCAATGCCAACAAGCTTGCCGCGGCCACCTTCACGGCGAAGTACGGGCGCTCCAAGTAGGCGCCGTTATTTGCTCGGCTGCTCGGGCCCCAGCAGCGCCCGGCTGTCCCAGCCCTGGGCGCGCGCCATCGCGCTCAAGGCCTGGTCGCTCAGCGCCAGCCCCTCGATCGAATGGAACAAGCGACGGCGAGCCGGATCGTCGGAGCCGAGTGCGCGGTAGACCACCGCGTTGAAGCATTCCATAAAGCAGCGGGCGGCCGCACTCATCGGGTCGCCACGACGCGAGATCAGGCTCACGGTCGTCTCGCCGAGGCGCTCGGCCAGCGGCAGCACGCAGAGCTGCTCGCGGCCGGCGATCGCCTCCACCAGGGGCCAGGGCATCAGTGTCAGCATGTCGGTGCTGCGGATCAGGCTGGTGACGATCACCGTTGAATGAGCCACGTGGATCGGCGGCGCACATTCGTGCAGGTAGCGGGTGAACACGTCCTCGTGCTGATCCAGGTCGTCTTCGGGCGTCCAGTTCAGCAGCCACTGCGCATTGCGCAGCTCGGCCAGCGATCGGCTTTGCGCGAGCGGGTGCCCCTCGCGCGCCACCACCGCCGAGGTGGTGCGGAACAGAGGAACATGGGTGAGGTCGTCGTGCGTGGACACCGGGCGGGCGCGGCCGATGCAGAAGTCCAGCGTGCCGTCGCGCAGCTTCGGGATCGAGACCGTCAGCACGCTTTCCATCAATTCCAGGCGCACCGTCGGCATGCGCGTCTGGAACAGCTTGACGACATCGCCCAGGCAGGTCAACGCAATCCACGAGTTCACGCCGACGCGCAGCGGCGCCCGCCCGCGGCCCGACAGCTGCGCCATCTCTTCCTCGGCACGCGCCAGTTGGCCCACGACCAGCCGCGCGTGCACCAGCAGCGCACGGCCGGCTTCGGTGAAGGTCACGCCCTTGGCCTCGCGCGTGATGAGCAGCGTCCTGACCTCGTCCTCGAGCTCGCGCACCGCCTTGGTCACCGCCGCCGGCGACAGCCCGGCGGCGCGCGACGCAGCGCGAATGCTGCCATGGTCGCCGACTGCGACGAGGGCCTTGAGCTGGTGAACCTTCATGCGCGTCCTTCGAAAGAAAACTGACGAGAGAGGCCGCAAGACGCGTACCCGGCAACCGGCGCTCAACAGCGCTACCGTTATCGGACTGTTGCACAAGGGCGGCAAATCCTAGCATCGGGCCACATTCACCTTCTTCCCCTCTTTCCCGACCATGGTTCATTGCCGAAACCCTCTTCCACGCCTCTTCGCGGCCGTGCTCGCGGGCGCCGTTGCGACCGTGGCCACCGCCCAGGACGACTACCCGTCGCGTCCGATCACGCTGATCGTCGGCTATTCCGCCGGTGGCTCGACCGACAGCGTCGCGCGCCCTTTCGCCGAGGTGTTCGGCCGCGTGCTCAAGACCCGGGTGATCGTCGAGAACTTCAGCGGCGCCGGTGGCGCGCTGGGGGCGCTGAAGGTCGTTACCGCCCGGCCGGACGGCTACACGCTCCTGATGGGCGGCAACGGCGAGTTGATCGCGACCAAGCTGATCAATCCGAAGCAGCCCTACGACGGCCTCAAGGATCTGGCGCCGATCGGCGTGGTCAACCACCAGGGCGGCATGTTGCTGGCGTCGCGCCAGTCCGGCGTCAAGACCACCGACCAGTTCATCCAGCTGCTGCGCAAGAACCCGGGCAAGTACAACTATGGCAGCTCGGGCACCGGCTCGATGTTCCACTTCGCTGGCGAGCTCGTGCGCGAGCGCACCGGCACCCAGATAGCCCACGTGCCTTATCGCGGCGTGCCGGCGCTGGGCAACGACCTGGCCGGCGGCGCGTTGGAGTTCGGCTACATGGGCACCGGGCCGGCCAAGCCGCTGATCGATGCGGGCGTCGTGGTGCCGATCGCCGTCACCAGTGGCACGCGAGCGCCGATCTATCCCAACGTGCCTGCACTGGCCGAGCATCCGCAGCTCAAGGGCTACGAGCTCACCGGCTGGTTCGCGCTGATGGCACCGAAGGCGGTGCCGGAACCGATCATCGCGAAGCTCAAGGCAGCGCTGAAGGAGACGTTGAAGGACGCCCGCCTACGCCAGAGCTTCAACGAGCTGGGCGGGCTGCCGATGACGGACGACGAGGATCTGCCCGCGCTCATGCGTGCGGAGGATGCGCGCTACCGGAAATTCGTGGCAACCGCCCAGTTGGAGACGCAGAAGTGAAGCCCGCGTCTACCGTCACCGAGATCGCCGCCGCCGTCGAGAGCCGCCGCCGCCCCTACATCGACATCGCAGACCGCATCTGGGGCCTGGCCGAGATGCGCTACCGCGAGTTCGAATCGGCCGAGCTGCATGCGGCGGCCCTCGAGGCTGAGGGCTTCCGCGTGACGCGCGGCGTGGCCGGGATGCCGACCGCCTTCGTCGCCGAGGCCGGCAACGGCGGCCCGGTGATCGGCTTTCTTGGAGAGTACGACGCGCTCGCGGGCCTGAACCAGGCCAGCGGCGCTCTCGAGTGCCGTCCCGACCCGGCGCGCACGCTCAATCAGGGCCATGGCTGCGGCCACCATCTGCTGGGCACCGCGGCGCATCTGGCCGCGGTGGTCGCGCGCGACCACCTGCAACGCCACGGGATGCCCGGCACGGTGCGCTTCTACGGCTGCCCCGCCGAGGAGGCCGCCGCCGGCAAGACCTTCATGGCGCGCGCCGGGCTTTTCGACGACCTCGACGCGGCGCTGTCCTGGCATCCGTCTGTGGCCAATTCGGTGTTCATGAACGCCACGCTGGCGAACGTGCAGGCCTATTTCCGCTTTCGCGGCAAATCGGCGCACGCCGCGCTCGCGCCGCACCTGGGCCGCAGTGCGCTGGACGCGGCCGAGCTGATGAACGTCGGCGTCAACTACCTGCGCGAGCACATGCCCGAGCAGGCGCGCGTGCACTTCGCCTACATCGATTCGGGCGGGCCGTCGACCAACGTGATCCCGGCCTATGCCGAGCTGCTCTACACCGTGCGGGCGGCGCGCATCGACGAGGCGCTGGCGCTTTACGAGCGCGTCGAACAGGTGGCGCGCGGCGCGGCGATGATGACCGGCACCAAGGTCGAAATCGTGTTCGACAAGGCGGTGTCCAACGTGTTGCACAACGACACGCTGGATCGCGTGATGGCCGAGCAGATGGACGCCATCGGCGCACTCGAGGTCGATGAGAACGAGCGGCGCTTCGCCGCCGACATCCAGGCCACGATCGCGGGCGAGGAGTTCGCCAACAGCGCCAAGCATTTCGCCGCTGCGCTGCGCGACCCGCAACCCATCGCCACCGGCATCCTGCCCTACAGGCCCGATGCAGCGCGGCCGGTGACCGGCTCGACCGACATGGGCGACGTGAGCTGGGCCGCGCCGACCACCCAGTGCCTGACCGCCTGCTTCGCGTGGGGCACCGGGTTCCATTCGTGGCAAATGGTCGCGCAGGGCAAGACTTCGCTCGCTCACAAGGGCATGCTGCTGGCCGCCAAATGCCTGGCCGCGACCGGCATCGCGCTGATGGATCGACCCGAGGTGCTGCAACAGGCGGCGCGCGAACTGCGCGCCAAGCGCGGCGGCGCGCCGTACCGCTGCCCGATCCCGGCCGAGGTGCTCCCGCCACCTGAGCGCGAAGCGGCGCCGTCCCGGCCGCAGGCGGGCGTCACTGGAGCAATTGGCGCGGCAGCCGAATCGTGAAAACGCAACCGATGCCCGGCACGTCCCGAACGGCCAGGGTGCCGAAGTCGGCCTCGATGCTTTGGCGGGCGATGGACAGACCCAGGCCGAGACCCGACTTGTCATGGCTGTACTGATTGAAGGGCGCGAACATATTGGCGGCGCTCCCGGGTGGCAGCCCTCCGCAGTGGTCCTCGACCTCCATCAGTACGTGCTCGCCGAACTCATAGGCTCTCAAGACAACATCGGTACGGGGATGCGTGAACTTGAACGCGTTCTGCAAGAGGTTGGCCAATGCGGCCAGCAGCAATTCGCGATTTCCACGGATGGTCAGGTGGGCGTCGACCGGCGGCACCGCGAAGACGCAACCCGCGGCGCTTGCAACGAGCTGGGCCGTGGTTTCAGCCTCCTGAATGAACGAGGCGACGGAAAATGTCTGTCGCTGTTCCGGCAGGCCGCTGCGGACCTCGGCAACTGCCCGATTGATCAAGGTGCCCATCGCAGACAGGCTGCGCTTCAGTACGGCCCCGGTGGCGCCGCCCACTGTCATGCTGCCCAGTTCGAGGGCGTGGACTGCAAGGGTTGCCGTACCCAGGGAATTGCGCAACTCGTGAACCAGGAATCCGAAACGCTCGTTCGCGTCCAGGCTCTGCTGACGGGCGATTTGCGTATCCCGCTGAAAGCTGAACTCGGTGACAGCGTCCGCGATGGCGTTGTCCAGGCACCGATTGAGCGTCCGAAACTCTCCGACAGCGAACGGGGCGTCGCGTTCAAAGGCCAGATCCGTGATCGCCTGGCAAAGGTCGCCATAGTCGTGAACGACCTGATCCACTGTGTAACCCAGCTTCAGCAGCTCCTTGCCATGGGCTGTGGCGCTCACCCCCATTTCCGACAAGGCCAGCAGATCCCCGCCTGATGGCCCCGAGATTCTGATGCTGTCCGCCGGTTTGTCGGCTTCTTCTGCTGTGAGGGTTCTTATCAGCTGTTCGAGGAACAACGGGATGCCGTTTGCCAACTGTTGTTCAGTTGCAGCGCGCCGGGGTCTCTGTGCGACCTTCGCCTTGCACCGTATAACCAACTCCCCCCGGTTGTTGGTAAGAAAATTGTGCATATTCCGAAACCCCGACAGCTTTCGCTTGTTCATCCAATGAATGCCGCCCGCTTTTGCTTCGAAGGCGTACTGCCCCATCGTTCGCCGTCGCGGATGAAAAGTCTGTGCGTTGCCGCACGTATGTGCGGTGTTCTTCAGCCGCATGCACTACGCTCAGCCCATGACCAGCAAACCCGCCGAGGACTCTGCCAGGCTGCTTGATCGGCCCGCACGGCCGGAGCGACCCGGTTGGCTGCCCCGCGTCGACGTGTCGCGTTGCACGGGCTGCGGCTGGTGCGTCGCCGCGTGCGACCTCCACCTGCTGAGCCTCCAAGCGGTGCAATGGAAGAAGTCTGCGGTGCTGCGCGACGCGGATCGGTGCACGGGCTGCAGCGATTGCGCCGTGACGTGCCCCTTCCATGCGATCACGATGCACAGAGATGGAACGATGGGGGCGCGAGACAGCGCGGGTGGCCCATGATTCATTCACCATGAAAAGTGTTCGTCTGCGCTTGTTGCCCCTGTCTCTCCTGCTCGCCGTCAGTGCGAACGCCGCGGCTCCTGACGAAGAGGCGCTGGGCAAGGCCGAGGACTATCCAGTGGCGAAAAGTCTGAAGCGGGTCTACCAGGAGCCGTATATCGTCGGCTCGTTCAGCGCAATGGACAGCTTCAATCCGTCGTGTGCTCTGGCTCCAGCGGACAAACCCCTTGCACTGAAGAAGGCGGCCACGGAGGCTTCGTTCAGCTACCGCTTTGGTGGCCGCAAGCTGACGCTCGACGACTACATGCAGCGCCAGCGCGTCACCGCCTTTTTGGTCGTGAAGGACGGCGAGATTGTTGCCGAGCACTACAACTACAAGCGGACTGCCGATATGCGGATGCTGTCCAATTCCATGGCCAAGACCATTACTGCCCTGGGCATCCTCAAGGCACAGGAAGAGGGACTGATCCACTCCCTCGAAGAAACGGCTGACACCTACGTGCCTGAGCTCAAGGACACGTTGTATGGCCAGACCCGCATCGTGAATTTGATGCGCATGGCTTCAGGCGCCCGGTATGTCGAGGACTACTCAGGGCATGACGACCGGGCCAGATTCAACGACGCCGCACGTCGACTGGGCATTGCGCAGGCAGCACATACCATCACGCAGCGCAGCGATCCGGAAGGCCAGCGCTTCAACTATGCGGGAGCGCAGACCGAAGTCCTGGGACTGGTGCTGCGAGCCGCAACGAGCCGCACGCTCTGCGACTATGTCGGCGAGAAGATCTGGCAGCCGATCGGAGCGCAAGCGCAGGCGACCTGGCTGGTGAACCCGGTCGACCAGGTCGAACTCGCGCAGGGAGCCTTCAACGCCACAGTGAGTGACTACGCGCGGCTCGGCATGATGCTGGCCAACGACGGACAGGTCAGGGGCACGAACGTCGTCTCACGCGAGCACTTGCTGGACATGACCGATGCCGCACGACAGCCCGCAACATTTCGGTCCGGGCATATGCAGCACCACGGCAGTGCCTACTATGGCTACGGTTTCCAGACTTGGCTTCTGCCCGGCAGCCACCGCCGATTCGCCCTTCAAGGGGTCTACGGACAGGCCATCTTCGTGGATCCCGCATTGAGACTGGTGGTGGTGCATACCGCTGTCGGCAAAGATGCATCGGGGGACGCCAGCGGCGCTCACATGGGCGCCGAACGCGACGCTTTGTTGCGTGGCATTGTGGCCGCCTATGGCAACTGGTAGAGGATCAGTCTCATCAGGCCTAAAATGGCCGTTCGCTAGGGGTGCCGCCCGTCCGCCAGGACAGTCGGCTGAGAGAGTCCCTTTGAACCTGATTGAGGTAATCCTCGCGCAGGGAAGCTGGTTCGGTGGCTTTCACGTTTCTCGCGTGCGCACCTTTCGCCATCGGGCCGCAACCTGCCAATCACTTTGCACTGGAGCAAATGGATGGCACAGCCTTCTGACTTTTCATCGTCGGCTCCCAACGAGGCTCTGACGGCGCTGCCCGATGCGGCACGCGTGTTCCGCTGGCACGACCACGCGTCGTTGTGGTTCAGCCTCGGCGTCGGCCTGCTGGTGATGCAGATCGGCGCCTATCTGGTGCCTGCCGTGGGCACGCGCGACGCGGTCATCGCGATCGTGCTCGGCTCGTGCATCGGCGCGGGCCTGTTGGCCTGGACGGCACGCCTCGGCTGCGAGAGCGGGCTTGCAAGCGCGGGCCTGATGCATGCCACCTACGGCAGCGCGTTCGCCCGGCTGCCGGTGCTGCTCAACATCGTGCAACTGATCGGCTGGACGACCTTCGAGCTGGTGATCATGCGCGAGGGCACGCAGGCAATCGGCCAGCAGGCCTTCGGCGTCGCACTGGGCGGCCCGCTCGGCACCGCGCTCACCACACTGCTCTGGGGAGCCGTGCTGCTCGCGTTGCTGGCCGGCTCGATGGTCAAACTGGTGCGGCGCTTCGTGAGCCGCTTCGGGCTGCCGCTGGTGGTGCTGTCGCTGCTGTGGCTCACCTGGCAGCTCGGCACGCAGTTGCACGCAAAGGGCTTCGAGGCGTTCTGGTCGCGCCCGGGCGACGGCAGCATGGGCCTGTTCAGCGCCCTCGATCTGGTGATCGCGATGCCGGTGTCGTGGCTGCCGCTGGTGGCCGACTACGCCCGGCACGGGCGGCGCAATGCCAAGGGGGGCCTTGGCAGCGCGTTCAGCGGCACCTGGGTCGGCTATGCGCTGGCCAACATCTGGTGCTATGCGCTGGGCGTGATGGTGGTGAGCGCCGCGGCGCCGGGCGCGAGCCTGGTCACCGCCCTGCTGCTCGCGCAAGGCGGCCTGCTGGCGCTGGGCCTGATCCTCATCGACGAACTCGACAACGCCTACGGCGACGTCTACTCGGGCTCGGTGTCCACGCACAGCCTGCTGCCGCGCTGGAGCGTGAAGCGCTGGAGCCTGCTGCTGGCCGTGCTGTGCATCGCGTTCGCACTGGTGCTGCCGATGCATGCGCTGGAGCCGTTCCTGCTGCTGCTGAGTTCGGTGTTCGTGCCGCTCTACGGCGTGATCCTGGGGCGTCTCGGAACCGGTGCGGCGCCGGCGGGCACGGCCGCGCGCCGGGTCGACATGGGCGCTGCGCTGATCTGGATCGTCGGCATCGCGCTCTACCACGCCTGTGCCAGGTGGGCGCCGCAGTTCGGCTCGGCGCTGCCGACGCTGGCTGCGACCTTCGTGGTGGCCTGGTTCAGCCGGTCGTCGCCGGCAGCCGGTACGTCGGCACTGGCGCAAAGCCGTGGTTGAGCGGGCCATGGCCTGCACCGACCTGCACATCAGCACCCGCCGTCATCGCGCCGAGCACATAGGCGCGTGCCAGCGGCACCGCATCGGCCAGCGTATGGCCGAGCGCCAGGAAGGCGGCAATGGCCGACGACAGCGTGCAACCGGTGCCGTGCAGGTTGCGGCTCGCGATGCGGGCCGAGGCAAAGCGCTGCGGCGCAAGGCCGGCCTCGGCCAGCACATCGACCACCTCCTCGCCCTTCAGGTGCCCGCCCTTGAGCAGCACCGCGCGCGCGCCGAGCGCGAGCAGGTCGCCGGCCGCGCGGTCGAGCCCGTCGACGCCGTCGATCGAGCGGCCGATCAGCAGCGCCGCCTCGTCGAGGTTCGGCGTGATCACCAGCGCGCGGGGAAACAGCTCAGCCACCAGGCGCTGCACCGTGTCGCTCTGGATCAGCCGGTCGCCGCTGGTGGCGACCATCACAGGGTCGAGCACCACGTTGGGCAACTTGTAGCGGTCGATGGCCCAGGCCACCACCTCGACCACCTCGGGCGCGTGCAGCATGCCGAGCTTGACCGCGTCGACACCGATGTCTTCCACCACGGCCTGGATCTGCGCCTTGAGGAAATCCGGCGGCACTGCGTGGATGCCGTTCACGCCCAACGTGTTCTGCGCGGTCAGTGCCGTGATGGCCGTCATGCCGTAGCAACCGAGCGCGGCAAAGGTCTTGAGGTCGGCCTGGATGCCGGCGCCACCGCCGCTGTCGGAGCCGGCGATGGAAAGCACGCGCGCGTAGCGCAGTGGAGCGTTGGTCATTGCCAAAATTATGGGCCACGCGCATGACCGTGCATGCGCCCCTTCCCTTCGACGCTGCGACCGTGCTCGGTGCCGGCCTCATGGGCCGGCTGATGGCACTCGCGCTGGCGCAGCGCGGCTGCAAGGTCGCGCTGTACGACGCCGCCGGGCCTGAGGCCGATGGCGCGGCCGCGCGCGTGGCAGCGGCGATGCTGGCTCCGCTGGCCGAATCGGCCGTGGCGCCGGCGTCGGTGGTGCGGATGGGGCAGTACGGGCTCACGCGCTGGCCCGAGTTGCTGGCCACGCTGGCCGCGCCGGTGTTCTTCCAGCGCGAGGGCACGCTGGTGCTCTGGCACCGGCAGGACGCGCCCGAGGCGGCGCGCTTTGCCGGCGTGCTGGCGCGCAACGCGCAGGAAGTGCCGGAACTGCCTGCGATGCAAAGGATCGACGCGGCTGGCATCGCGGCGCTGGAGCCCGCGCTCACGGGGCGTTTCGCCCAAGGCCTGTGGCTGCCCGGTGAAGGGCAGCTCGACAACCGCGCGCTGCTCGCCGCGCTGCTGACGACGCTGCAAACGCTGCCGAACGTGCAGTTGCACTGGCACAGCCCGCGCGCCCCCGCAGACGTTGCGCCGGGCGCGTCGGAACGCGTGATCGACTGCCGCGGGCTCGGCGCCAAACCGCAATGGGCGGCGCTGCGCGGCGTGCGCGGCGAGGTGATCCGGGTGCATGCGCCCGAGGTGATGCTCAAGCGGCCGACCCGGCTGGTGCATCCGCGCTACCCGCTCTACATCGCGCCCAAGCCCGGCGGCGTGTTCGTGATCGGCGCAACCGAGATCGAGTCGGACGACATGTCGCCGGCGAGCGTGCGCTCGACGCTGGAACTGCTGAGCGCCGCCTATTCGGTGCACAGCGGATTCGCCGAGGCGCGCATCCTCGAGATCGCAACGCAATGCCGCCCCACACTGCCCGACAACCTGCCGGCCATCCGCTGGCTGCAGCCGCGCGTGCTGCAGGTCAACGGCCTGTACCGGCACGGCTTTCTGATCGCGCCGGCGTTGCTGGACGACGCGCTGGCCCGACTGGGGGAGGAACGACCATGAACATTCTGGTCAACGACACCCCCTACGAGCTGCCCGAAGGCGCCACGCTGGCCGACGCCATCGCCGCCCTCGCCCCAGTGCCGCCGTTCGCAGCTGCAGTCAACCGCAGCTTCGTGCCGCGCTCGGCCTATGCGGCCCATGCGCTGCAACCCGACGACCGCATCGAAGTGATCCGCCCCGTCACCGGCGGCTGAACCAGAAAGAGACAGACATGACCGACACCCACGATCCGCTGGTGCTCTATGGCCAGAGCTTCACGAGCCGGCTGCTGCTCGGCACCGCGCGCTACCCTTCGCCCGACCTGCTCGAAGCCGCAGTCCTGCGCGCGCGCCCCGCCATGCTCACCGCCTCGCTGCGGCGCCAGACCGCGACAGGCAGCACCGGCGGCAGCGACAACGGCTTTTGGGATCTGCTGCGCCGGCTCGGCGTTCCCGTGCTACCCAACACCGCCGGCTGCCACAGCGTGCAGGAGGTGATCGCCACCGCGCAGATGGCGCGCGAGCTGTTCGACACACCCTGGATCAAGCTCGAACTGATCGGCGACGACTACACGCTGCAGCCCGACACGCTGAACCTGGTCGATGCCGCCGCGCAATTGATCCGCGACGGCTTCCAGGTGCTGCCGTACTGCACCGAAGACCTGGTGCTGTGCCAGCGGCTGGTCGATGTCGGTTGCCAGGCCGTGATGCCCTGGGCCGCACCCATTGGCACCGGCCGCGGCCCGGTCAACCCTTACGCGCTGCAGTTGCTGCGCGAACGGCTCGACGTGCCGATGCTGGTCGACGCCGGTCTCGGCCGGCCCTCGCACGCCTGCCAGGTGATGGAGTGGGGCTACGACGGCGTGCTGCTCAACACTGCCGTGGCACTCGCGCAAGACCCGGTGGCCATGGCCGGCGCCTTTGCCGATGCCGTGCAGGCCGGCCGCGCAGCGCACCGTGCGGGCGCGATGGCCGCGCAGGAATCAGCCCAGCCGAGCACACCGGTGCTCGGCACACCTTTCTGGCACCAGTCATGACTTCAGCTTCCGCACAAGCCATCTTCGACGCACACACCGCGCGCTTCGGCGCCGCATCTGTCGATACGCCGACCGATACGCCGACCGATACGGCCTACACGCGCGACGATGCGGTCTATCGCGCCGCCAAGGCAGCCTGCCTGCGCCTCGGATTCATAGGGATCGATGCCGAATGCCTCGCACAGGCCTGGGCAGCGCGCAGCCAGCGGCTCGGCTTCGAAGCCACCGCCTGGCCTGACGATCCAGCCGATTTCGGCCTGCGCCCCTGGCCGCGCGATGGTGCGTTTGCGCCCTGCCCCCAGGCGCTCGGCCTCTATGCCGTGCTGCCAGACGCGGCTTGGGTCGCCCGCATGGCACGCGCGGGGGTGCCGACATTGCAGCTGCGCTTCAAGTCCGACGACGCCGCGGCGGTCACGCGCGAGGTGCGTGCCGCTGTCGAGGCGGTGGCCGGCACGCCAGCGCTGCTGTTCATCAACGATCACTGGCAAGCCGCGATCGATGCCGATGCCTATGGCGTCCACCTTGGCCAGGAAGACATCGACACGGCCGACCTCGGCGCGATCCGAAGCGCCGGCCTGCGCCTCGGCCTCAGCACCCATGGCTATGCCGAAATGCTGCGCGCCGACGCGCTGAGCCCGAGCTACATCGCGATGGGCGCGGTGTTTCCGACCACGCTCAAGCGCATGGCGACGGCGCCACAGGGAACCGCGCGGCTGGAGGCCTATGCGCGGCTGCTGCGCGACTACCCGCTGGTCGCCATCGGCGGCATCGACCTGGCGAAGCTGCCCGAGGTGTTGCGCAGCGGCGTTGGCTCGGTCGCGGTGGTGCGCGCGCTGGTGGCAGCCGCCTCGCCCGAAGCCGAGGTCGCGCGCTTCCAGCAGGCGCTGGCGCGCTGAACAAACAAAGTCGAAAGAACATCATGGCCCATCGCGCTCTCACTCCAGAATTCATGCCCAATCGGTTCGCGGCCCACTTCCAGCGAGCGGTGGCCGCTCTCATCCTGATAGCAAACGGCGCTGTGTACGCGCAGGACAACACCCTGCCGGCCATCGACGTCGACGCACGCAGTGCGCCGCCGCAGGCCGACGTCAGCGGCTTTGGCGACATGCCGTTGCGCACGGTGCCGCTGTCGGCCACCGTGATCACCAGCGAGCAGATCCAGGCCAGTGGCGCGCGGCGGCTTGCCGACCTGGTGCAGTTCGATGCATCGGTCACCGACGCCTACAACTCGGCCGGCTACTGGGACTACCTGACGGTGCGCGGCTTCGTGCTGGACAACCGCTTCAACTACCGGCGCGAAGGACTGCCGATCAGCGCCGAGACCTCGATCCCGCTCGACAACAAGGAGCGCGTCGAGATCCTGCGCGGCACCAGCGGCATCCAGGCCGGCACCAGTGCGCCCGGCGGCCTCGTCAACTACGTCGTCAAGCGCCCGACCGAACAGGACTTGCGCCAGATCCGCCTTGAGACCACGAGCCGCGGCAGCACGCTGGGCGCGATCGATCTGGGCGGGCGCTTCGGCGCCGAGCGCCAGTTCGGCTTGCGCCTGAACGCGGTGCAGGAAAACCTCAAGCCGCTGACCCACAACCTCGACGGCAACCGCAACCTGCTGTCGCTCGCGGCCGATTGGCGCATCACGCGCGACTCGCTGCTCGAGGCCGAGTTCGAGACCAGCCACAAGGCCCAGCCGAGCCAGAACGGCTACAGCCTGCTCGGCAACGTGCTGCCGGCGCCGGTGAACCCGCGCACCAACCTCAACAACCAGCCCTGGTCGCAGCCCTCGGTGTTCGACGCGTTCACCGGCACCGTGCGCTTCACACAGGCGCTCAATGCCGACTGGCGCTGGAGCGCGCAGCTCGGCCAGCAGCGCCTGAAGAGCGACGACCGGCTGGCCTACGCCTTCGGCTGCAGCGCCGAAGGCAATTTCGACCGCTATTGCTCCGACGGCACGTTCGACTTCTACGACTTCCGCAGCGAGAACGAACGCCGCCGCCTCACGGCCGGCAACCTCGGCGTCAAGGGCAAGCTCGACACCGGCAGCGTGCGGCACGACCTGAGCTTGGGCCTCACCGAAAGCCGCGTGCGCAACCGCTTCCAGGATCAGGCCTACAACTACGTCGGCACCGGCAACGTGTGGGGCACGGCCGTGGTGCCGGCCGACCCGACGCTCACCGACTTCAACACCAACCGCGATGAACGCAGCACCGAACTGTCGGTGCAGGACGCAATCCGCTGGAACGACAGGTTCACCACCTGGCTCGGCGTGCGGCACACGCGGCTGGATCGCGACAGCGTCCGCACCGACGGCTCGCGCCCGACCGGCTACAAGGATGGCATCACCACGCCGTGGGCGGCCGCGAGCTACGCGATCCAGCCCGAGCTGATGGCGTACGCGAGCTGGGGCAAGGGGGTCGAATCACAGATCGTGCCGAACAAGAGCGACCAGTACAGCAACGCCGGCGTCGCGCTCCCCGCGCTGGCGTCGCGCCAGTGGGAGATCGGCCTCAAGGGTGGTCGCGAAGCATTGAACTGGCAGGTGGCGTACTTCGACATCCGTCGCCCCATGACCAATCTCGACGCCTGCAACCGGCTCGGCATCGAGCCGTGCGAAGGCGCCTACGACGGCAGCGCGCGCCATCGCGGCCTGGAAGCCAGCGCCCAGTGGCGCCAGGGACCGTGGCGCCTGGCCGGCGGCGTGACCTTCATCGACGCGAAGCGCGAAGGCAGCCAGCTCGAGCCAGCCACCAACGGCCAGCACCCGACCAACGTGCCAAAGCAGGTGCTGCGCGCGCAGGCGGCCTACCGCATCGCAGCGGTACCGGGCCTCGAGGTGCAGGGCCAGCTCTCGCACGAAGGCCGGCGCAACGTGCTGGCCGACGGCTCGATTGCCCTGCCGTCGTGGACGCGGCTCGATGCCGCGCTGCGCTACGACACGCAGTGGAACGGCACCCGGCTCGTCTGGACGGTCGCCGTCGAGAACCTGTCCGACCGGCGCTACTGGAAGGAGTCGCCCTACCAGTTCGGCCATGTCTACCTGTTCCCGGGCGCACCGCGCACCTTGCGGGTGGGGCTGACCGCGTCGCTCTGAGCGTTCCGCGATTGCAGGGAGAATCGGGGCCCGCATGACGACGCCCGCCGCCGCCCACCCCCACCTCGCCCACCCCAAGTACCGCAGCGACATCGACGGGTTGCGCGCGGTGGCCGTGCTCTCGGTGCTGGGCTTCCACGGCTTTCCGAATTGGGTGCCGGGCGGCTTCATCGGCGTCGACATCTTCTTCGTCATCTCGGGCTACCTGATCAGCACGATCATCTTCGCCAGCCTGCATGGCGAAGGCTTCAGCTACCGCGAGTTCTATGCGCGCCGCATCCGGCGCATCTTTCCAGCGCTGCTGCTGGTGATTGCGGGCACGCTGGCGTTCGGCTGGTACGCCTTGCTGCCGCACGAATGGCAGCAGCTCGGCAAGCATGTTGCAGCCGGCGCGGCCTTCGTCTCGAACTTCGCGTTCTGGAACGAGGCCGGCTACTTCGACAGCGCGGCCGAAACCAAACCGCTGCTGCACCTGTGGTCGCTGGCCATCGAGGAGCAGTTCTACATCGTGTGGCCGCTGCTGCTCGGGTTTGCATGGCGGCGGCGCCGGCGCATCGGGCTGGTGATCGGCGTGGTCGCGCTCCTGTCGCTGGCCGTCAACCTGGCGACCGTGCACAGCCATCCGAGCGCCGCCTTCTACTCGCCGGCCTCGCGCGCCTGGGAGCTGCTGCTCGGCGGCGGGCTGGCCTGGCTGCGGCTGCGCCGGCCCCAGGCGCTGGGTGGGTACCGCAACCTGCAAGCCGGCGCCGGGCTCGGACTGATCCTGCTCGGCTTGCTGCTGGTGCGCAGCCACCATGCGTTCCCCGGCGGCTGGGCGCTGCTGCCGACGGTGGGCGCCGTGCTGTGCATCTCGGCCGGGCCTCAGGCCTGGCTCAACAAGCATGTGCTGGGCTCCAAGCCGCTGGTGTGGGTCGGGCTGATCAGCTACCCGCTGTATCTTTGGCACTGGCCGCTGCTGACCTACGCGCGCATCCTGGAAGACGGCATGCCGAACCGGCGCATCCGCGCGCTGGCGCTGCTGATCGCGACGCTGCTGGCCTGGCTCACTTACCGCTTCGTCGAGCGCCATGCGCGCCACAGCGAGCGGCGCAGCGTGGTGCCGCTGCTGGCAGGCGCCATGCTGGTGCTGGCGCTGCTGGGTGCGCTGGCGGGCACGGCCCGCCTGCCGGCGCGGCACAGCGATCCGTACATCAGCCAGGTGGCCGCCGCGGTGCGCGACTGGGCCTATCCCGACGGGCTCACGTCCGAGACCGTGCGCGGCGAGAAAACCTGGCGCATTGGCGCCGGCGGTGGCCAGGTGCTGCTGTTCGGCGACAGCCATATCGAGCAGTACGGCCCGCGCGCGGTCGAACTCGAACGCACAGTGCCGAAACAGCTCAACACGCTGCACTTCGCGACCTGGGGCGGCTGTCCGCCGATACCCGGCGTTTTCGAGGATCGCAACGTGCGCTGCGACGCGCGCCGCAACGCGATGATCCAGTACGCACTCGGCAGTGAGATCGACGCTGTGGTGATCGGCGGCTGCTGGAACTGCTACTTCATCGCGCAGGCGCAGCCCAACGCGGCGCTGCGCGAGGACGAGGGCTACTACTACCTGGACGGACAGGTCAAGCACAGGTTTCGCGGCGGCGATGGCGTCGAGCGATCCCTGGCATCGCTCGAAGCGCTGCTTCGGCTGCTGTCGGTCCAAAAGAAGGTCTACCTGCTGCTCGACAACCCGGTAGGCCCCGGCTTCGGGCCCGAAAAACTGCTGAGCGGCAGCCGCATGGGCCAGATGAGCGTGGGCCGCATGTCGCCCACGGCACCACTCCCGGCGGCGCAGGTGGCGCTGAACGAGCGGTTGCGGGCGCTGGCGACACGCGCGGGCGCCTCGGTGATCGATCCGCTGCCCAATCTGTGCCGCGCAGACCAGTGCATCCGCACGCTGCCCGACGGCACCCCGATCTACAAGGATTCGGATCACCTGCGTGCCGGGTACATGCGCAAGTTCGGCAGCTGGCTGGACGTGGCGCTCATCCGGCCGTAGCGGCGCCGGCAGTAGCGGCGCCGGGAGTAGCCGCGCCGGATACCCGCCGATTTGCGCGGACAATCGAAGGCATCAAGCACAAGTCGCAGGAAGCGACGACCAGAACGATGACGACGATTCCGATGGCGCCCGCCGCCGATCAACAACACCTGATCCACCCCAAGTACCGCCCGGACATCGATGGCCTTCGCGCCGTGGCCGTCCTGTCGGTGCTCGGCTTTCACGCCTTTCCGCAATGGGTCAAGGGTGGCTTCATCGGCGTTGACATCTTCTTCGTCATCTCCGGCTTCCTGATCAGCACCATCATCTTCGCCAGCCTCCAAGGCAAAGGCTTCAGCTACCGCGAGTTCTATGCGCGCCGCATCAAGCGCATTTTTCCGGCCCTGTGGCTGGTGATGGGCGCGACCTTCGCTTTCGGCTGGTACACGCTGCTGCCCAACGAATGGAAGCAGCTCGGCAAGCACATCGCCGCAGGCGCGGGCTTCGTCTCCAACTTCGCGTTCTGGGGCGAGGCCGGCTACTTCGACAACGCGGCCGAAACCAAGCCCTTGCTGCACCTCTGGTCGCTGGCCATCGAGGAGCAGTTCTACATTTTCTGGCCGCTGCTGCTGGGCCTGGCGTGGACGCGCAAGTGGCGCGTGCTGGCCGTGGTCGGCGGCGTGGTGGCGGCGTCGTTCCTGCTCAACATCGGCACCATTCACGGCCACCGCACCGCAGCGTTCTACTCGCCGCTGTCACGCTTCTGGGAGCTGATGGCAGGCGGCATGCTGGCGTACATGCGGCTGCACAAGCCGCACATGCTGGTGAAGCACCGCAACCTGCAGGCAATCGCCGGCTTTGTGCTGCTCGCGCTGGGGCTGATCTTGCTGCGCGCCAGCAAGGCCTTTCCCGGCTGGTGGGCGCTGCTGCCGGTGCTTGGCACCTTCTATTGCATATCGGCGGGGCCCCAGGCCTGGCTCAACAAGCATGTGCTGGGCTCCAAGCCGCTGGTGTGGGTCGGGCTGATCAGCTACCCGCTGTACCTCTGGCACTGGCCGCTGCTCGCGTTCGCGCGCATCTTCGAGGGCAAGGCCCCGCCGGACGCGGTGCGGGCTGCGGCCATGGTGGCGGCCATCGTGCTGGCCTGGCTGACCTGGCGATTCGTGGAACGGTACACGCGCCAGACCACGCGCCAGCCGGTGATGGTCGGGCTGGCGGCGGCGTTGGTGGCCTTCGTGCTGCTGGGCCTGCTCGCTTTCACCGGGCATCTGAAAGGCCGTCACAGCGACCCGTATTTCGACAAGACGGCCGCCGCCGCGCGCGACTGGAGCTATCCGGACGGACTGGACTATCGCAATGTCTACGGCGAGCTGGTGTACCGGGTCGGGGAAGGTCAGCGCAAAGTGCTGATGTTCGGCGACAGCCACATCGAGCAATACAGCCCGCGCGCTCTTGAACTCAGCAAGACGGCGCCCGACCGACTGCAAGACATCTATTTCGCGACGTGGGGTTCGTGCCTTCCGATACCGAACGTGATCGACGGGCAGAACAGCGTCTGTGCGCGGCGGCGCGACGAGATCATGAAGTTCGCGCTGAGCAACGAAGTCGAGACCGTGGTGTTCGGCGGCTGCTGGAACTGCATTCTCATCACTGCGCCGGCTTCACCCGGTAGTGTTCCGAACGAAGGGGCTGACCGCTTCTACTACCTCGATGGCAAGACCGAGCACCGCTTTCTCGGGGGCGACGGCGTCGACT
The DNA here is from genome assembly GCA_040003555.1 of Variovorax sp. GTDB lineage: Bacteria > Pseudomonadota > Gammaproteobacteria > Burkholderiales > Burkholderiaceae_C > Variovorax. The sequence goes on along the minus strand of JBDUCH010000014.1, from coordinate 3,119 downwards.
ATGCATTGCGGATGCTCGAATTCACGATGAAGAACCTGGCAGCGCACAAGAAGGTCTACCTCGTTCTGGACAATCCGGTGGGTGACAGTTTTGGCCCCGAGTACCTGATCAAGGGCAGCCGCCTGGGCAATATGCGCGTGGATCGGATGTCGCCCACCGCGGCCTGGCCGCCCGAACAGAAGGCGCTGCATCAGCGCATGCGCGAACTGGCCGAACGGGCCGGGGCGACCGTCATCGATCCAGTGCCGGCCTTGTGCGACAAGAATGACCAGTGCACTCGTGCCATGCCCGACGGCACGCCGATCTACAAGGATGCCGGCCACCTGCGCTCCAGTTGGACGCGCCAGTCGGCGAGCTACCTCGACGCCGCGCTGACCGAGCCCAAAAAGTAGCAGGTCAGCTGCCCGTCCAGACGTCGGTCACGTAGCGCTGTTCGCTCGTCATGCGCTCGACCCATTCGTCGGACTGGCCGTCACGGCCGACGGTGCGGGCGATCTCGGTGAGGGTGCGCCGCACGTCGGGCTCCATGCGCGAGCCGTCGCCGCAAACGTAGATCACGGCGCCGCCTTCGATCAGCTTCCAGACCTTCCCGCCCTGCTCGCGCACGAGATCCTGCACGTAGGTCTTGCGGTCGCCGTCGCGCGAGAAGGCCACCTGCAGATCGACCACGCCGGCCGCGGCCCAGCTCTTGAGCTGATCTGCGTAGATGAAGTCCTGCTGCGGATGGCGGCAGCCGAAAAACAGCATCGCATCGCCAAGCTCGGTGCCGCGCTCGCGCAAGGCGGCACGCTCCTGCAGGAAGCCACGGAACGGCGCCAGGCCGGTGCCCGGGCCGATCATGATCACGGGACGCTTGGCATCCGATGGCAAGCGGAAATTGACCGTGGGCTCCTTGACCAGCGCATGCACGGTTTCGCCGGGCTTGAGCCGTAGCACATGGGTGGAGCAGACACCTTCATAGTGCCCCTGGCCCGAGCGCGCGACGCCCTGCACCACGCCCACGGTGAGGCTGCAGCGCTGCGGGTCGACTTCGGGCGAGGACGAGATCGAGTAGTAGCGCGGTGCCAGCGGCGCCAGCATCTCGAGCACCACCTCGAACGGCGGCTGCGCGGCCGGAAACTCGTCAAGCAGGTCGAACACCGACTTGCGCTTTTGCAGCACCTCGGCCTTGTAGAGCGCCGAGGCGGCTTCGTCGGTGCCGGTCAGCCCGAGCAGCTTGGGCTTGGTGAACGGGCATTGCGTGTGCTCGGCCAGCGTGGCGATGTGCTTGCGGCTCGCCACGTCCTGCAACTCGACGAACTCGCCCAGCAGCCGGATCACCGAGATCGGCTGGTCCAGCGGCAGGAAGGTCTTGCGGCCCGCCGTGGTGCGCAGGCTGATGTAGGCGTCCTTGGCGAAACCGAAGCGCTGCATCACGCGTTCCACCAGCGCAGCGCCGTTGCGCGGCGCCACGCTCAGGTGGTCGCCAGCGCGGTAGCTGACGCCTTCGGGCAGCAGGAACTCGACATGGCGCGTCGAGCGCGTGTCGGCCAGGCCTTCCACTTCGTTTTGCAGTTCCTCGTTGACAGCCACCTCCAGCTTGGTGAAGCCTTGCGCCACCGCGGGCGAAGGCACGCCGGCCGGTGGCACGAGGTCGAATGCCAGCAGCGGCTCGGTGCGCGGGCCCTCGGCGTCGAGCTTGAGCTTCAACGCGCCTGCGAGTGCCGGCCACAGTGCCGTCGACCATCCCTGGAAAGCGCCGTCCATGTCTTCACGCGCATCGCCCTCGCCGCGAGGATGCACGCGCTGGCCGCCGAGCGCGTCGAGGCGTTCGTCGATGCTGCGCGGCACCACCTGGTAGGTCGAGGCCCAATCACGGTTGCCGCAGCCGAACACGCTGAACCTCACGCCGGCCATCGAAGCATCGGTGGACTTGACCCAGCTCCAGAAGCCGGCCGCGTTGTCCGGGGCCACGCCGTTGTACGACGCACTGACCACCACCACCGCCCCGTTGGCCGGCAGGTTGGCCGTGAAGTCGTCGAGCGACGCCAGCTCGACCGCGAAGCCGCGGCTTTCGCCCTCCTCCGCAATCTGGCGCGCCAGGTCTTCGGCGGTGCCGAGGTTGGAGCCGTGCAGCACCAGCAGCGGCGTGCCGTGCTTCGACGCGGAAGCCACCGATGCAGCGGGTTGCGCAGCAGCGGTGGCCGCCGTCGCGCCGGCTTGCCCGGCGGCCGGTGCGCGATGCCTGACGTCGCGCGGCTTGACCTTGATCTTGAAGCCCTCGGGCTTGATCGTCAGCGCCTCCTTGACCTTGAGCTGGTAGTTGGCGTGATCGACCAGCTCGAAGCGCTGCAGCACCATGGCCAGCGTGAGTACCGCCTCCTGCATCGCGAATTGCCGGCCGATGCAGGCGCGCTGGCCGTTGCCGAAGGGCTTGAAGGCATTCGGCGGCAGGGCGCGCTCGGCCTCGCGGCTGAAATGCTCGGGGTTGAATTCGTTGGCATCCTCGCCCCAGACGCGCTTGTCACGGTGCAGCGCAAGCGCGTGCATGATGATCATGTTCTTCTTCTTGATCGTGTACTGGCCACCGATCACCGTGTCTTCCAATGCGCGCTTGGCAATGGCCGGCGCGGTCGGGTACAGGCGCAGCGCCTCCTTGAGCACCTGCTGGATGTATTGCAGGCGGTTGACCTGCGCATAGGTCGGGCGCGCCGACAAGTCGGTGCCCAGCACGCTGTCGACCTCGGCGCGCGCCTCGGCCAGCACATGCGGGTTCTTGATGAGAAAGTAGGTCGCGAAGGACAGCAGGCCGCTGGTGGTTTCATGGCCCGCGATGAGGAACTCGATGCACTCGTCCCTGATCATCTTGTCGTCGAGTTTTTCCCCGCTCTTCTTGTCGACGCCCGCGATCATGTAGCTCAGCAGGTCGGGCTTGGCCGCGATGTCGGCGCCGCTCTCGCGCCGTTCGCGGATGATGTCCTCCACCATCCGGTGCATGAAGCGGATGTCCTTGCGCTGCTGCGACAGCTGCTTCTTCATCATGAACTCTTCCAGCGGCAGGCCGCGGCGATCCTGCACGGTCTCGAGCGTGCGCACCATGGCGTCGACGAAGGGATGAAAGCCTTCGCGGTAGAACGAGT
>JBDUCH010000482.1:0-2562 GCA_040003555.1 Variovorax sp. | reverse complement strand
GCTACTCGGCCGCGTTCCGCAGCGCCGACATCGGCATGAAGACGGTGCTGGTCGAGCGCTACGCGACGCTCGGCGGCGTCTGCCTGAACGTCGGCTGCATCCCGTCGAAGGCGCTGCTGCACACGGCGTCGGTGATGGACGAAGTCAAGAACCTGGGCCACCACGGCATCAAGTACGCCGCGCCCGAAGTCGACATCGACGCACTGCGCGGCTTCAAGGACGGCGTGATCAAGAAGCTCACCGGCGGCCTGGCCGGCATGGCCAAGGCGCGCAAGGTCGAGGTCGTCACCGGCGTCGGCAGCTTCCTCGATGCGCACCACGTCGAAGTGGTGAGCGAGGGCGGCGCGAAGAAGGTCGTGAAGTTCGCCAAGGCCATCATTGCCGCGGGCTCGCAGGCGGTGAAGCTGCCCTTCATGCCCGAGGACGAGCGCGTGGTGGACTCCACCGGTGCGCTGCTGCTCAAGAGCATTCCCAAGCGCATGCTGGTGGTGGGTGGCGGCATCATCGGGCTGGAGATGGCCACGGTCTACTCCACGCTCGGCACGCGCATCGACGTGGTCGAGATGCTCGATGGCCTGATGCAGGGCGCCGACCGCGACCTGGTCAAGGTGTGGGAGAAGGTCAACGCGCCGCGTTTCGACAACGTGATGCTCAAGACCAAGACCGTCGGCGCCAAGGCGACCAAGGCCGGCATCGAGGTCAGCTTCGAAGGCGAGAAAGCGCCCAAGGAGCCGCAGCGCTACGACCTGGTGCTGGTGGCCGTGGGCCGCAGCCCGAACGGCAACAAGATCGGGGCCGGCAAGGCCGGCGTGATCGTCTCCGAGCGCGGCTTCATCAACGTCGACAAGCAGATGCGCACCAACGTGCCGCACATCTTCGCGATCGGCGACATCGTCGGGCAGCCCATGCTGGCGCACAAGGCGGTGCACGAAGCGCACGTGGCGGCCGAAGCGGCGCACGGCGAGGCGGCCTTCTTCGACGCGAGGCAGATTCCCTCGGTGGCCTACACCGACCCGGAAGTCGCGTGGGCCGGCAAGACCGAGGAACAGTGCAAGGCCGAAGGCATCAAGATCGGCAAGGCGGTGTTCCCGTGGGCGGCCTCGGGCCGCGCCATCGCCAATGGGCGCGACGAGGGTTTCACCAAGCTGCTGTTCGACGAGGCCACGCACCGCATCGTCGGCGGCGCCATCGTCGGCACCCATGCAGGCGACCTGATCAGCGAGGTCTGCCTGGCCATCGAGATGGGCTGCGAGCCGGGCGATATCGGCAAGACCATCCACCCGCATCCGACACTGGGCGAATCGATCGGCATGGCGGCCGAACTGTTCGAAGGCGTGTGCACCGACCTGCCGCCGATGAAGAAGAAGTAGGCCGCACGCCATGGCGCTTCAACTTGCGTTCGAGGCTCTGGGTGCGGGGCCGCCAGTGGTGATCCTGCATGGGCTGTTCGGTGCCGGGCGCAACTGGATGCACATCGCGCAGTCGCTCGCCGCGCACTACCGTGTCTACCTGCCCGACGCGCGCAACCACGGCGCCTCGCCGTGGGCCGAGACCATGTCGTACGCCGAGATGGCGCTCGACGTGGCGGCGTTGATCGAACGCGAGCAGCTGCAGCAGCCGTTCGTGATCGGCCACAGCATGGGCGGCAAGACCGCGATGGCGCTGGCGCTTGGCCATCCGCAGTTGGTCGGCGGTGTCGCGGTGATCGACATTGCGCCGGAAGACTATGCGGACCAGTTCTCGTCCTACGTGTCTGCCATGCGCGGCCTGGATCTGGCCGCTGGCACCCAGCGCCGAGAGATCCGCCAGGCATTGGCGGACAGCCTCAGCCCCGAGGCGCCGGTCGACTTCCTGATGCAGAACCTGCGCCACCAGGGCGACCGCTTCGACTGGCGGCTCAACCTGCTGGCCACGGCCGTGTGCATGCGCGAGCTCTGCGGGTTTGCCGCGGCGCTGCGGCAGGAGAGCTATGACGGCCCGGCGCTGTTCCTCGCCGGCGCAGATTCCGACTACGTGCGGCCCGAATCGCTGGCCGGAATCCGGGCGTGCTTCCCCGGTGCGCAGCTGGAGCGCATCCCCGATGCCGGGCACTGGGTGCACGCGGATCAGCCGCAGGCGCTGTTGTGCGGACTGCACGACTGGCTGGGCGACGCGTGCGCCGTCGCCTTCACGGAATATCCGCGCTGAGCCGGATGCCACTGACAACCAAAAAACACGGAGACAACCCCATGTCCGACAACCTGCGCGAAGCCGCACTCGACTACCACCGCTACCCCACGCCCGGCAAGATCTCGGTGAACCCGACCAAGCCGATGGCCACGCAGCGCGACCTTGCGCTCGCGTACTCGCCCGGCGTGGCCGATGCGTGCATGGAGATCGTGCGCGACCCGGCCGAGGCGATGAACCTCACCTCGCGCGCCAACCTTGTGGCCGTGATCACCAACGGCACGGCGGTGCTGGGCCTGGGCAACATCGGCCCGCTGGCCGGCAAGCCCGTGATGGAGGGCAAGGGGTGCCTGTTCAAGAAGTTCGCCGGCATCGACGTCTTCGACATCGAGCTCG
>JBDUCH010000170.1:0-8595 GCA_040003555.1 Variovorax sp. | reverse complement strand
GCCACCGCGATCACGCCGCCGAACTCGGTGGTGCCGGCCATGTTGGCGTGCTTGAACACGTCGGAGCAGCGGTCCACGCCCGGGCCCTTGCCGTACCAGATGCCGAACACGCCGTCGAACTTGTTGGTGCCCGCGGGCGAGAAGCCGAGCTGCTGGGTGCCCCAAAGCGCGGTGGCCGCGAGCTCTTCATTCACGCCCGGCTGGAACACGATGTTCTGCGCCTTGAGGTACTTGCTGGCCTTCCACAGCGCCTGGTCGTAGCCGCCGAGCGGCGAGCCGCGGTAGCCGCTGATGAAGCCGGCCGTGTTCTTGCCGTTCTGCTGATCCCGCAGGCGCTGCAGCATGGGCAGCTTCACGAGGGCCTGCACCCCGCTCATGAAAGCGCGGCCGTAGTCCAGCGAATACTTGTCGTCGAGCGTGACGGTTTCGAGGGCCTTGCGAATGTGCTCGGGTAGCGGCGCGTTCATCGTGTCTGTCTCCAATTTGGCATGGCCTTGTGGGCCTGGCTGAAGGGTCTTGGCCCGGGTAGGGCTGGTGCCCATGATGCTCGCAAAGTGTATGCCTGGGTGCGCGACAGGTGTTTGCGTTCTTTGCCTCTATAACGCGCCTTCCAGAAAGATTCTTTCTTAGAATCGCCAGTTATGGAAAGCCTCGATAAGTTCGACCTCGCCATCCTGCAAGAACTGCAGGCCGATGGCCGCCTCACCAACGCCGAGCTTGCGCAGCGCGTCGGCCTCTCGGCCGCGCCCTGCTGGCGCCGCGTGCGCGCGCTCGAGGAGAGCGGCTTCATCAAGGGTTACTACGCGGAAATCGATCGCCGCAAGATCGGCCTGGGCGTGCTCGCCTTCGTGCGCCTCGACACCGAGCGCGCCACCAGCGAAGTCACGAAGAAGATCGAGGAAGCCATCCGCAAGCTGCCCGAGGTCATCGCCTGCCACTACATCAGCGGCACCGGCATGTTCGAGTTGCAGGTGGTAGCCGAAGACCTCGACGCCTTCTCGCGCTTTGCGCTGAACAGCCTGATGCACTTGCCCAACGTGAAGGATCTGCACACCAGCTTCTCGCTGGGCGAGGTGAAGGCCAGCCATGCGCTGCCGCTGGGGCATCTGGCGCCGAAGCGGTAACAATCAGGGCAGATGCCACCGATATCCCCCGAGGAGACACCCCTGCCGCCGCTGCGCACCGAACCGGCGCGGATCGGGGCGCTCACTCCGCTCAAGCTGCCGGTGTTCCGCATGCTGTGGAGCACCTGGCTGATCGCCAACATCTGCATGTGGATGAACGACGTGGCGGCGGCGTGGATGATGACCACGCTGACCACCACGCCGATCTGGGTCGCGCTGGTGCAGTCGGCCTCCACGCTGCCGGTGTTCCTGCTCGGCCTGCCGAGCGGTGCGCTGGCCGACATCCTCGACCGGCGCCGCTGGCTGGTGGCCACGCAGTTCTGGCTGGCGGGGGTGGCGATCGTGCTGTGCGCGGCGGTGGCGCTCGACGTGATGAGTGCGCCACTGCTGCTGGCGCTGACCTTCGCCAACGGCATCGGCCTGGCGCTGCGCTGGCCGGTGTTCTCGGCCATCGTGCCGGAACTGGTGCCGCGCGTCCAGCTGCCGGCCGCGCTCGGCCTCAACGGCATTGCGATGAATGCCTCGCGCATCATCGGCCCGCTGGTGGCCGGCGCGCTGATCGCGAGTGCCGGCACCGTGTGGGTGTTCGTGCTCAACGCGGTGATGTCGGTCGCTTCGGGCTTCATCGTGCTGCGCTGGCGGCGCGAGCACACGCCCAATCCGCTGGGCCGCGAGAAGCTCATCAGCGCGATACGCGTGGGCGTGCAGTTCGTGCGCCAGTCGCAGCGCATGCGCGCGGTGCTCACGCGCATCTCGATCTTCTTCTTCCATTCCACCGCACTGCTCGCGCTGCTGCCCTTGCTTGCGCGCGGGCTCAAGGGCGGCGACGCCGGCACCTTCACGCTGCTGCTGGCCGCGATGGGCACGGGCGCGATCATCGCGGTGCTGTACTTGCCGCGGCTGCGCCAGGGCTACGAGCGCGACCAGCTGGTGCTGCGCGGCACCATGGTGCAGTCGGTCGCCACTGCCGTGATGGCGCTCGCGCCCAACGTCTGGGTCGCGGTGCCGGCCATGATGTTCGGCGGCGCGGCCTGGATCACGGTGGCCAATTCACTCTCCGTGTCGGCCCAGTTGGCCCTGCCCGACTGGGTGCGGGCGCGCGGCATGTCGACCTACCAGATGGCGATCATGGGGTCGACCGCCATCGGCGCGGCGCTGTGGGGCCAGATCGCGACCATCGGCACGTTGCGGACCAGCCTCTACATCGCCGCCGTCAGCGGCACGCTGCTCATGTTGCTGGCACTGCGCCATGTGCGTGACCACGGCACCGACGACGACGTGAGCCCGGCCCAGGCCGGATGGAGCACGGCGCCGGCCCACAAGGTGCCTGACGACGGGCGCATCGTGATCAATGTCGAATACCTGATCGACCCGGCGCGCGCGGCCTCCTTCCACCTCGTGATGCACCAGACTCGGCGCACGCGCCTGAGCGAAGGCGCGATCGGCTGGGAGTTGCTGCACGACATCACGCAGCCCGAGCGCTACGTCGAGCAGATCGTCGACGCGTCGTGGACGGAGCACCTGCGGCGCTTCAACCGTGCCACTGCAGCCGACCTGGCGCTGCGCGAGCGCCGGCTGGCGTTTCACATGGGCGAAGACCCGCCGGTGGTGACGCGCTACGTCGTGCAGCGCTAGAGGCGGCGCAGCCAGCCGAGCCCGTCGGACGTTCCCTGCGCCACCGCGCCGCGCGCCGGCCGGTATTCGCAGCCGATCCAGCCATCCCACTGGCCCGCGGCCATGATCTCGTCGATCACCCGGAACAGGTAGTCGTGGTTCAGTTCGCCGATGTCGGGTTCGTGCCGCTCGGGCACGCCGGCGATCTGCAGATGGCCGACGCGGCCGGTCGGCAGGTATTTGCGCAACTTCATCGCGACGTCGCCCTCGACGATCTGGCAGTGGTACAGATCCATCTGCACCTTCAGGTTGGACGCGCCGACCGCTTCGAGGATCTGGTGCGCATGGTCTTGCCGGTTCAGGAAGAAGCGCGGAATGTCGCGCGTGTTGATGGGCTCGATCAGCAGGTCGCGCCCGACCTTGGCGGCCTGCTCGGCGGCCCAGCGCAGGTTGTCGACGTAGACCGGTTGCACGTCCTCGCGCAGCGCGTCCTCGGCCACCAGTCCGGCCATCACGTGCACGCGCGGGCAATCGAGCGCCGCTGCATAGTCGAGCGCCTTCAGGACACCTTCGCGAAACTCGGCCTCGCGGCCCGGCAGGCTGGCCAGGCCGCGCTCGCCGCCCTCCCAGTTGCCGGGCGGGCCATTGAACAGCGCCTGCTGCAGTCCGTTGGCCTGCAGGCGTGCCGCGAGCTCCTGCGGCGCGTACGCATACGGGAACAGGTATTCGACCGCGCGAAAGCCGTCTTTGGCGGCAGCTTCGAAGCGGTCGAGAAAATCGAGCTCCGGATAGAGCATCGACAGGTTGGCGGCAAAGCGGGGCATTTCAAAAACTCCTACCAGCGTGCGCCGAAAGTGCGGCGCAGTTCATCGATCTCGGCGGCGCCCAGCGGCGCGGGCTTGGCGTTGCCCAGCAACCAGAGCTTTGCCGTTTCTTCCAGTTCTTCGAGCGTGGCCATCGCCGCGGCCGGCGTGTCGTGCCACACGTTGGGCCCCAGGCGCTGAAGCATCACGGCGCGGATCGGCGTGCCCTGTGCGCCATAGCGCTCGATCGCCTGCGCCACCTGCTCGGCCGCCTCGGGCGCACCGGGCCGGTGGTAGTCGATCAGCGGCACATGGCCGACCTTCATCACGAAGTAGGGCGTGAGCGCCGGCAGCAACTCCGGCGACTTCGACGGCGCCAGCGTGAGCGCGACGCAGTGCGTGGAATGGGTGTGGATCACGCAATGGGTGGTCGCATCGAAGCGGGTCGCCGCCGCATAAATGCGCGCGTGCAGCGCGATCGTCTTGCTCGCCCGGTCGCCACCGGTCTGCTGCAGGTTGGCATCGAGCCGCGCGAGCCGCGCAGGATCCAGCAAGCCCAGGCAGGCATCGGTCGGCGTGATCAGGAAACCATCGTCCAGCCGCACGCTGATGTTGCCCGCCGTGGCGTGCACGTAGCCGCGCGCGAACAGGCTCGCGCCAATGCGGCAGATTTCTTCGCGGGCCTGGCTTTCGTTCATCCGAGTTGCTCCACCACGCTGTCTCGTGACCCGCGCCCCATGAAACTTGCACGACCCAGGCCAGAAATACCGCGGAACGGGCTTTGCCCGGCCGCTGGTATTGCCCCCTGCAAGGGGGTTGGCGCAGCGACACGAAGTGCGCGAAGACTGGGGGTGAGTTTCATCCGAGGACTGTAAAGGCCTTGGTGAAGAAGTCCTCGGTGCCGAAGTTGCCCGACTTCAGCGTGATGTGCAGACCGGCGCCGCCGGCGGCTTCGGCCTTGGCGTGGCACCACGGCACGCCCGGATCGATCTGCGGCCCGATCTGCAGCTGCGCGATGCCGAGCGCCTGCACGCAGGCGCCCGAGGTTTCGCCGCCGGCCACGATGAGCTGGCGCACGCCCTGCTCGACCAGCCCGCGCGCAATGGCTGCGACGCAGCGCTCGACTATGGCACCGGCCGCCTCGACGCCGAGTTGACCCTGCACCGATTTCACGGCGCCGGCTTCGGCCGTGGAATACACCAGGAGCGGCCCTGATGGCAGCAGCGGCGCGGCCCATGCCAATGCGTCCGCCACCACATCGTCGCCCGCCGCGAGGCGCAGCGGATCGATCGGGAAGGCCGGCCGGCCCGCTGCGATGAAGTGGGCCACCTGCTTGTTGGTGGCCAGCGAGCAACTGCCCGACACGACGGCCTGCAAACCGCTGGCAGCCGGCAGCGCGCTCGCTTGCGGCGACGGCGCCAGCCCGAAGTTGGCCGGCAGCGCGATTGCCACGCCGGAGCCGGCCGTGAGCAGCGGCATGTCGGCCAGCGCCGGGCCAAGCCGCAACAGGTCGTCGTTCGACACCGCGTCGACGACCGCGATGCCGACGCCTTCCGCCTTGAGTTGCGCGATGCGCTCGCGAACCGCGTCGGCGCCGCGCGCCACTGCCGTGTGGTCGATCAGCCCGACCTTGCGGCGGCACTGGGCCTGCAGCACGCGCACCAGGTTCGCGTCGGTCATAGGCGTGAGCGGATGGTCTTTCATGCCGCTTTCGCTCAGCAGCAGGTCGCCCACGAACAGGTAGCCCTTGAACACCGTGCGCCCGTTGTCGGGAAAGGCCGGCGTGGCAATGGTGAAGTCGCAGCCGATGGCGTCCATCAGTGCCTCGGTGACCGGGCCGATGTTGCCGCGCGGCGTGCTGTCGAAGGTGGAGCAGTACTTGAAGTAGACCTGCTGCACGCCCTGCGCGAGCAACCAGCGCCACGCGTCGAGCGACTGGTCGACGGCTTCGACCGGCGCGATGGTGCGCGACTTGAGCGCCACCACCACCGCATCCACGTCGGCATCGAGCGGCGTACCCGGCACGCCGATGGTCTGCACCACGCGCATGCCCGCGCGCACCAGGTTGTTGGCGAGGTCGGTCGCGCCGGTGAAGTCGTCTGCGATGCAGCCGAGAACCAGGCTCATGGCGTCGCTTTCTTCGGCAGCTCGATGCCCGGAAAGATCTTGATCACCGCGCTGTCGTCTTCCTTCGCGAAGCCGGCGGTCGAGGCCTGCATGAACATCTGGTGCGCGGTGGACGAGAGCGGCAGCGGAAACTTGCTGGCGCGCGCCATGTCGAGCACCAGCCCGAGATCCTTCACGAAGATGTCCACGGCCGACAACGGCGTGTAGTCGGCGGCCAGCACATGCGCCATGCGGTTCTCGAACATCCAGCTGTTGCCCGCGCTGTGGGTGATGACCTCGTACAGCGCGGCCGGGTCGACGCCTTCGCGCAAACCCAGCGCCATGGCCTCGGCCGCGGCCGCGATGTGCACGCCGGCCAGCAACTGGTTGATAACCTTGACCTTGCTGCCCGCGCCGGCCTTGTCGCCGAGCCGGTAGACCTTGGCGGCCATCGCGTCGAGCACCGGATCGGCCTTCGCATAGGCCTCGGGCCGCGCGGCCGTCATCATCGTCATCTCGCCGCTCGCGGCCTTGGCCGCACCGCCGGAGATCGGCGCGTCGACGTAGAGGATGCTCTGCTGCGCCAGGCGCGATTCGAATGCGATCGACACGGTCGGGTCGACGGTGGAGCACATCACGAACACGCTGCCGGGCCTCATCGTCGCGGCCACTCCGTCGGCGCCGAACAGCACGCTCTCGGTTTGCGCGGCGTTGACGACGACCGACACGACGACGTCGCAGCGCGCGCCCAGCTCGGCCAACGTGGCGCAGGCGTGGCCCCCCTCGCGCACGAAGGCGTCAGCCACGCTGGGCCGCACGTCGAAAACATGGAGGTCGTGGCCGGCGCGGCGCAGCGACTGCGCCATGCCGCCGCCCATGGCGCCGAGGCCGATCAATCCAGTGGCGAAAGTCATTGTGGTTGTCTCCTTTTTGTCGACCCGCATGATCTCCCAAGAATGCCACGAAGCCGTCATGTGCCGCCGATAAGGTCAGGCTCCCCTCAGTGAAGCCCCACAACAGACCATGACCGACGCGCATCTCGTTGCACCCCACATCGATCCTGACGACCTCGACAACAACCCCACTTCGAACCCCAGCCTGCACGAAGTCATCGGCACGCGCATGCACCGGCGGCATTTGTTGCGCGGAGGCGTCAGTGCGCTGGCGGCCGCTTCGCTCGGCCCGCTGGCACTGAGCGCCTGTGGCGGCGGAGGCGGTGGAAGCGGTGCCTTCCCGATCGTTGCGGCCCCCGCACCCCCGGTCGCGGCGCCCCCTCCCGCACCGGTTCCTGCGCCGCCGGGCGGCCCGTCGCTCGGCTTCTCGGCCGTGAACAAGAGCCTGGCCGACAGCATCGTGGTGCCGGCCGGCTACACCGCCACCGTGATCTACGCCACCGGCGACTCGATCGACCCGGCCGTGAGCGACTACAAGAACGACGGAACCGACGACAACTTCGGTCGCCGCTCGGGCGACCAGCACGACGGCATGCACTACTTCGGCCTGACCGCCGACGGCAAGCCCACGCTCACCAGCAACGACCGCGCACTGATGTGCATCAACCACGAGGCCATCAACGGCACCGTGCCGTTCATGCACCCCGCCGGCCAGACCAACCCGACCGGCGTGCGGCCCGAGGCCGAGGCGCTGAAGGAAGTCGAAGCGCACGGCGCGTCGGTGGTCGAAATCGCCAAGAGCGCAGGCAAGTTCGCCACAGTGAAGGCATCGACCTTCAACCGCCGCGTCACGCCGCGCACGCCGATGGTGTTCGGCGGCCCGGCCAAGGGCTCCGCGCTGCTGAAGACGCTGTACTCCACGGACGGCACGGCCACGCGCGGCATGATCGGCAACTGCGCCAGCGGCTACACGCCCTGGGGCACGTACCTCACCTGCGAAGAGAACTTCGCGGGCTTCTTCACCCGCGGCGCGACCGATGACAGCCTGCGCAGCGCCAAGGAACTCACGGCGTTCCTGCGCATCGGCCTGAAGCAGAACGTCACTGGCGGCCAGCGCTGGTCGACCGTGGTGCCGGCCGATCCGGCCAGCACCGAATACAAGCGCTGGGACGCGAGCCTGACCGGCGCGTCGACCGACGGCACCGACGACTTCCGCAACACGCACAACACCTTCGGCTGGGTGGTGGAAATCGACCCCTACAACCCGACGACGACCCCGGTCAAGCACACCGGCCTGGGCCGCTTCGCGCACGAAGGCGCTTGGCCTAGCAACCCGGTGGTGGGCAAGCCGCTGGCTTTCTACATGGGCGACGATTCGCGCAGCGAGTACGTCTACAAGTACGTGTCGAAGGCAACCTGGGTCGCGGCCGATGCCAACCCGGCGGATCGCCTCGCCACCGGCGCCAAGTACCTCGACGACGGCACGCTCTACGCGGCGAAATTCAACGCCGACGGCAGCGGCACCTGGCTCAAGCTCGACCTGACCAACACCGCGATCTCGGGCAGCACGGTCTACGCGTTTGCCGATCTGGCAGACGTGCTGGTGAATGCCCGCCTGGCGGCCGACGCGGCCGGCGCAACCAAATGCGACCGCCCCGAATGGACGGCCGTGAACCCGCTGAATGGCGAGATCTACATCACCATGACGGAGAACCCGGATCGCGGCAACGTCGGCACCCTGAGCAGCAACAACGTGCCCAACCCCGACGTGGAGCCGGCCTTCCCGCGCTACTGGCTCGACAACAAGGGCATCACGGCGCAGAACGCCGCCGCCCAGGCCAACAAGGGCGACGTGAACGGCCAGGTGATGCGCATCCGCGAAACCGGCAACGATGCCTCGGCCACCACCTTCAACTGGGACATCTACCTGTTCGGCAGCCAGGCCAAGGCCGATGCCGGGCTCGATGACGTGAACTACCAGAAGAACGTGAACCTGTCGGGCCTGTCGGACTTCAACGACCTGTCCAAGCCCGACGGCTGCTGGTTCTCGCGCGC
>JBDUCH010000481.1:0-2579 GCA_040003555.1 Variovorax sp. | reverse complement strand
GCGAAACCGCTGCCGCGCTGTTCGTGCAGCTCGACCCGACCGCCCGCGGCGCCCGCACCACCCACCGCGCCGGCCGGGCGCTGCGCAAGCTCGACTGGGCCACGCAGCTGCACGAAATCGGCACGCAGATCTCGCACAGCGAGTACCACAAGCACGGCGCCTACATCCTCGACAACGCCGATGCGCCGGGCTTTGCCGTGAACGAACTGCATGCGCTGGGCCAGTTGGTGCTGGGGCACCGCGGCAAGCTGCGCAAGCTCGGCCCGCTACTGGACGATGAAACCTTCGCGCGCCAGCTGCTGGCGCTGCGGCTGGCGGTGATCCTGTGCCACGCGCGGCGCGACCCGGAAGCCAACGCGCTCAAGCTCGGCGCGCCCGACGGCCGCAGCTTCAGCATCGTTTGCCGGCCGGGTTGGGCCGAACGCTTTCCGCAATCGGCGCACCTGCTGCGCGAAGAAGTGCTGGCCTGGCAAAAGACCAACTGGGCCGTCGAGCTGCGCGGCGGCTGAAGGCTGCTAGAGCAGCTCGGGCGACTGCACCGCGACCACGACGGTCTGCACGTCGCCATCGCGTTCGCGCGTGCGGATCCACCAGACCGCACCCTTGCGCACCTGGCAACTGTCGCTTTGCAGCCCGAGCAGCAGCGCGATCGACTGGCCGAGCGACGGCTGATGGCCGACCAACAGCACCACCGACTTGCCGTTCGGCCAACCGGCCGCCGCCAACAGCGTATCGGCCGTGGTGTCGGGGCTCAGTTCGGCGCGCAGCTTGTATTTGCGGCCGAGCGCCAGCACCGTCTGTTCGCAGCGCCGGGCCGGGCTCGAAATGATGCGAGTGCCCTCGGGTAACTGCCGATCCAGCCAGGACGCCATGCGCTTGGCCTGCTTCTCGCCGCGGGAGGTTAGCGAGCGCTGCATGTCGTCGCAGCCCTCCGTCCAGTCCTCGGCTTCGGCATGGCGCCAGAAGATCAGATCCATCATTCCCTTTCCGCAGCGCGGCGCAGGCCGCGCGAGGCATATCGGCCCATCAGCGCGCTCTGCGCACCGTGGGCTTCGATCGAGCGCGAGGCGCCCGCCTCGTCGCCGTGGGTGTCGCGGTTGACGCGGTGGTAGCGGCCGTCCGGGCCGAGATCCCAGGCATCGCGGCCGTCGTGCAGGTAGGCCACCAGGCATTCATCGATCAGCCGTTGGCGCAGGCTCGGGTCGGTCACCGGCCAGGCGATCTCGACGCGCCGCATCATGTTGCGGTTCATCCAGTCGGCGCTCGACAGATAGAGGCTTTCGTCCTCGCCGTTGCGGAAGTAGAAAACGCGTGAATGCTCCAGAAAGCGCCCGATCACCGAGCGCACGCGGATGTTGTCGGTGAGCTCCGACACCTGCGCGGGCAGCGTGCAGGCGCCGCGCACGATCAGGTCGATCTTCACGCCCTTCTGCCCGGCCCGCACCAGCGCGGCGATCAGTGCCTCGTCGGTCAGCGCGTTCATCTTCGCAACGATGCGCGTCGGCCGTTTTGCCGCCGCGGCGACGCCGAGCGCATCGATCTGCGCCATCAGGTTCTTGTGCAGATCGAACGGCGCCAGCCACATGCGGTGGAGCTTCGGCAGCTTGCTCTGGCTGGCCATGTGCACGAACACCGCTTCCATGTCGGCGGTGAGCAGCGGGTCGGCCGTGAGGTGGCTGATGTCGGTGTAGAGCCGCGCGGTGCGCGGGTTGTAGTTGCCGGTGGAAAGATGGCCGTAGCGGCGCAGTTGCTTGCCCTCACGGCGCGTGACCAGCAGCATCTTGGCGTGCGTCTTGAGCCCGACCACGCCATACACCACCTGCGCGCCGATCGACTCCAGCATCTCGGCCCAGTTGATGTTGGCTTCTTCGTCGAAGCGCGCCTTGAGCTCGACCACTACGGTGACCTCCTTGCCGCGCCGCACGCCCTCGCGCAGTAAGTCCATGAGCGCCGAATCGGTGCCGGTGCGGTAGATGGTCTGCTTGATGGCCAGCACGTCCGGGTCGTAGACCGCCTCGCGCAGGAAAGCCAGCACACCGTCGAAGCTCTCGAAGGGCTGGTGGATCAGCGCGTCGCCGCGCTGCAGCCGGTCGAAGAACGACTGGCCAGGCGACAGCGTGACCGGGTAGGACGGCAGGTACGGCGGAAACAGCAGCGCGGGCTCGTCGATCAGATCGATCATCTGCGTGAGGCGCGCCAGGTTCACCGGCCCGTGCACGCGGTACAGCGCCTGCGCCGGCAGGTTGAACTGGGCCAGCAGGAAGCCCGCCAGCGATTCGGCGCAGCTGGCCGAGACCTCGAGCCGCACGGCCTGGCCGTAGTGCCGGTGCTGCAGCCCCTGGCGCAGCGCGGTGCGCAGGTTCTTGACGTCTTCTTCATCGACCGCGAGGTCGGAATGGCGCGTGACGCGAAACTGCGAGAAGTCACCGACCTCGCGCCCGGTGAACATGCTCGACAGGTGCGCGCGCACGATGCTCGACAGTGCCACGCACAGCGTCTTGCCGCCCGACAGCTTGGCCGGCATGCGGATCACGCGCGGCAGCACACGCGGCACCTTGACGATGGCGATCGGGTTCTCG
>JBDUCH010000169.1:0-8633 GCA_040003555.1 Variovorax sp. | reverse complement strand
ATCGCCGCCGCAACGTTCGAGCTTGCCGGCACGATCAACATGTCGGCCAGCGGCGCTGATCAGTGGAAACCCTTCACCTCCTGGCAGCGGGCAATCGTCCACCGCCCGGGCTTCCTCTGGAACGGCCGGGTGGTCATGCTCCCGGGCTTGGTCGTGCAAGTACACGACAGCTACCTCTCAGGCTTGGGCACGCTGCACGCGGCGATGCTTGGCCTGTTCACAGTGGCTAGGGTGCATGGTGGCGGCGAGATCGCCCGCGGCGAACTGATGCGGTACTTCGCCGAGATGGTGTGGTACCCCACGGCGCTGCTGCCCAGCCAGGGCGTTCGCTGGGAGGCGGTGGAAGACCGTTCGGCCAATGCCACGCTGGTGGATGGCCCGATCACATTGACCTTGCTGTTCAGGTTCGATGACGCCGGGCTGATCACGTCAGTGCATGCCGATGCACGTGGCTCCGTCGTAGGCAAGGACATGGTCATGCTCCCTTGGGACTGCACCGTCTCCAACTATCAGTTGCGCCACGGGATGATGGTGCCGACGCGCGGCGGGGTCGGCAAAGGAGGCAAGCCGTATTTCGTCGGCGACCTTACGTCTTTGGCCTACGAGTTCTCATCGTGAAGCAGCCATGAAGGCGCGCGGCTGAGGCTTCACAGAAAACTCAAGCGGATCAACCGCTTGGCAAACTATGGAGCGGGTGAAGGGAATCGAACCCTCGTATGAAGCTTGGGAAGCTGCCGTTCTGCCATTGAACTACACCCGCAGCAAGGGTCGAATTCTACGTCGCCGACCCTTGCGTCGAAATGTAAATAAACTGCCGAATCCCTACGGTCTTCATCTGCTGGAGGGAAAAAATGCGTTCATAGACTGCTCGCGCGCGGTGTGTGCCTGATTCGAAGCTGCGGGCAGATCAATTTCCGTTACCTCGAGGACGCAGCCCCCGTTTTCTTACCAGAACGACCAGAAGAAGGCGATTGGCTGCAGGCATCGATTTCTGCGATGCCGTGGTCGTCCAGGCTTGCCGCAAATCTCAACCAGGATCTGCGCGTGAACATGGTTCCGATCGCGGTCGATCGCGTGGCGTCGCTGGATGCAACCCGGTAGCGCCGGACGGTTGGCGCGCCATCGCGTACTGTCAATAGGCGCCGGGCGGCGGCGTGATCCCGGAAAGCTTGTAGCGCGCGGCGCCGAGCACGCGTCCAAGAGGCGCCTTCAGGCTGTCCAGAGTCGCTGAGCGCCCAGGCTCTGTCGGCGTCATCTTCAGCGTATTGCGTAAAAGGCTGTTGAGTTGATGCACCCTTGCATGGTGTCGCGTCACCGAGGTGTAGAAGGTCACGCCCAACGACACCGACACGCCATCATCCGGCTTCACCCAGGCGGGCTCGGAGCGCGTCGCGTGGGGCGAGGTGCTCGGAAAGTAGATGCCGTCGCCTGGCTCGGTGTCGAACTCATGGCTTCGCGCGCGGTACTCTTCTTTCAGCCGCACGCGCTTGAGCGACTGGGTGACGATGAAATCTTCAACGTCGCTCGCCTCCACCACCGAGCGATCGGTGTGATCCCACACGCTCATCGTCTTGCGACCCTGCAACTGCAGCCAAAAGTTGTTCTCCCGGTCGATGTGAAACGGCGTCACCGACGGGGGAGCCGAGATGAACATGAACCCGTTGATAAGAAAGATGCCAGGTTGCTCCCGCTCAATGGTCGGGCGCACCGTGTCGATGATCTGGGCGAGCAGCGCGGCATAAACCGGGTTGGCTTCGATGTTGTACAGCGCCACCCACGATTTGGGTTCGTGGATGCGCGCGAACACCTCGTCGATGCTCTTCCCGTCGGGGTGCTGGTCGTTGTGCACAAAGCTCGAAGCCTGGGTAATGCCGGGCCGAACGAAGCGGCACTGCTTGAGTGGCACCAGGGACTTGGCCAGTTCGGCCAGCGCCGGCAATTGCAGCAGCGGGTGCGCGTGAAAGTTGTGCTTCAGCTTGCCGATTCGGTGGGTGCTGAACCCGCCCGGTTCGTCGGGCCACACACCGAATCCGGTATTGGACGGGGAAGTGGATTGCGGCATGGGCTCGGCTGGTGCTTGAACGGACTCGCCAATGGGGGAAGACAGATCATGCGGCTGAACGTTACCGAACGTTCCCCCCCTGCGGGCCAATATAGGCTGAAAGTGTTAACTAAATCGCGGGTTCACTTCAGGATGTCGCCCAGGCAGAGGTACTTGATCTCGACATAGTCGTCCATGCCGTGGTGCGCCTGACGTCGCGGGGCTGTAGAAATAGCTGGCCAGGCCGCCGCCCGGCGCCTATTGACAGGTACGCGATGGCGCGCCAACCGTCCGGCGCTACCGGGTTGCATCCAGCGACGCCTTCAGTTCGGCGGACATCGGGATGCCCGCCAAGCGCTTCTTGTAGAGCGGGATCGGGCCGTCGAAATGCGTACGTTAGGCCTCCTTCTGGCACATGCGCTTGCGCTTCTGTGGCCCGTGAGCCACGCTTGCGGTCTTCTCCTGCACGGCAAGGAAAAGTCGGGATGCAGAATGATCCGATGAAAAAATCTGCAGTCGAAGCGAGCCTGCTTCTTGTCGATGACGATCCTTCGATCATTCAGGTGCTGAGCCGGATACTTTCGGACTACACCACGGTTCGATTCGCAACCAGCGGATCGGATGCCTTGCGGCTCGCAAAGGAGGCGCTGCCGGATTTGATCCTGCTCGATGCGCAGTTGGGCGACATGAGCGGCCTTGAGGTGTGCGAGGCCTTGAAGGCCGATCTGTCGATCGCCGATGTCCCGGTCATCTTCGTCAGCAGCCACCAGGAGGCCGAGCTGGAGGTGGCCGTGCTGCAGATGGGCGCGGTCGACTTCATCCGCAAGCCATTCAATGCGTCGCAGGTGACGGCGCGTGTCAACACCCAGCTCAAGCTCAAGCGGCTGTCGGACGACTTGCGCAAGTTGTCGCGAATCGATGGCCCGACGGGCCTGGCCAACAGCCGTGCCTTCGAAGACATCCTGACGCGCGAGTTGCTGCGCGCCTCGGAATCGAAGCAGACTCTTTCCCTCGTCGTGCTCGACGTGGACTGCTTCAAGTCGTTTGAAAACCTGTACGGCCGCAAGGCTGCGGATGCCTGTCTCGCAGCGGTGGCCGAGGTCGCGCGCCGCGGTGTTCGCCGTCCTGGTGATTTCGTGGCCCGGCTGGACAACGACCGGTTCGCCCTGGTCCTTCCCGATACGCCGCCCGAGGGCGGCCTTCACGTCGCCAACCGGCTCCTTGGCGAAGTCGAAGCCTTGAACATCACGCATCAAGGCTCTTCTGTTTCAGGGCATGTGACGTGCAGCGCCGGCGTTGCCTCTTTCGATGCGTCGGTATCTCCTGGAGTCGCCGCAGCGGTTGACCACGAGCCCCTTCATCGGGCGGCCGGCAGCGCGCTCGCGCAGGCCAAGCAAGCCGGCCGCGCCCAGGCCTGCCTCATGTCCGCACCTGGCTGAATGTGAGCAGCTTCCTCCGCCGCCTGGGCCGTTCCCTTGTCGTGTTGGTGGTGGGCTTGGGTGTGGCTGCGGGCGCGGGGCTGTGGCAGGCCAAAGACAACGAGGCACGCTCGAAGACCCGTTTTGACGCGGTGACCCGGCGCGCGATCGAGCAGGTCGCTGCCCGCATGCATGTGTACGAATACGGCCTGCGCGGGGCGCGCGGCGCGGTCATCGCCGCCGGCGGCGAGACCGGCATCACGCGGCTGGGATTCGCCCAGTACAGCGCCTCGCGCGACGTCGATCGCGAGTTTCCGGGATCTCGTGGCTTCGGCTTTGTCCGGCGGGTGCCGGTCGATCAAGAGGCGGCATTCATCGCCGCGGCGCGCCTGGACGGCAAACCCGATTTCGCCCTGCAGCAACTGGGTTCGAACGACGGCGACCGCTATGTGGTGCAGTACGCCGAACCTGCCGACCGCAATGGTCCGGGCTTCGGGCTCGACATTGCATCGGAGCCCAATCGACGCGCTGCTGCCGACCGCGCGATGCTGAGCGGCGAAGCGACCCTGACGGCACCGATCACGCTGGCGCAGGAGAACCGGCCGGTGCGCGCCTTCCTGCTGCTGCTGCCGGTCTACAGAATCGATGCACAGCTTGCCAGGTTCCAGCAGCGCTTTCGCGAACCCATGGCGCCCGAGGTTGCGCGCGCACAGACCTTCGGCTGGGTCTTGACACCCCTCGCCATCGACGAGGTTCTGAAGGGGTTCGATTTTCAGGACGGCGCGTTTTCCCTCGCCTTGGCCGACATAACCCGCGCCGACCAGCCCGAGCGCTTCTTCGTGTCGCGGGGCAGCGCGTCCGCTGCGGCCGGCGCGCGGATGACCGCATCGCCGCTGCAACTGTTCGGACGCGTCTGGCAGGTGGAGGTGACCGCGCAGCCCTTGTTCGCCACCCAGCTCAACTTGCGCGATCCCTGGGCGGTCTTCGCGGCCGGGGTCGTGTTGGCCGCCGTGCTGTCGCTGCTGTCGTATGTCTATCTGGTGACGCGGCGCCGGCAAGAACTTGCCGACGAGCAGCGCTCGCGGCTGGCGGCCATCGTGACCAGTTCCAACGACGCCATCATCGGCCGGCGCCTGGACGGAACCATCACCGACTGGAACGCTGCGGCAGCCCACATCTTCGGCTACACCTCGGAGGAGGCCGTTGGCAAGGCTCTGCCGGACCTGCTGGTGCCTGCGGCGTACGAGCCGGAGGAAACGGAAATGCTTCGCCAGGTTGCGCAGGGCCAGTCCGTCGCCGCATTCGAGACTTTTCGCCGGCACCGCGGCGGCGCCATGGTGGCCGTTTCCGTCGCTGCGGCGCCGATCCGGGCGGCCGACGGCCGGGTAGTCGGCGACGCGCAGACCGTGCGCGACATCACGCACGAAAACGCGAACAAGGCGCACATCCTTGAGCTGAACGCGATGCTCGAGCAGCAGGTGAGCGAGCGCACGGCCCAGGTTCTGGCGCTGTCGACGCGCGAGCGGGCGATCCTGACGGGGGCGGGCAGTGCCATCATCGCGACCGATGTCAAGGGTGTGGTGACCTTGTTCAATCCTGCCGCGGAGGCCTTGCTGGGCTATGCGGCATCGGAGGTGGTGAACCGCGTCGAGATGAACCGATTTCACGACGCCCATGAGGTTCACGCGCGCGCCACGGCGCGGTCGGCCGAACTGGGCCGGCCGCTGGCGCCAGGCGAAGTGTTCGAGCCCGCCGCGGGCGCTGGGCTGGGAGCCGCCAGCGAGTGGACCTATGTGCGCAAGGACGGCACCCGGGTTCCGGTTCACCTGAATGTCAGCGCCCTGTACGACGGCGAGGCGAACGTCGTCGGTTTCATCGCGATCGCGGCCGATCTTTCGGAGCGCAAGCTGGCGGAAGAGAAGATGCGCAACAACGAGCGCATCATGCGCATCGTGACCGACAACATTCCCGGCGTCGTCGCCTACTGGACGCCGGACATGCGCTGCACTTTTGCGAACAACGCCCATCAGCGCTGGATGGGCCGTTCGCCGGCGCAGATGATCGGCATCACGCACATGGAGCTGATCGGCGCCGAGCAATTCAGCAAGAACGAGCCGTTCATCCGTACCGCGCTCGCCGGCCAGGAGCAGCGCATCGAACGCACCCGCACGCTCGCGGACGGAAGCACGGTGCACTACTGGCTTCACTACATTCCCGACCGGGACGGCGACGTGGTGAAAGGCTTCATCTCGGTGGCGGTCGACGTGACCGAAATGAAGCGCGCCCAGACCCAGCTCGAGAACCTCAATCTCGCCTTGAACGAGCGCCGCGACCAGGCGGAGTCTGCAAGCAAGGCGAAGAGCGAGTTTCTGGCCAACATGAGCCACGAGATCCGCTCGCCCCTGAACGCGGTGATCGGGCTGACCTATCTGCTGCGGCAGACGCCTTTGGATGCCAGGCAGCAGTCGTTCCTCCAGAAGATCGATGCAGCCGGCAATTCGCTGCTGGGCGTGATCAATGACATTCTCGACATCTCGAAGATCGAAGCCGGCGAGATGGCGCTGGACGAGTCCGAGTTCGGACTGCGCGAGTTGCTGAGGGATGTCACGGCCATGATGACCGTGAACGCCAACCACAGGGGCATTGCGCTGCGACTCGAAGCCACTGAAGATCTGCCGGCCCGGGTGCGCGGCGACGTCACCCGCATCCGGCAGATACTCGTCAACTTGCTGAGCAACGCCATCAAGTTCACTGCACAGGGCGCCGTGCGGCTGAGCGTGCATGCACAAGAGCACATCGGGGATCGGCTGCGCCTGCGCTTCACGGTGACCGATACCGGCATCGGCATCGAGGCCGATGTGCTGGCCCGCCTCTTCAGGCCTTTCACGCAGGCCGACACGTCGACCACGCGACGCTTCGGCGGTACCGGGCTGGGCCTGTCGATCGTCAAGCAGCTCGCCGAGTTGATGGGGGGCGAGCTCGGTGTCAGCAGCACGCCGGGCCGCGGCAGCGAGTTCTGGGTCGTCCTGCCGCTCGAAGTCGCAGCCGACGGCGTCGTCCGGCCGTCCGCGCTCGGCGCGCTGGTGGACGATGCGCCGTGGAGTACGCCGACCGAACAGCGCCTTGCATCTGTCCGCGTGCTGGTGGTGGACGACAGCCCGGTCAACCTGGAGGTCTGCCAGCACATTCTGGAACGCGAAGGCGCACAGGTCGCCCTGGCGAACAATGGCCTCGAAGCGGTCGAACTGCTGCGTTCGACCCCTGTGGCTTTCGACCTGGTCCTGATGGATGTCCAGATGCCGATGCTCGACGGCAACGAGGCAACGCGGCTGATCCGACGCGAACTCGGACTCACGCTGCCAGTGATCGCGTTGACCGCCAGCGCACTCGTCGCGGAACGCGAGCGCGCATTCGAGGCAGGCATGGACGACTTCGTCAGCAAGCCTTTCGATGTGGAAGCCCTGATCCGTTGCGTGCGCGGCTACGCGGATCGGGCCCAGGGCCGGCGCGTGCCGTCGGTGGCCGAGGCGGGCGCCGACGTGGTGCATTTGCCCATGGGCTGGCCATCGATAGAAGGCATCGACGCCGCGGACGCGGTCAAGCGCCTGGGGGGCGATGTGCCGCTGCTGCGAAGCGTTCTGCGCCGCCTGCTCGCCGAATTCGGCGATCTTGCGCGCGTGAGCGCCGCGTCGTCGAAGAGCGAATCGTCGACCGCTTTGTCTGCGCGCCTGCACAAGCTCCATGGCAGCGCCGGCATGATCGGCGCCAAGGCCGTCGGCCAACTGGCGGCCGATGCCCAGGCCGCGCTGAAATCGGGCGAGCGGGGCCGGGCCGACCCGATGCTGCGCGCATTGAGCGGTGAGCTGCACAAGCTGCAGATGGCGGCGAAACCGTTTCTCGATACCGAGGATGGCAGCGCGGCCGGTGGGGTTGCGGCCTTCGCGGCTGGCGCGGCCACGGCGGTTCAGCTCGATCCGGAGGATCTGGCGCTTTTCATCGACAGCCTGCGCAAGCAAAGCCTGGGCGCAATGGCGCTGTTCGACGAACTCGCCGCCTCGCTCAAGGTTTCGCTTGGCGGCGATCGCTTTGAGTCACTGCACCGCGCCATGCAGGATCTTCAGTTCAAGCGCGCCATCGAGCTCCTGCAGGAGCCGGCCTGACCCGCCTTTAGGGCGGCGCCTTCGCGGCGGGTCAGGCGCCGTGCGTCACTTCAGGATGTCGCCCAGGCAGAGGTACTTGATCTCGACATAGTCGTCCATGCCGTGGTGCGAGCCTTCGCGGCCCAGGCCCGACTGCTTGACGCCGCCGAAGGGCACATGCTCGGTGGCGATCACGCCGGCGTTGATGCCCACCATGCCGTACTCCAGCGCCTCGGCCACGCGGAAGATGCGCCCGACGTCGCGGCTGTAGAAATAGCTGGCCAGGCCGAACTCGGTGTTGTTGGCCGCGTCGATGGCCTCCTGCTCGGTCTTGAAGCGGAACACCGGGGCAAACGGGCCGAAGGTTTCTTCGCGCGCGCACAGCATGTCGGCGGTGGCCTCGGCGATCACGGTCGGCTCGAAGAACTGGCCCTTGATCTTGTGCCCGCCGGCAACCACCTTGCCGCCTTTGGCCACCGCATCGTCGACGTGGCGTTGCACCTTGTCGATGGCGGCGTCTTCGATCAAGGGGCCTTGCATCACGCCGTCTTCGAAACCATTGCCGACCTTCAGCGCCTTGACCTTGGCGGCGAACTTCGCGACGAAGGCGTCATAGACGCCATCCTGAACGTACAGGCGGTTGGCGCACACGCAGGTCTGGCCGGCATTGCGGTACTTGCTGGCCATTGCACCTTCCACGGCCGAGTCGATGTCGGCGTCGTCGAACACGATGAAGGGCGCATTGCCACCGAGTTCGAGCGACAGCTTCTTGACGGTCGGCGCGCTCTGGGCCATCAGGATGCGGCCGACTTCGGTGCTGCCGGTAAAGCTCAGGTGCCGCACGATGTCGCTCTCGCACAGTTCCTTGCCGATCGCGATGCTGTTGCTGCTGTCGGCCGTGAGGATGTTGAGCACACCGGCCGGGATGCCGGCGCGCACCGCGAGCTCGGCCACTGCCAGCGCCGTGAGCGGTGTGAGCTCGGCCGGCTTGATGACGACGGTGCAGCCGGCGGCCAGCGCGGGCGCGACCTTGCG
>JBDUCH010000480.1:0-2581 GCA_040003555.1 Variovorax sp. | reverse complement strand
CGCACCGACGACCGCCTGCAGGTCACCGGCGTGAACGACCCGGCCCAGCTCGCCGCGCTAGAGCGCGCCTGGCAGCACCGCCAGGCCGACGCGCTGATGAAGCAAGGTGTGCGGCTGGCCGATCCGGCGCGCATCGACGTGCGTGGCACGCTGGTCTGCGAATCGGACGTGGAGATCGACGTCAACTGCGTGTTCGAAGGCGCGGTGTCGCTGGGTGCCGGCGTCACGGTCGGCGCCAACTGCGTGATCGCCAATGCGCGCATCGAGACCGGCGCGGTGATCCACCCTTTCACGCACATCGACGGCGAAAAGGCGGGCGTGACGGTCGGCGCCGGCTCACGCATCGGCCCGTTTGCCCGGCTGCGGCCCGGCGCCCGGCTCGGTGCCGAGGTGCACATCGGCAACTTCGTCGAGATCAAGAATTCCACCCTGGCCGAGGGCGCCAAGGCGAACCACCTGGCCTACATCGGCGACGCCACGGTGGGGGCGCGCGTGAACTACGGCGCCGGCAGCATCACCGCCAACTACGACGGCGCCAACAAGCACCGCACCATCATCGGCGACGACGTGCACGTGGGCAGCAACTGCGTGCTGGTGGCGCCCGTCACCATCGGCGCAGGCGGCACGGTGGGCGGCGGCTCGACCGTGACGAAATCGACCGCACCCGGCGTGCTGACCGTCGCGCGCGGCCGGCAAGTGAGCTTTGCCGACTGGGTCCGCCCCCGGAAATAGCTTGCATCTCAGTCGGGCGCCAGCGGCACCCTGGGTTCGAATTTCGAGCGCTTCAGGCTGAAGAAGGCCTTGACGTTGCGCACGTTGGCGTCGGCCGTGAACAGGCGCTGCGCCAGCGCCAGGTAGCCCGGCATGTCGCGCGAGGCCACGATCAGCACGAAGTCGGGGCCGGGCGAGACGCGGTAGCACTGCTGCACCGCGTCGTCGGCGATCACGCGGGCTTCGAAGGCGTCCAGCGCGGCGCTGTCCTGCCGATCCAGCGCAATCTCGACCACGGCTTGCAGGCCGTGGCCCAGCAAGGGGGCCAGCCTGTCGGGCGAAAGCAGGGCTACCTGGCGCTCGATCAGGCCGGCCAGGCGCAGCCGCTGCACGCGCCGCAGGCAGGTCGGCGGGGAGATGTGGACATCCGCCGCGAGCTGCTGGTTGGTTTGCGAGGCATCACACTGCAACGCGTCCAGCAGGCGAAGGTCAATGGCATCGAGTGATATTGATTCCATATTTGTATGAATTATGGAAGAAAAATCCAAGATCGGTGAATGACGAAATTTAATTTCATGACTGACGAAAAGTTGGAAGCATAGTTTTCAGCAAGCTGACTACCATCTCCCCCTCAGACAACTCATCAAGGCAGCATTCATGTGCGGCATCGTCGGCGCGGCATCCCATCGCAACATCGTTCCGGTTCTGGTTCAGGGCCTGCAGCGGCTCGAGTACCGGGGCTATGACTCCTGCGGCGTGGCGGTTCACGCCGGCGGCCTGACCCGTGCCCGCACCACCTCGCGCGTGGCCGACTTGCTGACGCAGGTGGCCGAAGACCATGTCGAAGGCCTGACCGGCATCGCCCACACGCGCTGGGCCACGCACGGTGCGCCGGTGGTGCACAACGCGCACCCGCATTTCAGCCACGGCGCGGGCGAGGGCGTCGACAGCGCCAGGCCGGCCCGCGTGGCGCTGGTGCACAACGGCATCATCGAAAACCACGAGCCGCTGCGCGCCGCGTTGCAAGCCAGGGGCTATGTGTTCCAGAGCCAGACCGACACCGAGGTCATCGCGCACCTGATCGACAGCCTCTACGACGGCGACCTGTTCGAAGCCGTCAAGGCCGCGGTGCTGCAGTTGCATGGCGCCTATGCCATCGCCGTGATCTGCCGCGACGAGCCGCACCGCGTGGTGGGTGCGCGTGCCGGCTCGCCGCTGATCCTCGGCGTGGGTCAGGACGGCAGCGAGAACTTCCTCGCCAGCGACGCGATGGCGCTGGCCGGCGTGACCGACCAGATCGTCTACCTCGAAGAGGGCGACGTGGTCGACCTGCAGCCCGGCAAGTACTGGATCGTCGACCGCGCGCACAAGCCCCTGTCCACCGGGCAGCGCCCCGTGCGCACGGTGCATGCGCACAGCGGCGCGGCCGAACTCGGCCCCTACCGCCACTACATGCAAAAGGAAATCTTCGAGCAGCCGCGCGCCATCGCCGACACGCTCGAAGGCGTGGTCGGCATTGCACCGGAACTGTTCGACGGCGTTGGCGACAACGGCACGGTGGGCGCCAGCGCGCACCGTGTGTTCAGCGACATCGACAAGGTGCTGATCCTGGCCTGCGGCACCAGCTACTACAGCGGCTGCACGGCCAAGTACTGGCTCGAAGGCATCGCGAAGATCCCGACCCAGGTCGAGATCGCGAGCGAATACCGCTACCGCGATTCGGTGCCGGATCCGAAGACGCTGGTCGTGACGATCACGCAATCGGGCGAAACCGCCGACACGCTGGCTGCGCTCAAGCACGCACGCAGCCTCGGTATGGAGCAGACGCTGACCATCTGCAACGTCGCCACCAGCGCGATGGTGCGCGAGT
>JBDUCH010000013.1:0-28113 GCA_040003555.1 Variovorax sp. | reverse complement strand
ACGAAGCCGACGCGGCCCGCTGGTGCAAGGACAACATGAAGAAGCCGATCGTCGGTTTCATCGCCGGCGTTACCGCGCCCCCGGGCAAGCGCATGGGCCATGCCGGCGCGCTGATCTCCGGCGGCGCCGACACGGCCGAAGCCAAGCTCGCCATCATGGAAGAGTGCGGGTTTACCGTGACGCGCAACTTCTCGGAGTTGGGCAAGCTGCTGAAGGCGCGGTTGTAAAACCGGCTTCGGCGATCGAAGAGTCCCACAAAAAAGAGAAGCGCTCGCGACCCAAAGGGTGCGGGCGCTTTTTCAATTCATAACAGACGTGGAGAAGACAAATGGAAATGCTGCAAAGTGCTGATTTCTGGATCGGACTGGTCAAGATTGTCTGGATCAACATCATTCTTTCGGGCGACAACGCGGTGGTGATCGCGCTGGCCGCCCGCTCTCTGCCTCCGCACCAGCAACAGAAAGCGGTGCTGTTCGGGTCGGGCGCCGCCGTGGTGCTGCGTATCGTGCTCACCGTGGTGGCCGCCAAGCTGCTGGCGCTGCCTTACCTGCAGATCATCGGCGGCCTCCTGCTGCTCTACATCGGCGTTCAGTTGTTCGGCGACGAAGACGAAGACGACGGCGAGGCCAAGGAATACGGAACCCTGATCGCCGCGGTACGAACCATCCTGATTGCCGACCTGGTGATGAGCCTGGACAACGTGATTGCGGTGGCAGCGGCGGCGCAGGGCAGCATGGTGTTGCTGATCCTCGGCCTGGCGATCAGCATTCCCCTGGTGATTTTCGGCAGCACCCTGATGATCAAGCTCATGGAGCGCTTCCCGATCATCATCATGGTGGGCGCCGCGCTGATCGGCTGGGTCGGCGGCGAAACCATCATGAGCGACGTGTCGCTGCGCGAGGTACTGGCGGCCAAGCCCTGGCTGCACTACGCGGCGGCGGCGGCCGGCGCGGCATTTGTCGTGGCCCTCGGCCGCTTGTTCCAAAAACGCGCGCACGCGGCGCATTGAGCGAGAGCGAATCCCCCTATGGCAATTTCAGACGCTGCACCCGCCAACAGGGCCGTAGCGTTGCCTTGGGATTTCGCCGCACTCACCGACTCCGGACGGGTGCGCGCCAACAACGAAGACGCGATCGCGTTCGACCCCGCGCTCGGCCTTGCCATCCTGGCCGACGGCATGGGTGGCTACAACGGCGGTGAGGTGGCCAGCGGCATGGCAATCGCATTGCTGCAGGCCAGTTTTGGCCGCTGGCTGGCCCACGCAGGTACCCGTGCCCCGGCGCGCGCGATCCGAAGGGCCTTGCAGGCCGGCGTCGACGAGGCCAATGACGCCATCCTGGAAGCCGGTGTGGCCAATCTGCAACTTCAGGGCATGGGCACCACGCTCGTACTGGCTGCCTTCGGGCCACAGCGGGTCACCGTAGGCCACATCGGCGACTCGCGTTGTTACCGGCTGCGTGAAGGCAAGCTCGAGCAGCTGACGCGCGACCATTCCCTGCTGCAGGAGCAACTCGATTCGGGCGCCATCACCGCCGAGCAGGCCGCCCAGTCGCCGCATCGCAACCTGGTCACCCGCGCGTTGGGCATCGAGCGGAACGTCGCCCTCGAAATGCACGAACACAGCGTTCGCCCGAACGACCTCTACCTGCTATGTTCGGACGGGTTGAGCGAGATGGTCGCCGAGGGGCAGCTTTTCACGCTTTTGTTACAAGATATCGAGCTTTCAGAAAAAGCAACACTTTTGGTTGCAATTGCGAACGAGAATGGAGGCCGGGACAATATTTCTGTTGTTCTTGCTCGCGCCAACGGCAGTTCTGGATCCGATGTCGCCGCATGATGGGGGCTCTGGAGCGGGACGCTTGTTCCGTGGAGCCCGGCTGTATAAAAACACATTGAGATCCAGGAGTCGGCCATGCCGAAAATGATCGTTTCGATCGACGGGGTTGTCATCAAGGAGGTGACGCTCGCCAAGGACCGCACCACGCTGGGACGGCGGCCTTACAACGACATCGTGATCGACAATCTGGCGATCAGCGGTGAGCATGCCGTCTTGCACATGATCGGCAGCGACGTCTATCTTGAAGATCTCAACAGCACCAACGGAACCTACGTCAACACGCACGCCATCAAGAAGCAGGCGCTCGAGCACAACGACATCATCGAAGTCGGCAAGTACAAGATCCGCTACCTCACCGGTGGCAGCGCGCCCGAAGGAGCCAGCATGGTGCGAAGCTACATCGCTTCGCCGCCGATGCCCATTCCCCTGTCTTCCGCGCCCACCGAAAACGCACCCCTCGTTGCGCCCGGCGGTGTTGCCGTCATCCGCGTGCTGTCAGGCGCGGGCGCCGGCCGCGAACTCTCGCTACAGAAGGTCGTCACCACCATCGGCAAGCCCGGCGTGGCCGTTGCAGCCGTCACGCGGCGCCTGCAAGGTTACGTGGTGGCACCGATCGACGGCGGCACCGTGCTCAACGGCGAACCGCTCGGTGCCGAAGCGGTCGCCCTGCAGGACGGCGACGTGCTCGAACTCGGTGGCACCCGGATGCAGTTCGTCCACGGCTGAGCGGTGGCTCGGGGCGCGATGACGCGGCTGCGCCGCCACCGCGCGCGCATCGCCATCACGCTGTTGCCGGTCTTGCTGGCGCTGCTGCACGCCACCGGCGTGTGGCGCCTGCCGATCATTGAGCGGCTCGACCACTTCGTCTACGACGCCCGCTTGCGCGCCGCCATGCCCGGCACGCTGGACGCGCGCATCGTCATCGTCGACATCGACGACGTCAGCCTGCAGCAATGGGGCCAATGGCCCTGGAGCCGCGACAAGCTGGCCAAACTCGCCACCGAGCTCACCACGCGCCAGCAGGCGGCGGTGATCGGTTTCGACGTGGTGTTTGCCGAGCCCGACCACAGCGCCGGCCTGGAAACCCTGCAGCAACTGGCGCGCGGCCCGCTGCGGGGCGACACCAGCTTCGAGGCTGAGCTGCAGCGGCTGGCGCCGGGGCTGGACCGCGACGCCGCATTTGCACGCGCACTGGCCGGGCACCCTGTCGCGCTCGGCTACTACTTCACCCGAACCGAAGCGCCGCGCGCCAAAGGCCGGTTGCCGACGCGGCTGCTGCCGCCGGACGCGTTGCCGCCCAACGGGATGTACGCGACGCAGTGGAACGGCTATGGCGCCAACCTGGAGGCATTGGCCGCTGCGGCGCCGCGGGCCGGTTTCATCAATTCGGTGATCGAGGCCAACGACGACGGCGTGATTCGTGCCACGCCGCTGCTCGCGCGCTACGACGCGCCCGACAAGGCTTCGGAGGGCGGCGCCCCTTCGGGCTACTACGAGTCGTTGTCGCTCGCGGTGTACCGGCTTGCGAGCGGCGCCGACTCGGTGCGGCCGGTGCTCGCGCGAGAGGCAAAGTCGCCCCCGCCGCTCGAAGCGCTGGTGGTCGGCCGTGGTGCCGGTCGAATCGTGGTGCCGGTCGACTCGCAAGCCGGTGTGCTGGTGCCGTTTCGGGGCAACGGCGGGCCGGATGGCGGGTCGTTTCGCTACATCCCGGCCGGCGATGTGCTGGCCGGACGACTGGCGCCAGCGGAGCTGCGCGGCAAGATCGTCCTGGTCGGTGCCACCGCACCCGGGCTGCAGGATCTTCGGGCCACGCCGGTCAGCGCCACCTACCCCGGGGTCGAAGTGCATGCCAACGTCGTGTCGGGGCTGCTCGACGGCCGGATGCTCACCGTGCCCGACTACGCGCAGGGCTACGACGTGGCCATGCTGGTTCTGGCCGGGGCGGCATTGGCCGTGGGCCTGAGCCTGCTCTCGGCACCCCCGGCCGCACTGCTGGCCTTCGCCACGGCTGCCGTGCTGGTCGGACTTAATGCCTGGCTGC
Source organism: Variovorax sp. (assembly GCA_040003555.1). Taxonomy (GTDB): domain Bacteria; phylum Pseudomonadota; class Gammaproteobacteria; order Burkholderiales; family Burkholderiaceae_C; genus Variovorax. The sequence continues at coordinate 24,235 of JBDUCH010000013.1, read as the reverse complement.
ATGCGCAGGCCCGGCTGGTCATGCCGCTGGCGGCCGCGCTGTTGATGGTCAGCCTGGCCTTCGGCATCAACATGAGCTGGGGCTACTTTGTGGAAGAACGCGGCCGGCGCGGTCTGGCGCGCCTGTTCGGAACCTATGTGCCGCCCCAGCTTGTCGATGAAATGCTCGAGCGGCCGCACCTCTACAGCATGCGGGCCGAAAGCAAGGAACTGACCGTGATGTTCTGCGACATGCGCGGCTTCACCCGTTTGTCGGAGCAGATGGCCCCGGTTGAACTCCAGGCCTTTCTGAACGAAGTCTTCAGCCGGCTGACCGAAATCATCAGTCTGCGCCGCGGCACCATCGACAAATACATGGGTGATTGCGTCATGGCCTTCTGGGGCGCACCGGTCAGCATGCCGAACCACGCCGCCCTCGCCGTGCAGGCCGCCGTCGAAATGGCGGCGGCGGTGCAAGAGATCAACCAGGCATACCTGGCCCGCGGCCTTCCGGGCATCAGCGTTGGCATCGGGCTCAACACCGGCATCATGAGCGTGGGCGACATGGGCTCCGCCGTGCGGCGCAGCTACACCGTGGTCGGCGATGCGGTCAACCTGGCCGCCCGGCTCGAAGGTTTGAGCGGGCACTACGGCGTGGAGATCATCGCCAATCGCTCCACGCAGCAGTTGGCGCCCGCTTACATCTGGCAGGAGCTGGACCAGGTGCGGGTCAAAGGCAAGGAGCAGATGGTCACCATCTTCACGCCGCTGGCGCCCGCCGAACAACAGACCGCGGCGCTGCGCGAAGAGCTGCAAGCCTGGGCTGCGTTCCTGTTGGCCTATCGCGCGCAGGATCTTGTTGCTGCCAAGGCCGCACTGGCCCCGCTGGTGGCGCGGTCTGCCAAAAAATTCCTTTACCGGTTGTATACGGAACGTTTAGCCTCGATGGCGTTGCAGCCCAAAATCCAGAACTGGGACGGCGCAACCCGGTTTGAAGCAAAGTGATTGACCAAGAGGGTTTCGCAAAAATGCAGGTGCGTGTGCTGGGCTGCTCGGGCGCCATTGCCAAAGACTGTCGCACGACCTCGTTTCTGGTCGACAGCGACCTGCTGGTCGACGCCGGAACCGGCGTGGGCGACCTTAGCCTTGAAGAAATGGCCGCCATCGACGACGTGGTGCTGACCCATTCGCACCTCGACCACATCGCAGCCCTGCCCCTGATGATCGACGCCGCGGCCAGCCGCCGCAGCCGGCCCCTGCGCGTGCACGCACTGCGCGCCACCAACATTGCCCTGCGGGCCCACGTGTTCAACAACGTGATCTGGCCCGATTTCGCCAAGATTCCCAGCACCGAAGCCCCGTTCGTCACCTTTCACGACCTGGCCGTGGGCCAGACCCTGCAACTCGGCAGCCGCGAGCCCAAGCACCTTGAAGTATTGCCCGCCGTTCACACCGTGCCAGCCTGCGGCTACGCCATCCGCTGCGCCGAAGGCGGCCCCCACTGGGTTTTCAGCGGCGACACCGAGCGCAACGGCCCTTTCTGGCAGCGCGTGAACCAGCTCGACGTGGGCATGCTGGTCATTGAAACGGCCTTCAGCAACCGCGAGCAGGCGCTAGCCCAGCGCAGCATGCACCTGTCACCCGCCACCCTGGCCGACGAACTGGCCCAGATCGGCGCCGGCAAGCACTACCCGATCTACATCACCCACACCAAGCCCGCCGAAACCGAAGAAATCATGAGCCAGATCGACGCCCTTGCCGAGGGCTGGCAGATGCACGGGCTGGAACCAAGGGACATCCGGTGGCTGCAGGCGGCGGCGGTTTTGACGCTCTGAGGCCCGACAGATTTGGGCAGGGTGACAAATTTGTCACCACAGACTCGGCCTTTGCAACCAGTTATGTCACACGCTGTAACACGGATGTGAACAAATCCACACTAAACGCGCTGATGAAGGCTTGCCCGACGGATGGCACAGATGCTGCGGATAGAGCAGCGCACCGGGGAGGATCTCCGGGCTCTATCAACCAACCTGGAGTTTCTGAATGAACCGTCGTTCCATCGCACGCAACGTGCAAAAGGGTTTTACCCTTATCGAGTTGATGATCGTTGTGGCGATCATCGGTATCTTGGCTGCCGTGGCTCTGCCGGCTTATCAGGACTACACAGTTCGCTCGAAGATCACGGAAGGTCTCAGTTTGGCTTCTGCAGCCAAAGTGGCCGTTGCCGAAACGTTCCAATCTACGGGCGCCGTTCCGACCACAAACGCTGCCGTTGGATACACGCCTACTGCGACCAAGTATGTAAGCGATATTCAAGTCGGTGCCGGCGGTAAGATCACCATTACGTATGACACGACTTCGAGCGGCATTTCTGCATTGAGCGGTGGAAATACGATTGTTTTGACGCCTAACATTGCAAAAGCCGCATTGGCAGCTGGTACGACCGGATCAATCGACTGGGCTTGCGCTTCTGCGACCAACCTGACCGCGACTTCGCATGGCTTCGGTTCGATCAATGCCGGTACCGTTTTGGCAAAATACGTTCCTTCGGAATGCCGTTAATCTAGTTGAGATTTGTCACTGCAGGCGCGGCCATTGCAACAAGTTCTGGCGCGCGCTGTAACACGGATGTGAACAAATCCATACCAAACGCACTGATGGAGGCCTGCCAGCGCGGCAGGTGCCACAGATGCTGCGGATAGAGCAACGCTCCGGGGAGGATCTCCGGGCTCTATCAACCAATCTGGAGTTTCTGAAATGAACCGTCGTTCCATCGGACGTAACGTGCAAAAGGGTTTCACCCTTATCGAGTTGATGATCGTTGTGGCGATCATCGGTATCTTGGCTGCGGTGGCTCTGCCGGCGTATCAAGATTACACAGTTCGCTCGAAGATCACGGAAGGGCTGAGTTTGGCTTCTGCAGCCAAAGTGGCCGTTGCCGAAACGTTCCAATCTACGGGCACCGTTCCGACCACAAACGCTGCCGTTGGATACACGCCTACTGCGACCAAGTATGTAAGCGATATTCAAGTCGGTGCCGGCGGTAAGATCACCATTACGTATGACACGACTTCGAGCGGCATTTCTGCATTGAGCGGTGGAAATACGATTGTTTTGACGCCTAACATTGCAAAAGCCGCATTGGCAGCTGGTACGACCGGATCAATCGACTGGGCTTGCGCTTCTGCGACCAACCTGACCGCGACTTCGCATGGCTTCGGTGCGATCAATGCCGGTACGGTTCTGGCAAAATACGTTCCTTCGGAATGCCGTTAATCTAGGGATGCTTCGAATATCGATGATTAAGAACTTTGATCCAAATATTTTGGGTCAATAAAATAAAAGGCCGCGATTGCGGCTTTTTTATTGCGCGTCTTCTTGGGTCGATTCTGCAAACTCAATCCCCATGCCCAAATTCGATGGTGAAGCGGTGCGGTGGCTTTGACATTCGCGAACGAGACAGCGTTGCGGCCCCCGGTGACGGTTCCGAGTGCGGCCCCGATCGCAGCGATCAGGTGCAACAATGGCCTCTGAGCCCCAGACGCACGACTGCGCGCAGCAGCAGCCGTCGGATGTTGTAGCCCGCCGCACCGAGCACCGCTTGCAATGCGTCGCCCGTTTGCCCTTTCAGTCAGCATCGCTCCATCCTGTAGTCGTGCTTTGAGTGTCCGATGCGCAGCTTCAGGCGTTCCTCCGCGCCGGCCTCGCCCGGAGCCGAGCAGAAGCGCTAGGCGGCGTCGCAGGCCAGGCGTGGTTTCTAAAGGTCATGCCCCTGAAGAACAGGGCAAAAGAGGTCGTCGTGTCCGAGCATTCGACCCGCGTACTCCAGGCGTGCGAAGCAAAGGGTCAGCGCCGCGTCGATCTCCGTCCAAGGAAAGTGACTCGCCAGCACCGCCAGGGGGCAAAGGTCGATCATCTCGGTCAGGCGGTCAGAAGAAATCAGCCGCGTTGGTGGTCTCGGGTATGGCGCGAATCCCTCCGAAATGAGCAGCCCGTACACTAATCGCGGGGATTTGCAGGGCCGACTACCTACAAGCAGGCCTAGAAATGCTGCGGAATCCAGGGGCTCGACGCGACGGTGCTGGTGTGATTGTGCCGCTAGCAATTAACCTGAGTGCGGAACGGCGGAGCTAAGCTCCCGCAAATACGCCTGATGAAAGTGCCTGACCCGATCCTCGATGCCTTCACCCAATACGGCGGGGCGAACAGCGCACTGAAGACCCGCCTGCACCTTCCGGCAAATTCCCCCATCCTCCTTGAACACCCTGCGCGTGAAGGCGTGGCTATCGGCATAGATGTGCTCCATCATCTTGGCGCCTGCGGCAGTTGCATTCGCAAACTCGACACCGATGGTGCGGGAATGCACGGTGGTGCAATCCACCGCCGTGGGCTCGAAGCGTTGAATGTGGAAGTTGTACCCCATGAATGAGGTCACGGTCAGGTTGGGAAAGATGAAGTGGTGCGTGTAGTGCTCAAAACGCCATGGCCATTGCCCGATCTTGGACTCCATCCGGGCAAAGCGATTGACCCATTCCGCGTCGGCCGCGTGCTCCAGGTGGCTGTGCAGCCGGTCTTCCAGAAAAAACTGTGGTGCGGTCTCCGCGCGACCCATGCCATCCACCTGCATGAGCGTGCCGGAATGCACCGCCGGCACGTGGTAGCCCTCCAGAGAGTTCTCGATGACCACCTTCCAGTTGGCCGCAACGTCTTCCCTGAACTCGTCTTGCACGCCAGACAAGCCCTGGCTTGCGCGGATCAGAAAGTCGTATTGACCGCCCAGGTAGTCCTGTAAGGCAAGTCCTTCGGCGGAAAGTCGCACAAAGATAAATTCGCCGACAGCCTCGCACGCGAATTGGTTCAGGCGATGTGCCTCCGGCGCCGCCAAGACAGCGGGGAACGCCTGGCGCTGCGGAATCCCGACGGGAATCCCTTCGCGGTCGTAGACCCAGCCGTGGTAAGGGCACCGCACTGCACCGTCGTGCATGCCCGGCGTGCATAGCTGGGCGTGACGGTGCGAGCACACGTTGAGAAACGCGCGAGGCCGGCCGTCCTTGTCGCACTGAATCAAAAGTTCGGTGTCTCCAAGACGCATCCCCGCATGTACCAGTCCCCTGAACTCGAACAGCATGCCGACAAAAATCCAACTGTCGTGAAACAGGGTCTGCTGCTCAAGCGCGTGGTGCGCCGGGTCACGGTAGTGCGCTGGAAGAATCATCATCGCGTGCTAGTAGCAGTAGAGCACCATGGCGTCGGGACAAAGGGCGTTGTGCTGCCTGAACCCAAGCTTGTAGCGCTGCCCCGTGCCAACCACGTAGTCAGTCAGTGACTCCAGATCTTCAGGCTTGTGGTAGATCGAGATGGCCATCTTGGGGCGATTGCGTTCGATCGTCTCGCCGGCACCTTGCAACGCCTTTAGCTCGGAACCCTCGATCTCGAGCTTGATGAAGGTCGCCGCCCGGTCAGTCGCTTCGTCGATGCTGGTAACGGGCACCTTGACTGACGCATTTTTCTCGGTTTGCTCGTCGTAGATATGGCCGATGATTCCCGATTCGACCATGTGTGCGGATTGCGTCTGGACGGGCGCGTTGTCGCCGAACGCATCCACGGTCTGACTCGGATTAAATTCCAGAACGGTGGTCGAATCCCAAAGCCCCTTTTCGTGCAACGCGATGTGAGCGGCGAGTGGCTTCAGGTATTCATCCTGCAGTTTCGTCAGGCGTTGCCGGATTCGGTGGTTGTGCGCGCGCGATGGCTCGAAAGAATGAACCTGCTTGAACCTGCCCTTGACGGTGCGCAGGAATATTTCGATGGTGTCACCAGTGAAGGCTCCGCCATCGACATAGATTTCCTCTTCAGAGAAGCTAAAGAATTGTCGGTTTACCGAGTACGAGTTCAGGTTGAAGTCCTCGTTCAGGTGCCCAACTGCGCATGCCTCGAGGTAGAAAGGATTCAGGCTCATCCTGTAAGACAGGACGCACAGCCAAGACAGCCTCGAATAAGTGTCATCCAGCGAGTTTCCGATTTCCAGCAGTCGGTCGAGCCTACCGCAGGCATTGACGAAGAATTCGTCGCCGTACCAGAAGAATCGACCGGTTTCTCCGCGCTTGTCGATTTCGCAATACTTCAATAGATGCAGGAATTGCAGTGGCTGCAAAGTTGCAAGACCCCACTGGGTGGCCAGCTTCGTGAAATGCTGAAACGCCCGCGCTCCAGGCGTTAATATGCAGGACACGATGCTGTGATCGTTTCTCGCCCGCTCGATCCATGCATCCGAATTGATGACATCTATACCGAAGATCTGCAAAGTCGTCTTCGCGTGAAAGTCATCGACGATTGCGATGATGTTGGCATGGCGTGCCAGAACCCTGATTTCAGAACGGCACACGGATCCGCACACGATGAATTGCTTTTGAGTCAGCACGTCACGAGGCTCCTGATCGAGCCATTGCGGTAAACAGTACCCTTTGCGTGCATAGGCATCTCGGGTGCTCAGCAGATCGCGAACCAAAGTTTCTTCCGAAAGAAACGGATAGCTATTCATCTCGACTCCTTTGAGTTCCGCGCTGTTGATCAACGGAACGAGAATCGCCGCGCCGGGTTACCCAGCACCGTGATGCCTGGCGGGATGCGCCCCATGACCACGCTGCCCGGCCCGACGATGGCACCGTCGCCGATCACCGCACGGCTGGTGATGACGCAGTTGGGGTGAATGGTGACGAAATCCCCGATGCGGGCGCCGCCTGCGATCGTGCAGTGGCTGTTGACCTGGCACCAGTTGCCGATGCGTGCATCGTGCCCCACTACCGTGTACTCCTGAATGCAGGTGAACTCGCCGATGTGCACGTCGACCGAGACGCCGACCCGGGGTGCAATGATGCAGCCGTGGCGCAGATGGGCGTGGCGGCTGACGTTGGCGCTTGGGTGTACCACCGTGGCGAAATCGACCTGGTGCACGTCGCGCAATGCTGCAGTGAACTTGAAGCGCATCTGCGGATCACCCACGGCCGCCATGAAGACTTCGTCGGGCTGCGGCTGGTAGGTGAGAGGGTCGCCCACAATTCCAACGCTGCGCGGCGTGGCGTCAAGCGCATCGCTTCGGCTGTCCAGAAAGCCTTTCACGTCGAACAGCGGGTTATCGTCTTCGATGTACCCAAGTACTTCGCGGCCGAAACCGCCGGCGCCGACGATCAGCAGCTTGCGGCGCGCGTCTTGCATCAGCTGACGGTCAAGCCGCCGTCCATGACGATGGTGGTTCCAGTGATCCAGCGGCTGGCGCCGGACAGCAGAAACACCGTCGCATTGGCCACATCGTCAGGCTTGCCAAAACCCAGCGGGTAGTTCTTGCGCTCGTCTTCCATAGATCCCACCATGGTTGCAGTGGCGTCTAGCAATGGGGTGTCCACCAATGCCGGGGACAAGCAGTTGGCTCGAATGCGGCGCTTCACTACCTCCATGGCCAGGCAACGCATCATGGCGATGAGTGCGGCTTTGGTGCCTGAATACGCGGCCACGCCCGGCACGCCGATGTGGGCCGCGATGGAAGCAATGAACACGATCGAGCCATCCTGCGCGACCAGATTGCGTTTAAGCAGCGCCTGCGTGAGCAGCATGGGCGCGTCTACGTTGATGGCTTGCACTTCTCGCAGATGCTGTTCCGTCATCATCCGCACCGGGCTCAGACGAGAGATGCCCGCACTGTGCACTACACCGTGAATAGGCCCGCCCAGGGTCGTCACCAAGGCTTCCCGATCTTCTGCCCGGGTCAGGTCGGCGCGGGTTGTGCGGTGCGGCCTGGACGAGATGGCCTCCAGTGCATGTTGGGTGCCTTGAAGGCGCTCTTCGTTGCGCCCCACCCCGAGCACCTCGGCACCCATCCGGGCGCACGACAATGCGATTGCGTGTCCCAAGCCGGATGTTGCGCCGGTGACAAGAATCCGTTGATCGGTCAGGGAGAACGGGTTGCTGAATTCCATGGGTCAGGATTCCAGCAAGGCAGGGAACTTTGCGTTCTCAATATCCAGAATGCACACCCCCCATGACAGCCCGATTCCAAAGCCACTCAAAAGCAGCTTGTGGCGCCCCGTTGAGAGCTGTTCATTGAGACGCACCGTCATTGTCACCGGCAAAGATGCGCCGCTGGTATTACCGAAATCCTGCAGAGTCGAAGGAACCTTCTCAACCGGAAGTCCCAATTTCCTTCGGATTGTTTCATTGATCATGCGGTTGGCCTGATGAAACACAAAGTGATCGACCGATTCCTTGGCGATTCCGGCATATTCCATCGCACGCGTGACCGCCGGCGGAATTCTTTGGGTGGAAAAGCTCAGTACGGCGGGCCCATCGAGAATCAAGCCGTCAGGCCAATGCAAATCACCATGCGCATCACGAACCGGAAATCCGTGATGAAAAGCATATGGCTCCCGGTGTCCCCCTACGGGCTTGATGATCGCCTTGTACCCGCTGCCATCGCTGTTCAGGTCGAAATAGATGGGCTCAGCTTGAGGGTCAAACTCAAGGGCCGTAGCAGTGCCTGCATCCGAAAACAAGGGATCGTTGGTGCTGGCGGATTTATCTCCCACCAGCAACAATCCTTTTTTAACGGTGCCGGCAGCAATCATGCTGCCTAACAAATGAATTCCAAACGGGTAGGCAGAGCAACCCAGATTGACATCAAAGGCAATCGTGGTGTGCGACAGCTTCAGCCTGTCTTGCAGGATGATGGCTGTCGCCGGAATCGGGTAATCGGGCGACTGCGTGACGACGATCAATGCGTCTATCTCGTCGCGCTGCCACTGGAGCTCCTCCAGCAGCTTTTCGGTGGCGTCAACTGCCAGATCCGAAAAGCACTGCCATTCTGCGCAGATGCGCCGATTGTGGATGCCGATGTTGCGCACCAGCCGTTCGCGCTCCGAGCGCATTTTGGGTGGACAGTCCTCCAGATTCGACAGCACCCTCTTGGGGACGCAACTGGCCATGCCAGCAAAGCGGACGTTGTGAAGTGTGGACAAACCCATGTGCGTTACCCCAGCAGCTTGTAAAGATCGGTGAGGGTTTCGCAGTTCTTCAGGTCATCGCCGACGATGGTCTTGCCGTAGTCGACGTCGAACATCACGATGACTCCCAAGGCGGCAAGCGAATCCCACTCGGGCAGGCTGCGCAGCTCGGTTTCCGGGGCGACATCGACGGGATTCTGGAAGTCCACGGCAACCAGAAAATTCTCGATAAATTGCGCAATAGTTGGCATGCTGGTCTCTGTGGGAGTGATAAGAGTAAGGGACGCGCGGGCAGTTGTTAGCAATGGTAACAGTGGCCTAGTTTAGCCTGAAGATGTCAGGCTCCCTGCACAACGGCAACGATCCGCTCAACGTCTTGGTACGTAAGCGCGGGATAAATTGGCAGGCAGAGCACTTTCAGCGCCGCCGCCGTCGCTGATGGCAGGTTCTCGGGACGCGCTGAGGGCATTCCACGGTACATCGGAAAATCAGCTATTAGCGGATAAAAATAACGACGAGCATGGATGTTGTTGTCCTTGAGCTTCTGGTAAAGCGCATCCCGACTGAGCGGGTAGTCGGCCTCCACCAGGATAGGAAAGTACGAATAGTTGGTTACCAACTCGCCTGTTTCCTGCAGGCAGCAAATCCCGGGTACGTCGCGCAGGGCCTCGCGATAGGTCGTGTCAATGCGCTCTCGCTGGATCAGCGCAGCATCAACATGCCGTAGGTGCAGCAACCCGAAGGCGGCATTGATCTCGCTCATCTTGCCGTTGATACCGGCAGCGACCACCGTGGTCTCGTTCACGAAACCGAAGTTCTTCAGATGGTCGACATGCTGCTTCGTCTCGGCATCGGGACAAACGATGGCGCCACCCTCGAAAGTATGAAAAACCTTGGTCGCGTGAAAACTCAGAACCGAAAGGTCGCCGTGGCGCAGCACGCTACCGCCCCCGTCGCGCACACCAAACGCGTGCGCGGCGTCGTAAATGACCTTCAGATTGTATTTGTCGGCAATTTCCTGAATGGCCTCCACGTCACAGGGATGACCATAGCAATGCACCGGCAGGATGGCAGTGGTGCGGGAAGTGATGGCGGCTTCGATCCTGGATGGGTCAATATTCAACGTTTTAGGATCGATATCTACGAATACCGGTTGAATGCCATTCCATAGCAGAGAGTGAGAGCTTGCGACGAAAGAATAGGGCGTGGTTATGACCTCACCCGTGATGTTCAGCGCTTGGAGCGCGGTCACCAAGCCCAATGTTCCATTCGAGCAAAGTGCCAGATGTTTGACGCCAAGGTAGTCGCACAACGCACTTTCAAGTTTGAGATGAAATGGCCCCCCATTGGTCAGAATCTTGTTGGCCCAAATCTCCTGCAGGTAAGGAAGAAATTCTTCCAACGGGGGCAAATGAGGTTGCGCAACGTAGATTGGTTGAGTCATGAGGATTGAGTGGATGACTCTTTTTGCAGCACGCGCTCCTTTTCACAGTACTCGATCCAACATGCTTGCAGAGCGCTCTCCAGCGAAGATGTTACCTCGGTCGCCAGCAAATCCATAATGGGCGCCATTATCTCTCTGAGAGACGACCGTACCAAGCTCAAATCTTCCAGATTGGTGGAAAAGCGAAGAGCTCTCTCTATATAGCTTTCCTGCGTATTTGCGCAAAAAGCATCGAGTCCCAGCCCGCGCATGATCGAAGAGCCAACCTTCGACAAGGATGTGTCTCCGTCCAGCGCGATGATGGGAACACCCATCCAGAGCGAATGAAACGTAGTCGTTCCGCCATTATAGGGAAAGGTATCCAATGCGAGGTCGATTTTATGATGCAGGGCGAGGTATTCTTTCAACGAGACTTTGGGTTGAAATATGATCCTCTCGCTCTCAATGCCGTGAGAAAGAAATTGCGCAGAGAGCTTATATGAAAAATCTGGCGTCGCATTTCCAATCATCAGGCGGGCAGACGAGTTCCCTCTAAGAATTTTCGCCCACAGAGCCACGACTTCGGTGGTTATTTTTGAAGGATTATTCAAACAACCGAAGGTAAATGGATTCCCGTTTGCCGCTGGCAGGGGGTTGACCCTGGGGCTGTCCGGGGAGGGACTGAAAGTTCCGCTTGAAGGCAGTCGCAAAAGTCTTTCGGTGTGAAAGTTTTCGCTGGTTCCGCTCGGATCCAATGACTCGTCAGTGATGCGAAAATCGATGGATTCGAGCCCGGTCGTTGCTTGGTAGCCCAGCCAGGTCATCTGTATTGGCGCAGGTTTTCGCGCAAAAGTCAGCAACCGATTATGTCCGGTATGCCCCGAGAGATCTATAAGAACATCAATTCCGTCTGTGCGAATTTGTCTTTCTAGCTCGTCATCCGACATTTCTGCGCAATCAATCCAGTGATCGGTTAGGCGCATGATGCGACGAGTGACCGCATCACGCACCGGATGCGAGTAATAACAGTGGACGTCAAACTTCACGTGGTCGTGATTTTTGATAATTGGTTCTATAAAAAAGGCCAACGAGTGATTGCGAAAATCCCCCGAGACGTATCCTATTTTTAGCCTTCTATTCGAAGTGAGTTCATTTGCGTGAACCGGCCACTGATTTTTCAACGGCGCTTCGAATTGCCGCGAAAAATTGCGGTGCGCATCGAATTTCTCTTGCTTGGAGAACTTCGAGCTATATTGAATCCCCAAAAGATAATTGCTGAAAATAGAGGCTGCCTCGGGCGCTTGGGTAAGCGCAACCTTCAACATCTCGATAGAATTGTCGAGGTCGCCGATTTGCCGGAGTGAGTTTGCATAACTGGAAAGCAGGGCGGGCGATTGAGGGTTGAGTGCCACCGCTCTTTTATACACGCTTGCGGCTGCCGAGTGATCGCCGCCTTCGGAAAGTAGGTTGCCCAAGTAAAAGTAGAAGTCAGCGTTTTCGGGATAAAGGGAAATACCCTTTTCGATCAGCGCTGTAGCCTCATTGATCTTGCCTTTATTAAACAGCAGCAAGCAAAAATCACAATAAACATGCTCGAGTTCTGGTGATAGCAGATGAGCCCTGCGCCATGCTTCCTCTGCAGCATCCGCTTGACGTGTTTCGGCGTAGGCCTTGCCCAGCATGAAATAACCATCTGAACTCATTGGATTGAGCGAGACCGCTCTCCTGAGAGTGTTGATTGCGGCGTTGAAATCTCGCATCTGTAATAATGCGAATCCCAAGCCGATATGACCAGCACGACTGTCCGTCTGAGCAGAAATCGCTCCTTGATAGCAATTTACGGCCTCGGCATAGTTATTTTTTTCTAAAGCCAAGTTTCCTTGTCTAAGATAAACGACTTCGTCAGCCGCTTCATCGACGCTTTTTTCTATCGAATGCTGTTGTGGCCAGCTCTCACTGGCGCCGTGCCGACACACTCGAAGAAATTTTTTCAATGAATTAAGCATGCTTACTTACATTTCAGAAGCAACCAAGTTGTCGTTTTTTCTGAAAATTCCTGCTCGTAACCCTTGTCGAGCAGCGCATATTTAAAAGCACTGCCAAGTTGGGCTTTCGTATAGATATTCAGCTTATTGGCCTCCTTGAATTTTGCCAGTCTTTTTTCTATTAATAGAAATGTGGCCTCGTGCCTTTTTTCATTTTTTTTGGTCGATTTGCCCTGGCTTTTAATGCGTGCCTCGCTCGAATTTTTCTGATCTAGAATTTCCGCCATCTCAATGCCGAATTCCTTCGCTTTGGATGCGTCCAGCCATTTTATTAGCATAATAGGGGTCGCGATTATTTTTAATCGCTCGTTTGCATTTGATTAAAAAGGAGTTCGGATATTCGCCGCAGAGCGTGGACGGGCTGGTACCCGAGCGCGGTGACATCTCGGAGCTGATACGAATTTCAGCCAAGAGCTGTCGGTGTCAAAGTGTACCGACGGAACGCTGGAACTGGGATGCCTTGGTTGGCATCGCCGCATCGGACTCAGCAGCGCAATTGCGGCCGTGACGTACTTCTGACCTGCGTCCCACACCCCCATCAGTTCTTCAGTGAAGGAGCGCCGGCTTTTACTCGTCAGCCGTCGTAGTGCAGCTAGTGTCTGCCGCCGGTCGACACGTACGCGCTCGACCCGTCTTCGCAATCACAATGCGGCGTGTCTGCTCGGTTTGCGCAGTGCCCGTCAAGTCATTGCGCGTGATCGTCATTGTGAGCGAGCGAAAGGTGGCCGTGCTGGTCTTCGTATAGCCCGACGCGTCGAACATGATGTAGGCCGGCGTGTCTTTTGCAGTGCCTTCCCCGCTGGCCGTGAAATAGCTCGACAGCGCACGTTGTTGCAATACAAGAACGTCGGTCGCCGAATCGAATGCCTGGTTGCGATTCATGTCGACAAATACTGTCCAGCCCTGGCTCCAGTCCGAAGTGCCGCTAGCTGGCACCAGCACCGCGCTCATTCCGCGTTTCATCGCTTCGCCGCGCGCTGCGTTGATCGCGGCGACCAGCGAGTTGGCCGCCGATGTGAGTTCCGAGTTGCGCTGAAAGCTGACGAAACTTGGCGCCGCAATCATCAGCAATATGGCACCGATGGTGAGCGTCACCATCAGTTCGATGAGCGTGAACCCGGCGGGTCGACGGCGATGCAGCGGATTCATGGCCAGCACAGCTTGGGGTCGGTGGTCGTGCCGGTGCACGCCTTGACACCGGTACTGGTGAGGCTGAGCGCGCCGACCGTCGCATCTGTAAAGGTCGGCGTGGCAACAACCTGAATGCATTCGGTCGCAGCGAGCGTGCCACACTGTGCGGTCGACAGCCAGTATGCCGGCGCCGTACCGTTGTCACCCGAGTAGACCTTGAACGTCGTTGATCCTGAAGCGGGAGTGGTTGTACCTGCACTGTTGCTGAACACGAGATAGGTGTTCCTCTGCGTCATGTAACGCTCCTGCTGCTGCATGAGCTCCAGCACTGCAGTACGCCCCTGAGCGCGCTTTCCCTTGATCACGGAATCGGTGTAGGCCGGGTAAGCGATGGCCACAAGAATGGCGACGATCGCCACCACGATCATCAGTTCGATCAATGTAAAACCGCTGGCGCGATGCGTCTTCATCATGGGGCGTTCTTCAAGTCGATGTAGTTGTTGATCTGGCGCCAGCTCAGTCGGCCAGCAACGATCTTGGTTTCTTGCGTGACCGAAGTGCCGATGCCGCCTGAGCCCTGGTTGAACACCTGGCTCTTGATGGTCTTGGTGCGCCGTCCGGTGCTGTCGCTGATGGTGTAGCTCGTTGCCGATGCAATTTCGGTCACCAGCGGCTGCCCCATGATGCCCACGGTCGACACCCTCCGGGTGCCGTTGCCCGTGTCGACGTTCAGGCGGTATTCGTTGCCGCTGCCACCACTCACGCCGCAGGTGTTGGCGCCAGCAGACGAGCCGGGTATCAGGCTACCGAAGATCAGCGTATCTCCTACCAGGGTGGCGCCGCTCACCTGCCGCTCGCCCGAGGTCACGTAGTCCACATACCAGCCCGAGCGCTGGGTTGCGTCGCTGTCGCTGGTGGCGCGCCCCCATACGAAGGTGGGCACGCTCACCGTGCCGGCGGTGGTGTCGATCGAGCCGGCCTTCAGGCGGCCGCGCCCGCTGATCACGCCAGCGCCTACCGGGTTGTTGTCCGCAGTAGTAGTGCCGTTGTCGTTGATCACATAGAACGTGTTTGTGCCGGTCGATGCCCGGTCGTCCGCTTCCAGGTATTTGCCGGTACCGAACGCCACGCGCGTACTGACCGTGGTGTCACCAGCCACGAGATTGGGCGCCATCGTGATCGGCTGCACGTTGCCCAGGCTGTCTTGCGCAACGAAAAGCGGATAGGGGACATTCGACGCGTTCTTGAACGCCGACAAGTTGGCGATGTTCCATTCGCTCGTTCCGTGCGTGCTGAAGTCGAGTTTCCAGAGCTTGCCGTGCAGGTCTCCCGCAAAAATCTGCATCACTTCGCCGTTGTTGCCCAGCGCGGCCTTGAAGTTGAGCAAGCCGGTGGCCTTGGTCACTGCCAGCGTCGTGTCGATTGGCAGCGAAACCTTGTAGTAGTTGGTGCCCAGCGTCCAGGCAGTACCGGCGGGCTTGGCCAGATCCAGAATGAACAGTGCCGGGTTGCCGGTAAGGCTGAACACCCCGTTGCTATCGCTCACATAGTTGTTGACGCCGCTGCCCACCACCGCAAAGTATTTGTAGGTCGCGGTCGTTGCCGTCGGTGCGCTGGTGCGCATCTTCAGGATTTCGGGCCTGCCGACGACATAACCCATGTCTGCATCGTCGACCTGGGTGAACTCCCACATCACGTTAGATGCCGAGAAGGTGGATGGGTTGGTCACATCCAGTGCAAACACACCGCGCCCGCCCGCGCCGGTGCCAGACACCAGCACCGTTTTCCAGTCGGCCTTGGTGTTGGTCGAGCCAACCTGGGCTTCGGCAACAGTAGGTGGCGCGTCAACATAGCTTTGGTGGTTGGCGAGGTAGGTCGGGTCGGTCAGCGCCGAAAGCTTCGGCCCGAGCCAGCTCGGGATGTAGCCGAACAGTTCGTTGCCGTTATCGGCATTGAAGGCATGCAGCATGCCGTCGTTGGCACCCACGAAAACGGCCGGCGTCCGCGGAGTCGTGATGAAGTCCTGGCGAAAGAGCGCATAGGTCGTCGAGCTGATCGCGTCGGTAGGCTGGCCGGAATAGACGACGCCGGAGTTGATGATGTCGCCCAGCAGCTTGTTGGTGCGGCGGCGGAAGGGGCTGCCCTCCTTGGTATTGTTGCCGCGAAGATAGTTGAGCCGATCCTCGCCCAAACCGTCGGCCGTGGCTGTCGGCGAAAGCTTGTTGAGGCTTGCCTGCAGCGTGGTCGAGATCGTGGCCCAGGTAAAGCTGGAGGCCACGGGAGAGGTGGCTGCCCCGCCATTGCCCACCACGATGTTGCGCGTGGTCGCCGGCGCCGTCAGTGCGGCGAGCTGGGTGGAAGCGGTCCATTCGGGGGTCGTCGAGATCGTGAC
This sequence comes from Variovorax sp., assembly GCA_040003555.1. GTDB lineage: Bacteria > Pseudomonadota > Gammaproteobacteria > Burkholderiales > Burkholderiaceae_C > Variovorax. The sequence continues at coordinate 8,273 of JBDUCH010000013.1, read as the reverse complement.
GGCGTTGGTCGTCGTGTCCACGCTCACGGGGAAAGCAAAGAGGTCGCCACTCCAGTTGGCCGTATCGAACGAGCCTTGATACACCGTGCTACCGGCCGTGGTCAGCGCCTTGGATTCGATGGCGCCGCCGGCAATGCTCCGTGCAGCCGTGGATGCGCGGCTGAAGATGCTGTCGAAGGCATTGAGCACGCCGCGTGCGCTGCTCTGCAGGTAGTAGGCGCCGGCCTCGCCGGGGCTGGTCAGGTTCTGCCAGACGTTGTTGTCGTTGGTGCCATCCTGCCGCTTGAAAGGGTTGCCGTAGGTGTTGTAGGCCAGGGTGCTGCTCGAGTTGGCTGGATCCGATTCAAAGCCACCGTACTTGGCGGCGGTAAAGAACTGGTTGCTGTAGCGCCGGGTGGCGGCGTCGTTCTGGGCGCCGTATTCGTTCACGTCGAAGATGAAGGTCTTGACGCGCAGGCCGGGGCGTTGCTTCGCGGTCTGGTCGGTCCAGTCGGTGCCGCGGATGTCGTGCGTATGCGCCCAGTACGAGTAGCCGATGATTGCATCGGTGCGCGGATTGGTGTTGACCGTATTGGGGTTGCCGGTTGTGCGGCTCGTGCCTTGGCCGTCAAGGTAGGTGGCGGCATCGCCGCGCTCGAAGCTGCCGACGACGCCGGTCCACGCACTCAGGTTTGGAATGTTGTGCGCGACGTCGGTTGCCGGAAACCGGTTGCCGTCGTGGGTGTTGATGTCGCCGATCACCACGATGTTGCTCTTCAGGCAGGCATATTGGCTGCTGTTGGAGCGCCCGTCGCCATACGGGTCGGTCCAGGTCGTGAAGAGCGGAAACCCGTCATACATTGCCGCATTGAGTCCACTGACCGCGGCCGGGCTCGGCTGCAGGCCCTGCAGATAGCGAAGCGTCTCGTAGTAGAGCTCGCTCACCGGGTCGTATCTCTTATAGCGGCCTGCCACCGGGCCGGTGCGGCCGAACTTGTTGAGGTAGTTGACCACACCGCTGATGTTGTAGGTCGTGTCGTTGTCGGGGTTGGTCTTGAACACGCCGGTCGATGCATCCCATTCGGCTGCTGCATTGCCGCCGCTCGGCGTGTTTTCCTGCCCATTGATGTCGAATGTTTTCGCACCGACGTACTTCATGGGGGCTCGCAGCACGCCACCGTAGCGGCCGCCGGTGTCGTAGCTGGCCGTTTGATCCATCAGGTAGCCGAAGGCCGAAAGGCGCAATTGGTCGCTGTACTTCTGCACGACGCCAGTCGGCTTGTAGTTGCCGTTGGGGTACCTGGTGCACAGGCCGTAGTCGCGCACGTCCGCCAGGGCGGAACCGGTCTTGTCGCAGACCTTGACGCGAGAATAGAAGTAGCCGTCGCTATTGAGGCCCCCGGCACCGGGAGGCGTCCAGGTGCCCGTATAAGCGCGGGTGTAGCAGGCCTTGACGGTCCCGCTTATCGGATCGCCGAAGACGCCGTTGGTGCATGCCACGCCGTTCGAAACCGGCGCTACCTTCCAGCGGTCGTTGGCGCCGTACCAGACTTCCTGGACGCCGCTGAAGTTGCATGTGCCATTTTCTGCGGCGCAAGTCGTCCACGTGTCGGTGGGCCTCACTGCGTTGTAGTTGGTCACGGTTCCAATCGCGGGTCCGGTCGACATCACGCTGAGGTTGTAGCTCCCGGTGCTGGTGCAACTGCCGCCGTTCGCAGTTCCGAAGTAGATGCGGTTCAACGTGTTGGCGACCCAGATGTTGTTGGTGCCGGCCGCGGTGGCCATGGCTTGCGGCACGGCGCCAAAGTAGTTTGTGCCCGACGTGCCGCCGCTGCGCAGCAGTTGCTTGGCGGGGAAGTTGCTGCTGTTCCACATGCAGATCGGGTCGCCGTTGGGGATCACGGCCCGCTGCAGGACGGTGAGGTCTGCGGTATCGATGTAGCGGTCGCCGCCTGACAGCGCGAGCCGCAACATGTCGATCGCCGAATTGCTGGACCAGTTCAGGAAGTTGCCGCTGAAGCCATCGCTGCACATGCGATTGGTCGCCGCGCCGGTGCGGTCAAAGCGCTTGTAGTCTGCCGTTGTCTGGCCAGTCCCGGGGGTTTCGGTGGGCGCGTTGTTGTACCTGTAGCAGGCTTCCGCGTCGTAGTAGCCGATGTATTCGTTGGTGTTGCTGTAGGTGTTGTCCGAATTGCCACCGGGCGTGTACTGCGCACCCACGGTCGGAAACTCCACGGAAAGCGCGAGCGCCAACGCCGGCTTGTCGCCGGATGTGGTTGCGTACAGCGGATCGCTCGACAGCGCGACGGCCTTGATGTTGGGTGGCGAGGCGGCGCCACTGACCGCAAAAGATACGGCAATCGCAACCAGGGGCAGCGCGAGCACCGCAAGCAGACGCTGTCGCGCCGACCAGAGGCGCGGATGGGAAAGAAGTGGCTTCATGAAGTGCACCCTGCCTCAGTCTCGGTAAATGGTTTGTGCCACCGCCTGGATGTCCGCCCTGGGCCCGAAGCCCATGGAGGTCACGCGGTAGATGTAGCTGATGCTGGAGCGGTCGCGATTGGCCGGGTCACGGATTGGCTCAACCACGTAGCGCGGCTTCCTGACCGGCTGAATGCCCGTGGTGCCCGCTGCGAATGAGCGGCCGGTGAATTCACCGAACTCGGTAGATTTGGGGCTGCTGCTGTTGGCGGTGGTGAAGTCCACGGTCAACCAGGCCGGCTTGCCGGTTTCCACCAGCGCGCACAGGCCCTTGCTCTTGCCGGTGGCGCCGCAATTGAGCACGAAGTCATTGGTGCTCTTCATGCCGGTAAAGATGGCTTGGCGACTGGCGCTTGCTGTGTTGGGCCCGTGGACGTCGTACTCGGCATCCATCAATGCGGCCTCTGCCGCCTGCCACGCAACCTGCATGTCGCGATCGTTGCGTGAACCGCGCTCGGCCATGGCCGCGATCTGCGCGCCGCCAACGCCGAGGATCGACACGATGACCAGCAGCAGCAGCACGACGATCAAAGAGACACCGCGCTGGCGGTTGGAGCGAATTGTGGTCATGTCAAAGACCCTGGGCATTGCGCAAGTGAATGGTGAAGGTCACGGTCTGCCGAAGTCGGCCATCCGGCGTCGGCGTGAAAGTGGTGCCGGGATCGTTGGACGACGCAAACGCGCTACCCACGCCGCCCGTGGGCGTGCCCTTGGCCGAACCGAGGGGATAGAAGCTCTGCGTCTGGAAGTCCTGGCTTGAACCCGGGGCGCTGCGTAACACCATCCCGACCCGGATGCTGCGCACCCGACCCCAGTTGGCATTGGTTGCCGCCGCATCGCCCGCCACCGCCATCTGGTCGGCGCGAAGGTAGATTTGCGGCACGTCGGGTGTGGTGGCGGCCTCTGCAGCCGTGAGTGCCGTATTGGCGACAACGCCGTCCGCTCCGAAGAGCACCTGGAAGTTTTCGACCCCCTGGATGATGGGACTGGTGGTCCAGGCACCGGTCGCAGGGTCGGCATAGGTGCACATCAGCGATGGCTCGCCCTGGTTCACCGCGACGTGGAAGATGCTGGTCATGCGCGTGTCGCGCGCCGCAGTATTGTCGATGTCGAGCACCGTGGTCGGAGCATTGCCGGCACAGTCGATCATGGTCTGATCCGCCACCGTTTTCAGCGTGCCGTCGGTGGTCATCGTGTGCGCCTGCGCAACCTGGTAACGCAGAACGAGGATATCGCTGCCATAGCCCACCACGGTCGACACGCGCGCTGTGGACGCAGTGGTTGGATTGGCGGCGTCCAGCAGCGCGTTGTTGAAGCCGGTGATGTTCGGCGTCGGAGCAGCGGCCGTCGACGAGCGCGTCGTCGCGGCAAAGTACACATCCTGATAGCCGGTCTGCACGCCGATGCGCTGAATCATGTCGGCCGCAAAGCGGCTGCTGTCTCGCAATTGCGAGGCGGCATCGACCGTGGTGAAGCCCCGGCGCGCAACCGTCAAGGCCGCCACCGCGGCCAGCACGACCAGCAGGCCCACAGCCATGGCCACCAGCAATTCGATCAAGGTCATGCCACGGCTGCGATGCAGCGTGCCCGGGTGGCGATGTGCGCTGCAAACCCCGGCGCTCATACCGTGCTCCCCGCCGTGACCTGCAGCACGACCGACGGCACGTTCGCCTGGTAAATTGACGAGCTGCCCGACTTGAATGTGGAGCGGCTCCAGCCGATCTTGATCACGATCGGATCGGTTGCATTGGTCGACGTGCATGTCCATTGCGGCAGGCCGCTGCCATCGAAAGGTGCCGTGTCTCGGCAAATGTTCACGCGCGCGCCCGGCAGCGCGCTGTCGACATGTGCCAGCCACTCGGTCAGTTCGGCTTGGGCGATTTCTGTGGCCGATGTGCAGCTTGTGCCGGCCGACAGGCAGTAGACGGCCGTGGCCGGCACCAGGGGGCTGGCGGCCAGATCGCCGACCAGGTAGGGGTTGCCGGTGGCAAGAAGCGCCACGTTCTTGTTGCCGCGCATCATGTCTGCCAGTTCGCGTGCGAGCACCACTGCGGTCGATTGCAGGCGGGCATCACGGTTGGCTTGCAGCGACGCGGCCTGCAGGCCGACCATGCCGAGCAACCCGAACGACAAAATGACAATCGACACCAGCACCTCGACAAGGGTGAACCCTGCCACTTGGCGCGACTTGCGGAGACGAGAAACAGGAGAGGTCATCAGACAGATACAGCCATAAACGTTTCTAAATGTCACCGGTTGATCGTACGCGGTGTGCTGAGGCGTGCGTTTGCCGCCTGTCCCGCCTGGCCAACCGTTGGGCGAAACACCTTCATTTGTTGCGTTCACCTTTGTGCTCAATTTCACGTTCCGCCCCGTCTCCCTTCTTATTGCCGTCGCGGTCGCTTGCCCCTTCCTGTTCCCGCTGACCGCTGGCCCTTCCGTCACCGCCTGGCAACTGCTTGCTTCGTGGGCATGCGCCGCGGTGCTGCTGGCGATCGGCCCCGCGCGGGCGCGCGCCGAACCGGCGCCCCGGAGTGCCTTCGCCTGGGGCCTCCTCACCGCAGGTCTCCTCAGCGCCCTCTTGGGCCTGCTCCAGTACTACGGCCTGGCCGAGTTCCTCAGCCCCTGGACGACCCAACCCGCACTCGGCCAGGCGTACGGCAACCTGCGCCAGCGCAACCAGTTCGCCACGCTGATCAGCATGGCGATCATCTCGGCGCTCTGGCTGCATGCCGCGTACTGCGGGCGCCGTGTGCGGGTGGCGTTGCTGTGCGCGATGGGGTGGCTGCTGTTGGCGGCAGCCGCTTCGACCTCGCGCACGGGGCTGCTGCAGTTGCTGGCCATCAGCGGCGTGGCGGTTTTCATTGCCTGGCGGGAGCGGAGCCCGGAGCGCGCGGCCGCCGCGTCCCACCGACTGCCCCACCCGGCCTGGCTGCTGGCGATGGTGCCGGCCTACTTTGCCGCCGCCTGGCTGCTGCCGCACTTGGCTAGCGGTGGCGTCGAAGACATGCTGCACCGGCTACGCTACGGCGCGCCCGACGACCACAGCCGGCTGGTGCTATGGCACAACGTGCTGACGCTGATCGCCCGCCACCCCTGGGCCGGTTGGGGCTGGGGCGAACTCGGCTACGCCCACTACATCACGCTCTACCCCGGCCCGCGCTTCGTCGAGATTCTGGACAACGCGCACAACCTGCCGCTGCACCTGGCCGTCGAACTCGGTATTCCGGCTGCCGCGCTGATCTGCGGGGGTTTCATCTGGCTGGTGCTGACGGCACGGCCCTGGCGCGAGCACGATCCGACGCGACTCATGGCCTGGGGCCTGCTGGCGGTGATCGTGCTGCACAGCCTGCTTGAATACCCGCTCTGGTACGGGCCGTTCCAGCTGGTGTTCGGCCTTTGCCTGGGGCTGCTGTGGCCGACGCCGCGTGCCGCGAGCCCCCTGGCAATAAAGCCGGTAGCTCCCCGCTGGCGGGCGCTGGCAGCCATTGGCTTGATGGCAATCGTCGGCTATGCCGGCTGGGACTACACGCGCATCAGCCAGATCTACCTGCCGCGCAAAGAACGCCTGCCCGCGTACTGCGACGACACCATCGCCAAGCTGCAGGGTTCCTGGCTGTTCGCCAGCCAGGTGCGCTTCGCCGAGCTGTCGCTGACGCCGGTCACTCAGGCCAACGCGGATGAAATCCATGCGATGGCTGAGCGCACTTTGCACTTTTCGCCAGAGCCGCGTGTCATCGTCAAGCTGATCGAAAGCGCCGGGCTGCTCGGGCGCGACGATGAGGCGTTTGCGCAGGCCGACCGCTTCCGGCGCGCGTTCCCCGCCGACTACGCGCGCTGGCTCAAAGGCCAGCCGGCGGATGCACCACCGGCGCCGTGAAGCTGCCTGACTTGCCGCCGTGCTTTTCGAGCACGCGCACGTCGGTGATGGTCATGCCGCGATCCACCGCCTTGCACATGTCGTAGATCGTGAGCAGGGCGACCTGGACGGCGGTCAGGGCTTCCATTTCGACGCCGGTCGGCCCGACCGTCTCCACCGTGGCGGTGCAGGCCACATACGGGGCGCCGCCGCCGGACACCGCGAAATCCACGGCCACGCGCGTCAGCGCCAGCGGGTGGCACAGCGGGATGAGGTCGCTGGTTTTCTTGGCTGCCTGAATGCCGGCGATCCGCGCGATGCCGAGCACGTCGCCCTTCTTCGCATTGCCGGATTCGATCAGCGCCAGCGTGCTGGCCAGCATTTCGATGCGGCCGCTGGCGACCGCGACGCGGTGGGTGGCCGGCTTGGCGGCCACGTCGACCATGTGGGCCTGGCCCTGGCTGTCGAAATGGGTGAGTGGACTCATTGGGAAATCTTCGCGCCGTGCGCTCCAGTATTCGCCCTGGAAGCGGCCTGGCGACTCGTGCTTGAACATTGTGAAGTCTCGCGCATCATACGGGGCCGAGCCACCGACGAGGAGTGCCGCGCCTGATGCCAGATTCCAAGCCAAATCGAGCCGCGACGCCCGTCCTGCGGATGCTTTACGCTACGGTTTTGATAGCGTCACAGGTGTTGATGCCGCCACCGGCGCGGGCCCAGTTGCTGCCCGGCATGGGCGACGGCGGCGAAATGACGGCCAGTGCCGAGCGCCTGCTTGGCGACCGCATCGTGCGCGAGCTGTACCGCGACACCGACTACATCGACGATCCGGTGCTGGTCGAGTATGTGAACGACGTCTGGCAAAAGCTGCTGGCTGCCGCCCGCGTGCGCGGCGACCTCACCCCTGAACTCGACGAGCGCTTTGCCTGGACGGTGCTGCTCGGCCGGGATCGCAACATCAATGCCTTTGCGCTGCCGGGCGGCTACCTGGGCGTCAACCTTGGGCTGGTCGGTGTGATCGGCAGCCGCGACGAGCTGGCCACCGTGCTCGGCCACGAGCTGTCACATGTCACCCAGCGCCACATCGCGCGCATGCTGAGCAAACAGTCGCGCGACATGCCGGTGCTGATCGCGGCCATGGTGCTCGGCATGCTGGCCGCTGCGAAAAGCAAGAACGGCGACGTCGGCCAGGCGATGGTGATGGGCAGCCAGGCGCTGGCAGTGCAGAACCAGCTCAACTTCTCGCGCGACATGGAGCGCGAGGCCGACCGTGTCGGTTTCGGCGTGATGACCCAGGCCGGCTTCGCGCCGCAAGGCGCCGCCGCCCTGTTCGACAAGCTGCAGTACGCGGCCCGCCTGAACGACAACGGCTCCTACCCCTACCTGCGCAGCCATCCGCTCAACAGCGAGCGCATCGCCGACATGCAGGGCCGCTTCCAGCTACAGCCCGGCACCGACGTTGCGATGCCGCTGGTGATGGACCACGCCATGGTCTCGGCCCGGGCCCGGGTGCTGTCGCGCCCCGGCGTCGACGTGCTGCGCCTCTGGGTGCAGGCCGCGGGTTCCGGCGATTTCGCCAGGAGCGCGCCCGCGCAGCAGGCGGCCACGCTCTACGCGGCCGCGCTCTCGGCCACCCAGTTGCGCGACTTCGGCCCGGCGCGCGAGCTGGCGGCGCGCCTGCGCGAGCGCAGTGCGGCTGATGCGCCGGCCGCGCGGCTGGCCCGGCTGCTGGCCGCCGAGATCGAACTGGCCGGCGGCCAGCCGGCGCGCGCCGCGGCGCTGCTCGATGCCAAAGCCAAAGACCGGCCCGAGATGATGCTGTCGGCCCAAACCGCCATTGCCACGCGCAACGCGGCGCCCATGGTGGCACCGCTGCGCGACTGGGTTGCCACGCACCCGCGCGACGCCGGGGTCTGGCGCATGCTGGGCAGCCTCTACAACGCGCAGAACGAGC
>JBDUCH010000168.1:0-8685 GCA_040003555.1 Variovorax sp. | reverse complement strand
CACTGTTCGTGATCCAGTTCATCTACGGCTGGAACCAGTACCTCTGGCCGCTGCTGGCGACCACCAATGAAGACATGTATCCGGTGGTGATCGGCATCAAACGCATGATCGCCGGCGGCGACGGCCAGAACGAATGGAACGTCGTGATGGCCACCGCCATCCTCGCGATGCTGCCGCCCGCCATCGTGGTGGTGCTGATGCAGAAGTGGTTCGTCAAGGGCCTGGTCGATACCGAAAAATAAGTTGGGACGAACGAAAAAAATGGCTGCTCTTTCACTACGCAACGTCATCAAGCGCTACGGCCAGGGGCCGAAGGCGAACCAGGTCATCCACGGCGTGAGCGCCGAGATTTCCGACCACGAATTCATTGTCATCGTCGGCCCCTCGGGCTGCGGCAAGTCGACGCTGCTGCGCATGGTCGCAGGGCTCGAAGAAGTCTCGGCCGGCGAAATCCGCATTGGCGACCGCGTGGTCAACGACCTCGAACCCTCGGAACGCGACATCGCGATGGTGTTCCAGAACTACGCGCTCTATCCGCACATGAGCGTGTTCGACAACATGGCCTACGGCCTGAAGATCGCGAAGGTTCCCAAGGACGAGATCAAGACGCGCGTCGACAAGGCCGCCGGCATCCTGGAGCTGGGCCACCTGCTGCAGCGCAAACCGCGTGAGTTGTCGGGTGGCCAGCGCCAGCGCGTGGCCATGGGCCGTGCGATCGTGCGGCAGCCACAGGTGTTCCTGTTCGACGAGCCGCTCTCGAACCTCGATGCCAAGCTGCGCGCCCAGACCCGCATCGAGATCCAGAAGCTGCACCGCGAGCTCGGCATCACCTCGCTGTTCGTCACCCACGACCAGGTCGAGGCAATGACGCTCGCGCAGCGCATCATCGTGATGAACGGCGGCGTAATGGATCAGTTCGGCACGCCCGAAGAGGTCTACAACCGCCCGGCCACCACCTTCGTCGCGAGCTTCATCGGCTCGCCGCCGATGAACTTGCTGCAGCACGCGCCGGGCGTGCGGCCCGGGCAGATCCTCGGAGCCCGCCCCGAACATCTGACGCTCGACGAAAGCGGCTGGACGGCGCAGGTCGAATCGGTCGAGCTGCTGGGCGCCGAGCGCCTCGTGTACGCCCGCATCGGCGAGGAGCAGGTCATCATGCGCACCGCCGAAAGCGATCATCCCCCGGTTGCAGGCGACACCGTGAAGATCGCAGCACAAACCGACAAGCTGCACTGGTTCGACGCCGGCTCCGGAAAGCGCGCCGCTTGAGCGCCGCGCCGGGCCGCCCCAGGCAAGCTCGCCCCCAATGACCCCCTGGCCCTACCCGCGCTGGATTGCCCACCGCGGTGCCGGCAAGCTGGCGCCGGAGAACACGCTGGCTGCGTTCCGCCTGGGCGCGGCGCACGGCTACCGGATGTTCGAGTGCGACGTAAAGCTCAGCGCCGACAGCGTGCCCTTTCTCATGCACGACGCCACATTGCAGCGCACCACCGACGGGGCTGGCACGGGCGGCGACAAATCCTGGAGCGAGCTATCGCAACTCGACGCCGGCAGTTGGCATTCACGCGCTTTTGCAGGCGAACCGCTGGCGAGCCTCGAGAACGCGGCGCGGTTCTGCCTGTACAACGGCCACTTGCTCAACATCGAGATCAAGCCCACGCCGGGTGTCGAGCGCCGCACTGGCAAAGTGGTGGCGCAGCACGCGCAGCGGCTGTGGGCGGGCGCTGCGGTGCCACCGCTGCTGACATCGTTCCAGCCCGCAGCGCTGGCCGGGGCACGCGACACGGCGCCCGGATTGCCGCGCGGCCTGCTGCTCGACAGCCTGCGCGCGGACTGGCTCGACACTGCGGTCGAACTCGGCTGCGTGGCGATCGTCTGCAACCACGCGCTGTGGAACGCAGCCACCGTGGCGCAGGCCCAGGCGGCCGGCCTGCGCACGTTGAGCTACACGGTCAACGACGAGTGGGCCGCCGAGCGGCTCGTTGCGCTCGGCACTGACGGCATCATCACCGACCGCGTCGACCTCTTTGCCCCGGCTGGCTGACCGTCGGGCTTCCGTCGGCCTTCTATGATGCGCCGATGAGTCTGATTTCACGCTGCTGCGCGGCTTTAATGCTGGCACTGCTGCTGGGTTCGGCCTGCGCGCAGGATCCTGCGCCCGCCGCGTCCGATGCGCCTGCTGCGACCGACAGCACGCAGACGGCGGCCCAAACGACCGTGGCCGACCTGCGCGCCGCGTTCGCCAAGATCCCAGCCAATGCGGAGAGCAACGAGGACATGCGCGCCCTGCTCAAGCAGATCAACGCCATCGGCACGCAGGCCGATGCCTTCGTCAACTCGCGCAGCGGGCCGTTGGCCGACCTCAACGCGCGGCTCGGCGAACTCGGCAATGCACCGACCGCGCCCGGCAGCACCGAAGACCCCGACATCACGCGCCAGCGCAGCACGCTGCTCAAGCAACGCAATGCGCTCGATGCCGATGTGCGGCTCGCCAAGCTGTTGGCCGTCGACGCGCAGCAGCGCGGCAGCGACTTGCTGAGCCAGCGGCGCAAGCTGTTCGAGGCGCAACTCACCGAGCGCGCGCCTTCGCCGCTGGGCCGCGAGTTCTGGCTCGATATTCGCGACGCCTGGCCCGACGACACGGCACGGCTCCATGCGCTGGGCGCCGAGCTGCGCGGCGGCCTGGCCGTCGTGCGCCAGCCGGCGCACCGCACCGTCGTGCTGCTGAGCATTGCCGCCGCACTGCTGGTGGCGCTGCTCGGCAACTGGCTGGCGGAACTCAGCCTGGTGCAGCTGGCGGCACGGGTGCTGCCGCCGGGGCGGCTGCGCCGATCGTTGCTGGTGATCTCCATCGTCGGTGCCAACGTGGCGCTGGTCGGCATGGCGGCGCAATGGCTGCACGCCGTGCTCGACGCGCACGGCGCCTGGGGCCCGGCCACCCGCAAGGTGGCGCAGGCGGTGGTGGCGTCGAGCATCTTCATTGCGTTCGTGGTCGGACTGGGGCGCGCGCTGCTGTCGATCCACCGGCCGTCATGGCGGCTGCCACCGATTCCCGACGCGATGGCGGCGCGGCTGGCGCCTTATCCCTGGATGATCGCCTTGATCGGCACGCTGGTGTGGGCTCCGGCCCAGATCAACGCGGTGGTCGACGCCAGCTTTGCCGCGGTGGTTGCGACGCACGTCGTCACGGCGCTCGCGCTCACTGCGCTGATCGCCGCGATCGTGCTGCGACTCGGCCCGGGCCAGCCGGCCGGCAGGCCCGCCAGTAGCGCCGAGCCTGGCGCCGACGCGCAGCCGGAACGCCCGGTCTGGGTCGGCATGTTGCTGAGCGCCGTGGTCGTCATCGTTGTGGTCATCTGGGTGCTGGTGGCGGCTGGCTACGTGGCGATGGCCAGCTTTCTGGCCGGGCAGCTGACCTGGGGCGGCATCGTGGCAGCGGCGTTCTACGTGCTGTTCAAGTTTGCCGACGACCTGTTCACGGCGGTGGTGTCATCCCGAAGCAGCTTCGGTGCGCGGCTGCAAAAGAGCTTCGGCTTCGCGCCCGCGACGCTCGACCAGGCGGCGGTGGTGCTGTCGGGCCTGAGCCGGGTCGCGCTGTTCTTCTACATGGTGATCGCGCTGGTGGCGCCGCTGGGCACCAGCCCGGGCGAGGTATTCCAGCGCAGCGGGCAATTCGGCTCCGGTTTCAAGATCGGCGAGTTCGAACTGGTGCCGGGCGCGATCTTCAGCGCCATCGGCGTGGCGCTGAGCGGCTTCGTCGCGCTGCGCGTGCTCAAGCGTTGGCTGGAGCAGCGCTACCTGCCGAGCACCACGCTCGAGCCGGGCATGCAGAGCTCGATCACCACGCTGCTGAACTATGCGGGCGGCATCCTGGTGGTGGCGTTCGCTTTGTCGGCGCTGGGCATCGGCATCAACCGCATCGCGTGGGTGGCGAGCGCGCTGTCGGTCGGCATCGGCTTCGGGCTGCAGGCGATCGTGCAGAACTTCATCTCTGGGCTGATCCTGTTGGCCGAACGGCCGGTGAAAGTCGGCGACTGGGTGGTGCTGGGCGCCACCGAGGGCGACGTGCGGCGCATCAACGTGCGCGCAACCGAAATCCAGCTCGGTGATCGCTCGACGCTGATCGTGCCGAACTCCGAGTTCATCACCAAGACAGTGCGCAACATGACGCTGGCCAACGCCGAAGGGCGCGTGCTGATCCGGCTGCCGATGCCGCTGAGCACGGACGCGAAGAAGGTGCGCGAGCTGATGCTGGCCGCCTGCGGCGCGCACGCGGGTGTACTGGCCACGCCCGCGCCGTCGGTCACGCTCGAAGGCGTCGAAGGCGGCACGCTGATCTTCCAGGCCATCGCCTATGTGCCGAGCCCGCGGCTGGCCGGCGGTGTGCGCAGCGACCTGCTGTTCGAGATCCTCGATGCATTGCAGGCGGCCGACCTGCCGCTGTCGGTGCCGACCATGCTGGTCACGCCCGGCGGAGCCACGCCGATGGCGACGCCGGGGGAAAGCCCGCCGGCCGCGCCGCTGCAGAGCTGAGCGTCAGCGCTTCCAGCCGCGCCCCAGCCACCACTGGGCGGTGCCGCAGACGACCACGAGCGCGGAATAGGTCAGCATCATTCCATCGCGGCCGAAGTACACGAGCCCGGCGCACAGCACGCTCACGCCCGCTATTAAAGTAATAGCAAACTGTATCCACCTGCCGGGCGCCCCAGCCGCTTGTGGCAACAGAAAACGGGCCAGCAGGGCGAGCACCGCCGCAACCAAGAAGGCCGGCGCCGCGAAATTCAGCAGGTGGTAGAGCAGGTCGAGCGCGGACATCTGGAAAGTTGGAAAGCGGGGTTTGTGCCGCGCTATGGAGGTCATAGCGGCGGCGTCCTCCGGAGAGCCTCAGCAAATTTTATAATCCGGGAATGTCAGTTTGGGCCCTTGGGTTGAACCACACGACCGCGCCGCTCGATCTGCGCGGTCGTTTCGCGTTCGCGCTCGACCAGATCGCCCCCACGCTGCACAGCCTGCGCAGTTCGTTCGAGGGCGCCAGCAGGGGCCACCATCCACAGGTCGAGGCCGCCATCATCTCGACCTGCAACCGAACCGAGATCTATTGCGCCGCCGATCACATGGCGCTCGACCACACGGTCGGCTGGCTGGCGCAAAGCGGCGGCGTCTCGCCTGCGCTGCTGCGCTCGCACGCCTACACGCTGCACGACGACGAGGCCGCGCGCCACGCCTTCCGCGTGGCCAGCGGACTCGATTCGATGGTGCTCGGCGAGGCGCAGATTCTGGGCCAGATGAAGGACGCGATCCGCGCCGCCGAAACCGCCGGTGCGCTTGGCAGCACATTGAACCAGCTGTTTCAGCGCTCGTTCGCCGTGGCCAAGGAAGTGCGCACCGCGACCGAGGTCGGCGCGCACTCGATCAGCATGGCGGCGGCCTCGGTTCGGCTCGCGGCCCAGCTTTTCGAAGACCTGCAGCAGACACGCGTGCTGTTCGTCGGCGCCGGCGAAATGATCGACCTCGCCGCCACGCATTTCGCGGCAAGGCAGCCCAAGTCCATCGTCATCGCCAACCGCACGCTCGAGCGCGGCGAGAAGCTGGCTTCGCGCTTCGGCGGCGAGGCGATGCGGCTTGCCGAGTTGCCCGCACGGCTGGCCGAGTTCGACATCGTCGTGAGTTGCACATCGAGCACGCTGCCGCTGATTGGCCTGGGTGCCGTGGAGCGCGCGCTCAGGCAGCGCAAGCACCGCCCGATGTTCATGGTCGACCTTGCCGTGCCGCGCGACATCGAACCCGAGGTCAAGAAACTCGAAGACGTGTACCTCTACACCGTGGACGACCTGGCCCAGGTGGTGCAGCAAGGCCAGGCCAGCCGCCAGGCCGCGGTTGCGCAGGCCGAGGTGATCATCGACGCCGGTGTGCAGAGCTTCATGCACTGGCTGGATCAGCGTGGCACGGTGCCACTGATCCAGCAGCTCAACGCACAGGCCGACGACTGGCGAACGGCCGAACTCGCCCGCGCCCGCAAGATGCTGGCGAAGGGCGAAGACATCGACACGGTGCTGCAGGCGCTGTCGCGCGGCCTCACGCAGAAGATGCTGCACGGCGCAATGGCCGAGTTGCATGCCGGCGACGCCGCGGCGCGCGAGCAGACGGCACAGACGCTGTCGCGCCTGTTCCTGCGCAAAGAGCGTTAGCGACGCCTGCCCGTCGCATGGCCCGCCGCTGCCGGCGGGCGCCCCGCCTTCGCTCTGCCCTTCTTGGTTCCCCCGATGAAATCCTTTCTCCGCCAGCAACTCGACCGCTACGCGCAACGCCTCGAAGAGCTCGACTTCCTGCTCTCGCGCGAAGACATCATGGCCGACATGACGCAGTACCGGCTGCTCTCGAAGGAGCATGCGCAGGTCACGCAGATCGCCGGACGCTACCTGCGCTTCAGGCAGCGCGAGGCCGACCTGGCCGGTGCGCGCGAGATGCTGGACGACCCCGACATGGCCGAGATGGCGCAGGAAGAAATCGCTTCCGCAGAAGCGGAACTGCAAAAGCTCGAAGACGAGCTGCAACGCCTGCTGCTGCCCAAAGACCCGGACGACGCGCGCAATGCCTTTCTGGAAATCCGCGCCGGCACCGGAGGCGACGAATCGGCGTTGTTTGCCGGCGATCTGCTGCGCATGTACACGCGCTACTGCGAGCGCGCGGGCTGGCGCTGCGAGATCGTGAGCGAATCGGAGAGCGAACTCGGCGGCTACAAGGAAGTGGTGATCCGCGTCGTCGGCGCCGATGTGTTTGGCCGGCTGCGCTTCGAGTCCGGCGGCCACCGCGTGCAGCGCGTGCCGGCGACCGAAACACAGGGCCGCATCCACACCAGCGCCTGCACGGTTGCCGTGCTGGCCGAGCCCGACGAGGCGCAGGCGGTGCAGATCAACCCGGCCGACCTGCGCATCGACACCTACCGGGCATCGGGCGCCGGCGGCCAGCACATCAACAAGACCGATTCGGCCGTGCGCATCACGCACATCCCGACGGGCATCGTGGCCGAGTGCCAGGACGACCGCAGCCAGCACCGCAACAAGGCCAAGGCGTTGCAGGTGCTGTCGGCGCGCATCCAGGAGAAGGATCGCAGCGAACGCGCGGCGAAGGACGCGGCCGAGCGCAAGGGGCTGATCGGCACCGGCGACCGTTCGGATCGCATCCGCACCTACAACTTCCCGCAGGGCCGGCTCACCGACCACCGCATCAACCTCACGCTCTACAAGCTGCTGACCATCATGGAAGGCGACCTCGGCGAAGTGCTCGACGCGCTGCAGGCAGCGCGCGAGGCGGAGCAGTTGGCGGAGCTGGAGTCGTCGGCCCTGCCCGCGTGATGCCCACGACGCTGACGCAGGCACTGCGGGCCGCCACGGCGCTCGGCGTGGATCGGCTCGACGCCCAACTGCTCCTGCTGCGCGCACTCGGCCACCCAATCCACGGACGCGCCTGGCTGCTGGCCCACGACACCGACGCGTTGCCCGATGGCGCGTGGCAGGCTTTTCAGGCGCTGTGCGCACGACGCGCCGCGGGTGAGCCGGCCGCCTACCTGCTGGGCGAGAAGGAGTTCCACGGCCTGACGCTGCAGGTCGACCCGCGCGTGCTGGTGCCGCGGCCGGACACCGAAACGCTGGTCGACTGGGCCCTGGCGCTCGCGGCCGGCATCCAGGCCCCGCGCCTGCTCGACCTCGGCACCGGCAGCGGCGCCATCGCGCTGGCGCTGCAACAGGCGCGGGCCGACGCAACGGTCGATGCGGTCGATGCCAGCGCCGACGCGCTCGAGGTCGCCCGCGCCAATGCGCAACGGCTCGCGCTACCCGTTCGCTTTGTCCAGGCCGACTGGCTCGCCGGCGCTGCCACCGGCTACGACCTGATCGCCTCGAACCCGCCCTATGTCGCTGCCGACGACGCGCACCTCGCCGCGTTGCGCCACGAACCACTGAGCGCACTGGCGTCGGGGCCCGACGGCCTGACCGACCTGCGCCGCATCGCACAGGACGCGCCCGCACACCTGGCCGAGGGCGGCTGGCTGCTGCTGGAGCACGGTTTCGACCAGGCGGCCGCGGTGCACGCGCTGTTGACCACCCGCGGGTTCTTGCAAGTCCAAAGCCGCGACGATCTCGCCGGCATCACGCGCTGCTCGGGCGGAATCTGGCGCACGGTGAAATAATCCGCCCCAACCACCCTTTTCAGGAGCCAGCCATGAGCGACGACCAGCAACGCATCGACGACCTCGTCAAATCCAACGACATCCTGCTCTTCATGAAGGGCAACGCCAGCTTTCCGATGTGCGGCTTCTCCGGCCGCGCGATCCAGATCCTCAAGGCCGTGGGCGTCGACACCCGGACGCTCAAGACGGTGAACGTGCTGGAAGACGACGGCATCCGCCAGGGCATCAAGGAATACAGCCAGTGGCCGACCATTCCGCAGCTCTACGTCAACGGCGAGTTCATCGGCGGCTCGGACATCATGATGGAGATGTACGAGTCGGGCGAACTGCAACAGGTGGTCAACAGCAAAGCCGCCTGATGCCCACCTGGCAGCACGATGGCGTGCGCGTGATTCCCGGCAACCAGCTCGACGGCAACACGGCACAGACGCCGGGCATGGATCGCAAGGCGGCGATCAACTTCGCCCGCGTCGGCGCGCAAAAGCTCTGGGCCGGCA
>JBDUCH010000479.1:0-2599 GCA_040003555.1 Variovorax sp. | reverse complement strand
TCGTGCTGGTGCTCGTTGGCGCCACCATCGTCGGCAGCATGCAGACCGTGTGGCATGGCGTGGTCAACCCGCCGCGCACCGGACAACTGCGCGAATGGCGCTACGACGACCAGCAGATCGTGTTGCAGCAAGGCGAGGAAATGGGGCGCTTTCTGCTCGGATCGACCGTCGTCATGCTGTTCCCCGACCCGTCGCTCACGTTCAATCCGGCGTGGGGGCCGGGCCGATCCATCCAGCTCGGCGAAGCGATGGCCAACTGCGCTGAAAAATGAGGCTTCCGCGCCACAGGCCGCATGCAGTGGGCGCAGACAGCTATAAAACTTGTAGCACCATGCCTTCTACGATATAGTCGCCGGCCGGCCCGCAGGGTCACAACCGATCACAAGAACGCGTGGCCGCGCATGGTTTCCGGCCGAGCCATTGCCCGAGGAGAAGATGTCGATGAGTAGCAAGGAAAACGGGGCCGTCAGCCAGTTGCTGGCATTGCTCGAGGCCCGCTATGCACTGCGCGTTCTCTGGGCTTTGCGCGACGGCCATGCGCAAACCTTCCGGCTGCTGCAGGACAGCGTCGGCGGCATCACCCCCAACACCCTCAACACCCGGATCAAGGAACTGCGCGAAGCAGGCATCGTGAACCACGGCAACGACGGCTACATCCTCACGCTCAGCGGGCAGGATCTGCTCAAGCGGCTTTCCGACCTGCAGGCCTTTGCCGGCAAATGGCAAGGCAGCCAGGTCAAGAAGATTCCGGTCGACAAATAGCGCCCCGTTGTCCGCCAACGCCGCGCCGCCTCATGGCCGCGCGGCGTCGTCATGTTCAGGCCCGCTAAACTCCCCGCCTCGCATTCCTTACGACCGAACCAGGAGCCCTTTCATGCCCACCACCCCATCCGGCCTGCAGTACGAAGACACCACCGTCGGCAACGGCGCCGAAGCCAAGTCCGGCCACCATGTGCACGTGCACTACACCGGCTGGCTCTACAACGACGGCGTGCAAGGCGCCAAGTTCGACTCGAGCCGCGACCGCAACGACCCGTTCGCCTTCTCGCTCGGCGCCGGCCAGGTCATCAAGGGCTGGGACGAAGGTGTCGCCGGCATGAAGATCGGCGGCCAGCGCACGCTGATCATCCCGGCTTCGCTCGGCTACGGCGCACGCGGCGCCGGCGGCGTGATTCCGCCCAACGCCACGCTCAAGTTCGACGTCGAACTGCTCGACGCGCACTGATTGCTCGCCCCCAGGCTGCGCGCGCTACGCGTGCGCCAACCCCCTGCCAGGGGCAACACCAGCGGCCCGGCAAAGCCGGTTCCGCGGTGTTCCGCGATGAACCCAGCGTCCTCCGCGGACGCATTTTTTTGCTTGAAACGGGCCCGAATGGCCCCAAATCGGGCGGAATCCACTGATTTTTCGGCCTTCACCGCTTTTTACCCATGTCCGCTGAAACCCCGCAAAACGATCCCAACCAACTCACCGGCGCGCCCAGCCTCGAAGAGCTCGAAGCCGCGCAGGCCGCCAACGACGCCGAGGCGCAGGACGCACTGGCTGAACTGGCCGCACTGCAGGCAAAGAACGCCGAGCTGTCAGACCAGTACCTCCGCGCCCAGGCCGACGTGCAGAACGCGCGCCGCCGCGCCGACGAAGAAATCACCAAGGCGCGCAAGTTCGCGGTCGAAGCCTTCGCTGAAAGCCTGCTGCCGGTGACCGACAGCCTCGAAGCCGGCCTGGCCATCGCCGACGCCACGCCCGAACAGATCCGCGAAGGTGCCGAAGCCACCTTGCGCCAATTGAAGAGCGCGCTCGAACGCAACAAGGTGATCGAGATCGCACCGGCCGCGGGCGCCCGATTCGACCCGCACCAGCACCAGGCCATCTCGGTGGTGCCGGCACCGGGCCAGGAAGCCAACACCGTGGTCACGGTGCTGCAAAAAGGCTACACGATCGCCGAGCGCGTGCTGCGCCCCGCCCTCGTGACGGTCAGTGCACCGAGCTGATCCGTACACAAGCATCCACAGGAAATCCTCGCTCTCTCCCTTGAATCCGGCGCGGTTATCCACACGTTCATCACAACTTAATTTCTTTCAAATTTCAGGAGCAACACCATGGGCAGAATCATCGGCATCGACCTCGGCACCACCAATTCGTGCGTGTCGATCATGGAAGGCAACACCACGCGTGTGATCGAGAACTCGGAAGGTGCGCGCACCACGCCGTCGATCGTGGCCTATCAGGAAGACGGCGAAGTGCTGGTCGGCGCCTCGGCCAAGCGCCAGGCCGTGACCAACCCCAAGAACACGCTCTATGCGGTCAAGCGCCTGATCGGCCGCAAGTTCGAAGAGAAAGAAGTGCAGAAGGACATCGACCTGATGCCCTACACGATCACCAAGGCCGACAACGGCGACGCCTGGGTCGAAGTGCGCGGCAAGAAGATCGCGCCGCAACAGGTCAGCGCCGAGATCCTGCGCAAGATGAAGAAGACCGCCGAAGACTACCTTGGCGAAGCCGTGACCGAGGCCGTGATCACGGTGCCGGCCTACTTCAACGACAGCCAGCGCCAGGCCACCAAGGACGCCGGCCGCATCGCCGGCCTGGACGTCAAGCGCA
>JBDUCH010000167.1:0-8698 GCA_040003555.1 Variovorax sp. | reverse complement strand
GCGCGCACGCGGCGAATCACTTCCACGGGGAATCGCATCCGGTTCTCGAACGGACCACCCCATCGATCGGTACGAAGGTTGGTCTTCTCGACCAGGAAAGTGGACAACAGGTAGCCAGCCGAACCAATGATCTCGACGCCGTCGTAACCGGCTCGACGTGCCATCGCCGCGCAGTGTGCGAAATCGGCCAGCTGCTTCTCAATGCCGTCCTCGTCGAGTTCGCGCGGCGTGAACGAGCCAATGCGTGACCTGACCGCCGAAGGGGCGACGCACTCTGGCTTGCGGGCGAGTGCCCCCGAATGCAGGATCTGCATGCAGATCTTCACGTCGCCAGCGGCGGCGTGCACCGCGTCGGTCACGATGCGATGCTGCTGCACCTCGTCCTCGGTCTGGAGCTTGGCCCCGAGGCCGCCTTCTTCATTGGGCGATATGCCGCCAGTGATGATCATGCCCACTCCGCCCCGGGCGCGCTCCGCGAAGTACGCCGCCAAGCGAGGGAAGCCGTTCTCGGCTTCCTCGAGGCCCGTGTGCATCGAGCCCATGATGGCGCGGTTTTTCAGTCGGGTGAATCCAAGGTCCAGCGGCGCGAACAATAGGGGATAGCTGTGGGATTGAGGCATAGGAGGATGAAGTCAGGCCCCCACGGCCAGAGGCGGATGAAACACCTGACCGCGTTCCGCACGCGCCATCAGCCACGGCGACGGTCGGTAGCGCTCGCCATGCCGCTCGGCCAGTTGCACACATTGCGCGACGAAAGACTGCAGACCCACGGTCTCGATGTACGACAGCACGCCGCCGGTCCACGCCGGATAGCCAATGCCGAAGATCGAGCCGACGTCCGCATCCGCCGGATCGAGCACCACGCCCTCCTCGACGCAGCGCGCACCCTCCAGCGCCTGGATGGTGAGGAAGCGGCGTTTCAGGTCCTCCACCGCGGGCTGTTGCGGCGCGGGCGGCCAATGCGTTGCCAATCCGGGCCAGAGGAACTTGCGGCCGCCCTCGGGGTACTCGTAGAAGCCGGCACCCGCTGCCTTGCCCTTGCGCCCGAGCTGTTCGACCATCTTGCGCGTGGCCTCGATCGACAGAGCGGGCTCGTGCGGCGGCTGCACGCCGTCAGCCTGCCACTGTGCGTAGACCTTGAGCGTGATGTCCAGGGACACTTCGTCGACGACCGCCAGCGGTCCCACCGGCATGCCGGCCTGCCGCGCCGCGTTTTCGATCAGCGGGGGCAGCACGCCCTCCTGAAGCATCGCAATGCCTTCCTTGACGAAGGTGCCGAACACGCGGCTGGTGAAGAAGCCACGGCTGTCATTGACGACGATCGGCGTCTTGCGCAGTTGTGCGACCAGATCGAGCGCCCGCGCGAGCGTGGCCTCGCTGGTCTGATCGCCGCGGATCAGCTCGATCAACGGCATGCGCTCGACCGGCGAGAAGAAATGGACGCCAATGAAGTCTGCCGGGCGGTCGAACGCCTGCGCCAGGCCGGTGATGGGCAGCGTCGAGGTGTTGCTGCCGAACACGGCCGTGGCGAGCAGCACGGCAGCGGCGCGGCGCGTCACGTCGGCCTTCACCTCGCGGCTCTCGTACACGGCCTCGACGACGAAGTCGCAGCCCGCCAGGTCGGCGTAGTCCGCGGTGGGCAGGATGCGCGCCAGCACGGCATCGGCCTGTTCGCGCGTGCTCTTCTTGCGCTCGATCGCCTTGTCGAGCTGGCGGGCCGCATGCGCCTTGCCGCGCTCGGCTTGGGCCAGCGTGTTGTCGAGCAGCACCACATCGATGCCAACGCCCGCCGCCACGTGCGCGACGCCAGCGCCCATCATGCCGGCGCCCAGCACGCCGAGCTTGCGCACCTTGGACAGGGGCACGTCGGCCGGGCGGTTGGCCAGCTTGTCCAGCCGCCCCTTGTTGACGAACATCGTGCGCATCAGGTTGCGCGCGACCGGGTCCGCCAGCAGGCGCCCGAAATACTTGCGTTCCAGACGCAGCCCCACGTCCAGCGGCAGCTGCGTGCCCTCGTAGACGCAGGACAGGATGGCCAGCGGCGCCGGCAGGTTGCGCTGGGTCTGGCCCGCCAGCAGCGTGGTGCCGGCGGTGAACGTGCGACTCGCATGCGGCGCCGTCGGCCCGACGCCGCCCGGCACGCGGAAGCCCTTGGCGTCCCAAGGCTGCACCGCGCTCGGCTGCGCCAGCAGCCAACGGCGCGCCGCATCAACGACTTCGCCCTGCGCCGCAAGCGCATGGACGATGCCCAGCTTGAGCGCTTCGGCCGGCAGCACGTGGCGACCCGTGAGCAACAGGCCCAGCGCCTTCTCGATGCCGATCAGGCGCGGCAGGCGCTGGGTGCCGCCACCCGCGGGCAGCAGGCCCAGGCCGACCTCCGGCAGCCCGAGCACCGCCTTGGGATGGTCGACCAGCACGCGGTGGTGGCAGGCCAGCGCCAGCTCCAGGCCGCCGCCCAATGCCACGCCCTCCAGCGCGGCCGCGAACGGCTTGCCGCAAGTCTCGATGCGGCGGGCCAGCCGGGCGAAGTCCTCGCCGACCGCCGCGCCCTGTGCCGGCGCGATCGCGCCCGTGTCGAACAACGCCAGCAGGCCCTTGATGTCGGCGCCGGCCACGAAGCCGCCCGGCTTGCCGGACGTCAGGATGGCCCCGCGGATGCCGGGCGACGACGCCACCTGCTCCACCGCCTGGGCCAGGTCGGCGATCAGTTCCGGCGTCAGCACGTTCATCGGCCGGTCGGCCAGGTTGATCTCGATGAGCGCGACGCCGTCGTCGCCGCTGCGCAGTTGAAGTGTGGTCATGGATTCGTTCCAGGCGGATGTCGGTTCGCGCATTTCAGACGCGCTCGATGATGGTGGCGGTGGCTTGGCCCGCCGCGGCGCACAAGGTGATCAGGGCGGTGCGCAGGCCGCGGCGCTCCAGTTCGTCGAGCACGGTGCCCACCAGCATCGCGCCTGTGGCCCCCAGCGGATGGCCAAGCGCGATCGAGCCACCGTTGACGTTGACACGCTCGTGCGGTGCGCCCGTGGCGCGCATGTAGCGCAGCACCACCGAGGCAAAGGCCTCGTTGACTTCGAAAAGGTCGATGTCGCCAATCGTCATGCCGGCGCGGCGCAACACTTTCTCCGTCGCCGCGGCCGGCCCGTCGAGCATCAGCGTGGGCTCACTGCCGACGGCGGCACAGGCACGCACCCGGGCACGCGGCTTCAGCCCGGCTTGGCGGCCGAACTCGGCCGAACCCACCAGCACGGCGGAGGCACCGTCGACCACGCCGCTGGACGTGGCGGCCGTGTGCAGATGTCGAACTGCTTCGAGCTGCGGGTAGCGTTGCAGCGCCACTGCGTCGAAGCCGCCCTGCTCGCCGACGGTGTCGAAGGCCGGCTTGAGCGCCGCCATGCTGGCCAGCGTCGCTTCCGGACGCGGATGTTCGTCGCGCGCCAGCACCACCTCGCCGATCACGTCGCGCACCGGCACCAGCGCCCGGTCGAAGCGCCCTTCGGCCACGGCCGCCGCACAACGGCGCTGGCTCTCGAGGCCATAGGCATCGAGCTGCTCGCGCGTGTAGCCGTCGAGCGTGGCCAGCAGGTCGGCCGACACGCCCGTCGGCGTGAAGTACGACTGCCAGATCACCTGCGGATCGCTGATCCAGGCGCCACCACCGGAGAGCGACGCCACGCGCGACATGGACTCCACGCCGCCGGCGACGATGGCATCGGCCTGGCCGGCTGCGACCTGCGCCGCGGCGAGATTCACCGCGTCCAGCCCCGAGCCGCAGAAGCGGTCGATCTGGATGCCCGGCACATGCTGGCCGTAGCCCGCCACCAGCGCGGCCAGCCGTGCGATGTCCGCGCCCTGTTCGCTGTAGGCATTGGTGCAACCCAGAATCACGTCATCGACCAGCGCGGTATCAAGCGCATGCCGGTCGCGCAGGGCGGCGAGCACCTGGGCCGCCAGTTGCACCGGCGTGATTTCATGCAAGGCGCCATCGCCGCGCCCTTTTCCGCGCGGCGTGCGCAGGTGGTCATAGATGTATGCGGTGTCCATAGGTCTCATTTCCGTTCTTCATGTCGTGAACATCCCCAATGGGTCTCGGGGGTGCGGTGTCTCGGCGGTACAACCAGTCTGGGCCTGCCGGCGGCGCGGGATATCGGCGTATCCGACGAATCGGCCGGCGGTGCCATCGGATCTCGCGTGTCGTTGGCCCTGCCGCCGTCTTGGTTACCTGTCACTCAGGCCCATCGCTCGCGCAATGACCTCCTTCATGATCTCGTTCGTTCCACCGTAGATGCGCTGAACGCGCGCATCGGCATAGGCTCGGGCAATGGGGTAGTCCCACATGTACCCATAGCCTCCATGCAATTGCAGGCACTCATCCATCACCTTGCACTGCAGATCGGAACACCGGTACTTGGCCATGCTCGCAGTCTCGGTGTCGAGTGTCCCCTGGAGGTAGAGCTCGCAGCACTTGTCCACGAACACGCGGGCCATCTGTACCTCGGTCTGCAGCTCGGCCAACGTGAATCGGGTGTTCTGAAAATCAGCGATGGACTTGCCGAACGCCTTTCGCTCCTTCACATAGGCGATGGTCGTGTCGATCGCGGCCTGGGACGCTGCCACGGCTGAAATCGCGATGCCGATGCGCTCCCAGGGGAGTTGTTCCATCAAGCAGATGAACCCCTTGTTTTCGTAGTTCTCGCCACCCAGGAGGTTGTCCGCAGGAACACTCACATCGTCGAAGAACAGCTCCGCCGTGTCCTGCGCTTTCAGTCCTAGTTTCTTGAGGCGCTTTCCATGGGCGAAACCATCCATGCCACGCTCCACGAGCAACAAACTGGTGCCCTTGGCGCCCGCCCCGGGATTCGTCTTCGCCACCACGATGATCAGGTCCGCATGCCAGCCATTGGTGATGAACGTCTTGCTGCCATTGAGCAGGTAGCTGCCATCCGCTTGCTTGATGGCACTGCTCTTGATTCCCTGCAAGTCGCTGCCTGCAGCAGGCTCACTCATGGCGATCGCACCCACCATCTCCCCACTGGCCAGCCTGGGCAGAAACTTCAGTTTCTGCGCCTCCGTGCCATAGCGGAGGATGTAAGGCGCCACCAGCTCGTTGTGAAGGGTATAGCCGATGCCAGTGAAACCTCGCGCATTGAGCTCCTCCATCTGCACCACGGAGTAGAGCTTGTCGACGCCCGATCCGCCATACACCTCCGGCATCGTCATGCACAGGAAGCCATGGCGACCGGCCTTGTTCCAGACTTCGCGCGCCACGTAACCCTGCTCTTCCCAGGCTTCATGGTAGGGCGCGATCTCCTTGTCGATGAAGCGACGAAAGCTGTCACGGAACGCCTCGTGGTCCGCATTGAAGAGCGTGCGTTCAATCATTCAAAATTCCTTTCAGTGACCGGTCCACACCGGCACTCTCTTTTCGAGAAAGGCGCGCACGCCCTCCTTGGCGTCTTCGCTATCGGCTATCGCGCTCAGCGCGGCATTGGTGAGCTCCCAACCCAGGGCATCGGACGCCGCCAGCAACCCGTTCATCGCACCCAAGGACGCTTGCACCGACAGCGGCGCATTGACAGCGACACGCCGCGCCAGTTGCAATGCCTGCGCCAAAGCGTCGCCTGGTTGCGCCAGCACATTCACCAAGCCGACCTCGCGGGCGCGAGCTGCGCTGATGGACTGGCCGGTGAGCACCATTTCGCGTGCGACGTTGGGTGGCAGTGCCTGGAGTGCCCGGAAGAGAGCACCGCAGGTCGGCAACACGCCGCGAACCACCTCGGGGAGCCCGAAGCTCGCGTCGCTGGCGGCGACCACCATGTCGCACGCCAGCACGATCTCCATACCCCCGCCCAAGGCCGCTCCTTCGACTGCAGCGATCAGCGGTTTGCGCCGACGGCGACGAATGACACCGTATTCGCCACCACGCTCGGTCACATAGTCGCCGCCCGACGCCAAATCACTGCCGGCGCAAAACACGGTGCGACCGCCCGTGAGGATGCCGACAAGAATGTCTGGATCGTCGTCCAGCGCGTTGAGCGCAGAGTCCAGTGCGTCGGCCAATGCACGGTCCACGGCGTTGCGCTTGTGCTCGCGCTGGAGAGTGATGACCAGGACCCCACCCTCGCATTGCGTGCCGACCAACGGCGTCTGGGTGATGGTTTGACTCATGCATCCATCCATTGGACAACCTGCTCGATCGGCGCACGCGTCGTTCGGAAGCCGTTTGCGCGATGAGCCACGTCCTCGTAGCCGAAGGAGATTCCGCAGACCACTTGGCGCTGAGCCGGAATCTTGAACCATTCATGCAGAAACTTGGAGCGCATCGCAATGGCTGCCTGGGCGATGCTGGCCACACCGAGGCTTCGCGCAGCGAGCATGAAGTTGTTGACGTAGGCACCGCAGTCCAAGACCCCATAGGTTCCCAGCAGTGTCTCTGTCGCGATGATCGCGACATGCGGCGCGCCGAAGAACTTGAAGTTCTCCAGGGCTTGCTGCATGGACGACTGCCGATCGCCATGCGCGATGCCCACGCTCTCGTAGAGCTGGAAGCCACACTCTCGGCGGCGCTCTTTGTACACACCGCAGTAGTCCGTCGGTGGTGCGATATCAGATCCCGTCTCGGCCATTGCCTCCGGCGACTGCAAGGCCTGGCGCAGCCGTTCGGTCGCTGTGCCGCTGGTCACGATCACTTGCCAAGGCTGGGCATTGCACCATGACGGCGTTCGCTGTGCCAACTGCAGAATGCGGCTGATGATCTCCCGCTCGACGGGGTGCTCAAGGTAGCCGCGGCAACTGTAGCGCGCGTCGAGCACCTCCTTGAACGAGTTCGGGACTGTGGAAGTTGGAGGAGTGTTTTTCATGGGCGAATCAGCACGCGCCCGACCGTTTCGCGGGCCAGAGTCTGGACTACCGCTTGCGGGAACTGCTCAAGCGAAAAGGTCGCGGCGATCCGAGGTCGGATCAGCCCGTTGCGATGGAGTTCTGTCACCTCCGCCATCAGCGCGCGGAACTCCAGGGGCTGCCGTTCTCCAAACTGCCGGATGTCCACCCCGACCAGCGACGCTCCCTTGACGATGGTGAGGTTGCTTCGCAATGCACCGATTTGACCGGCGGCGAATCCGACCATCAGGTGCCTTCCGCCCCAACCGAGGCTGCGGAAGGCAAGGTCGGTCATCTCGCCGCCGACGGTATCGATCAACACGTCAATGCCTCGCGGCGCGAGGGCTTTGATCCGATCTTTCCAATGGGTGAGATCGCTGGCGTCGATGGCCTCGTCCGCACCGCTGTCGAGCGCCGCATCGCGTTTGGCCGCGGTTGACGCTGCTGCAATGACTCGCGCGCCCAACACCTTGGCCAGTTGAACGGCAGCGTGGCCCACGCCGCCAGTCGCACCCAGCACGAGCACTGTTTCGCCGGGCTGCAGTTGGCCTCGGTTGCGCAACGCATAAAGGGCTGTGCCGTAGGGCACGTTGAGCACGGCGGCTTCTTCGATCGGCACGGCTGCAGCAACGTTGTGCAGAGTCGTTGCGGGCACGCAAAGGTGCTGAGCCCACGCGCCGCCCATGATGGAGCCGCCGACCCGATCCCCGACAGCGAACAGTGGGTCAGCGCCATCGCCCAATGCATCCACCACGCCGGCGAATTCGCTGCCAGGAATGAACGGCAAAGGCGGACGCACCTGGTATTCACCGCGCGCGAGCAACAGGTCGACAAATGAAACGCCGCTGGCTTCTACGCGAACCCGGACTTGCCCGGGCGCCGGTTCGGGCGCAGGCATGGTGTCCATGCGCAAGCCGTCCTCGAAGTTGTGTACTCTCAACGCGTGCATTTCTTCCCTCCAAGAGGTTGACCCGCCGCGGGCAAAAGCCCGGAGGGCTTAGCCCACTTGCCTGGTTTGACCGGCCCAATAAGCGGAACGCAAGACCTTTTTGTCCACCTTCCCCACGCCGGTGAGCGGCAGGCGGTCAACGAACTCAACCTGTTTGGGCGCCTGCACAGCGCCTTTTCGTGCCTTGACAAGCTGCATCAGCTCTTCTGCCGAAACGCTGAGGCCTGGCTTGCAGACCACCATGGCCGTCACCGCTTCGCCCCATTTCGGATCGGGCACACCAATGACCGCCACCTGGGCCACGGCTGGATGGCTGGCAATGACATCCTCGACATCACGCGGATAGACATTGAAGCCGCCTGTCACCACCATGTCCTTTTTACGGTCGACGATGTACATGTACCCACGGTCGTCGGCATAAGCCATATCGCCCGTGCGCAGCCAACCGTTTTTCAGCGTTTCAGCGGTCAACTCGGGCTGATTCAAGTAGTGCTGCATCACGCTGGGAGAACGCGCGCAGAGCTCACCGGTTTCACCCAGGGGAAGGGGCTGGCCCGCGTCGTCAAGCACACGCAACACGGTCCCTGTCGCCGCCCTGCCGCAAGACGCAAACAGTTCAGGGCGGCGCAAATCGTGATCACAGCGGCGCAACAGCGTCAGTGGATAGCCCTCGGTCTGGCCGTAGAGTTGCGAGAACACCGGCCCGAATCGCTCCAGGCCCTCCCGCACCCGGTTCGGCGCCATGGGAGCGGCCCCGTACAGCAACAACTCCAGGGAAGACAGGTCGGCCTTGTCCAGACCGGGGTGGTCGAGCAAGGCGTAGACCATGGTCGGCACCAACAGCGTCATGTTGATGTGCTGGCTGGCCAC
>JBDUCH010000012.1:0-28183 GCA_040003555.1 Variovorax sp. | reverse complement strand
CGACAAGTGGTGCATCTACCCGATGTACACCTTTGCGCACCCGATCGAAGACGCACTGGAGCAGATCACGCACAGCATCTGCACGCTGGAGTTTGAAGACCAGCGCCCCTTCTACGACTGGCTGCTCGATCGCTTGGCCGAAGGCGGCCTCATCGCCAGCCCGCACCCGCGCCAGTACGAGTTTGCGCGCCTGAACGTCACTCACGTCATCACCAGCAAGCGCAAGCTGCGC
Organism: Variovorax sp.; assembly: GCA_040003555.1. Taxonomy (GTDB): domain Bacteria; phylum Pseudomonadota; class Gammaproteobacteria; order Burkholderiales; family Burkholderiaceae_C; genus Variovorax. The sequence continues at coordinate 27,951 of JBDUCH010000012.1, read as the reverse complement.
CAGCTGGTGGAAGAAAAACACGTCGACGGCTGGGACGACCCGCGCATGCCCACCCTCGCCGGCCTGCGCCGCCGCGGCTATACGCCCGAGGCGCTGCGACTGTTCTGCGAACGCAGCGGCGTCACCAAGTCCGGCGGCTGGATTGACTACGCCAGCCTCGAAGCCGCGCTGCGCGACACCCTCGACCCGATCGCCCCGCGCGCCATGGCCGTGCTCGACCCGGTCAAGCTCGTCATCACCAACTGGGGCGAACTCATGGGCGGCGACGACATGCTCGACGACTGCACCGCCCCCGTGAACCCGCGCGACCCCGAAGGCGGCCTGCGCCGCTTCAAGATCGGCCGCGAAGTGTGGATCGAACGCACCGACTACGAAGACGTGCAGCCCAAGGGCTTCTTTCGCCTGTTCCCCGGCAACAAGGTGCGCCTGAAATACGGCCACACCATCGAATGCATCGGCGGCACGCGCGACGGCAGCGGCAAGCTGATGGAAGTGCAAGCGAAGCTGGTGCCCGACACCAAGAGCGGCACGCCCGGCGCGGACGCGATCAAGGTCAAGGGCAACATCACCTGGGTGGCCGTGGCCGATGCGGTGCCGGCCGAGGTGCGGTTGTACGAGCGGCTGTTTGCGGCGGCACAGCCGGGCAACGGGGAATTGCTGGACGAACTGAACGAAGAGAGCCTGGTGACCCGCGCGGCGTTCGCAGAGCCGTCACTGGCCGCCGCGACGACAGGTGGCGCGGGGTTTCAGTTTGAAAGGCATGGGTACTTTGTGGTGGATGGGAAGGCCGCTGAGCACGGGAAGTTTGTGTTCAATCGGGCTGCGGGGATGCGGGATAGCTGGGGCAAATAAACGAGTGCAAATCAACCAATCTATGGCCTTGAGACGATTCCATACCCATATTGGGTATGATCGAACCCAATATGGGTATCAAAAATTCGCCCTCCCATGCAAACGCCAGCCTGGCAGACGCCCTGTTTCCCAAGGTTCGCCAGCGCATCCTTAACGTTTTGTTCGGCAACCCCACGCGCAGCTTCTACGCCAACGAGGTAATTGCTCTGGCCGGCTCGGGCAGCGGCGCGGTGCAGCGCGAGCTGGCCGCGCTGTCGCAAGCGGGTCTTCTCACGGTGTCGCGGATCGGCAATCAGAAGCATTACCAGGCCAACGCTGCGGCGCCGGTGTTCGCAGAACTGCGCGGCCTGGTGCTCAAGACCTCCGGCGTGGCCGACGTGCTGCGAGCCGCCTTGCTGCCGCTGGCGCTACAGATTCAGGCGGCTTTTGTGTTCGGCTCGGTGGCCAGCCAGCAAGACACGGCGCAGAGTGACATCGATGTTCTGGTGGTGAGCGCAAGCCTCGGCTATGGCGAATTGTTCGGCGCGCTGGAGCGCGCCACCGCAACGCTCGGGCGGACGGTGAACCCGACGCTCTACACCCCTGCCGACCTGGCGCAGCGCCGGGCGCAGGACAACGCGTTTGTTGCACGCGTGCTCGACCAGCCCAAGATCTGGTTGATCGGCAACGACGAGGCGCTGAATGGCTGATCCGCTGGACAACCTGTGCGGCCCCGGCAAAGCATTGCGTGCAGAAGCGCCCGACGCCGCAGAGCTCAGCGGCCTGCTTCGCAGCGGTCTGGCCCGGCTGCACGACGCAGGCAACACCGGCCTGTCGCTCGAGAGTCGCTTCGACCTGGCCTACAACGCGGCACACGCTCTGTGCCTGGCCGCACTGCGCCGCAAAGGATATCGCGCGAGTAACCGCTATATCGTGTTCCAGGTGCCGCCGCACACGCTGGGCCTTGGGCCCGAGGTGTGGCGGGTGCTCGACAAGTGCCACAACACGCGCAACCTCGGCGAATACGAAGGGCTGCTCGAGGTTGATGAACGTCTGGTGGACGGCCTGGTACAGGCGACCCGTGCGGTCGGGCGAGCGCTAGAAGGTTAAACGCCTTTTGCTATCTCATCCGGCATCGGCCCCACATACCGCCCGCGCGGCCGAATCACCTGCGGCACACCCAACTGTTCCAGGCTGTGCGCCAGCAGGCCTACGCTGCGCGCAGTGGCAAACAGGCCGAAAGCCGCGTCGGCGGGCAGCCGAAGGCGCGCCACCAGGGCGGCGAGGGCCACATCGATGTTGGGCTGCAAGCCGGTCAGGCTGGTCACCTTCTGGATGAAGCGCGCGATGACTTCGGGCGGCTCGAACAACGCCAGCAAGGCTGCGGCGCGCGGGTCGCCGTCGGGGTAGAGGTGGTGGCCGAAGCCGGCCAGTGGCAGGCCGGTCGACAGGTAGTGGGCGACCACCTGGTCGTCGCCGAGTCGCTCGACCTCGCTGAACAGCGCCTGCACGCGGCCTGAGGCGTCGCCGTGCAACGGGCCCGACAACGTGGTCAAGCCGGCCAGCAGGCACGCCGGCAGCGAGGCGCCGGTCGAGGCGGCGATTCGGGCGACGAATGCCGAACTCGTCAACTCGTGGTCGGCCAGCAGTACCAGCGCGGTTCGCAGCAGATCCGCCACGGCGGCCGACTGCTTCCATCCTTTTGCAAAGCGCAGATGCAAAGGGTGCGGCCCCGGCTGGGCGCCGAAGGCATCGGCCAACTGTCCGATCAGGCCCTGCCCCTCGACGTGCAGCAGGCGCGTGAGGCGTCCGCGCGTCGAATGCCCGGCCGCTGCCAGGCCAGCCAACGCGGTGAACGCCGCCGCGCGCCCGGGCTTGCCTGTGCCTGGCACGGGCGCAGCAGCCGACGAGAAGTCGGCGGGCTCGTCGGCGTTCCACAGCAACTGCGCCGTGTCTTCCAGGGTCGCTGACGTGGCCAGGTTCACGGCGTCCTGACCCCGGTAGTACGGCCGCCCGCGAAAGAACGCGCACAACGCCGTGGGAATGCTCGGTTCCGACCCGAAGAGCGTGTTGGCCGCCAGCGTCTCGTGCTTGCGGCCGGCCTGCTTGCGCTTGGCCAGGCCGGCGACGTCTTCGGCGCGGTACAGGCTGCGCCGCGTGTCGGCGGGGTCGGGCATGGTTTCGAGCTTGCCGCGGCTCACGTAGGCGTAGAGCGTCTGGGGCTGCACGCCAAGCGAGCTGCACGCCTCGCTCATCGAAATCCAGGAAGCCATGGATCAACGCTGAAGTTATTTATATTGATTTTATACATCAATATTGACCAATTGATCAATCATTCAATAGCATCGCTGCATGAAGCCCCAAGTCCTGCAGCTCAATCCGATCCTGATTCCTGCCGTCAACGACAAGCTCGCGTCGCTCTACACGGTTCACAAATACTTCGAGGCGACCGACGGCCAGGCCTTGCTGGGCGAGCACGGCGCATCGATCGAGGCGGTGATCACCGGCGGGCACACCGGCATTTCGCAGGCCATGCTGGAGCAGTTGCCCGGCCTCAAGGTCGTGGCCGTGAACGGCGTGGGCACCGACGCGGTGGATCTCGCGTATTGCAGGGGCCGCGGCCTGCCCGTCACCGCAACCCTGGGCGCGCTGACTGAAGACGTGGCCGACCTGGCCATCGGCATGCTGATCGCCGCATGCCGCAACCTGTGCGCTGGCGACCGCTTCGTGCGCGACGGCCAGTGGGAGCACTTTCCGCAGCCCAGCGCCATACCGCTCGCCCGCCGGTTCAGCGGCATGCGCGTCGGCATCGTGGGCATGGGCCGAGTCGGCCGCGCTGTCGCGGTTCGGGCGGCGGCTTTTGGCTGCGCGATCAGCTACACCGACCTGCGCGCGATGGACGACGTGCCGCACACCTTCGTGGCGAACTTGCTGGATCTCGCGCGCCACGCCGACGCGCTGGTGCTGCTCGCGGCGGCGGACTCGGCCGAAGGCATCGTCAACGCAGCGGTGCTCGACGCACTCGGCCCGCGCGGGTTTGTGGTGAACGTCGCGCGCGGCCGACTGGTCAACGAGGCCGACCTGACCGACGCGCTGACGGCCGGCCGCATTGCGGGCGCCGCGCTGGACGTGTTCGTCGACGAGCCCCGCGTGCCCCCGGCGCTGCGCCAGTCCGACAACGTGACTCTGCAGGCGCACCGCGCCAGCGCCACCTGGGAGACCCGCACCGCCATGGGAGAGATGGTGCTGGCCAGCATTGGGCAGGCCCTGGCCGGCGAACGCCCGGCGATGAGCCTGACGACCTGAGCACCTCACCCGAACGAGACAAACCCATGATCACGCGACGCCTTGCCCTCACCCTGGCCTTCACCGCAGCCGCCCTGGGCCATGCGCCGGCGTTCGCGCAGGCATTCCCGTCCCGCCCTGTCACGCTGGTGGTGCCGTTCCCCCCGGGCGGCGGCACCGACACCGGCGCACGCATCCTGGCCGAGCAGTTGGGCAAGCGCTGGGGTCAGCCCGTCATCGTGGAGAACAAGGGCGGCGCTGCCGGTCAGATCGGCGCCGACTTTGTCGCCAAGGCCAAGCCGGACGGCTACACCCTGCTGCTGGGCAACATCGGCACGCAGGCCATCAACCCCTCGCTGTATTCGAAGTTGCCCTACGACGCCGACAAGGCGTTTGCGCCGGTATCGCTGGTGGCCGAGCTGCCATTGGCGATGATGGTCAACCCCGCGTTGCCGGCCAGGACACCCAGCGAGTTCATTGCCCTGGCCAAGTCCAAACCCGGCCAGCTGAGCTACAGCAGCTCGGGTGCCGGCAGTGCGCCGCACCTGGCCGCCGAGATCTTCAAGGATCAGACCGGTACCTTCGTGCTGCACGTACCCTACCGGGGCGGCGGCCCCGCCATTGCCGACCTGCTGGCGGGCCATGTGCAACTGTCGTTCATGACGGTGCTGGAGGCGTCCGGCCACATCAAGGCTGGCAAGCTGCGCGCGCTGGCCGTGACCGGCGACAAGCGCATGCAGGCGCTTCCCGATGTGCCCACGCTGGCCGAAGGCGTGCTGCCCGGCTTCAACGCCATCTCCTGGATCGGCCTGTTGGCACCCACCGGCACACCGCCCGACCTGGTGGACAAGATCGCCGCCGATGTGCGCGCCGTGCTGGCCGACGATGCGGTCAAGACGCGCATCACCGCCCTGGGCGGTGTGCCCCGCGCGACCACGCCGCTGGAGTTCGGCAAGCTGATCGCTGACGACAAGGCCCGCTACGCCCAGATCATCCGCAGCCGCAAGATCACGATCGAGTGAGCGCCGCCCCCAATGACGGATTTCATCTTCTCGCCGCCTGCACCGACCACGCTGGCGGTGGCAGGCCGCACGGTGGTGTTCCCGGTAGGCCGCGTGTACTGCATCGGCCGCAACTACGCATGGAGCGCAGACGAGCCACCGCCCCGCGAGATGCCCGCCTGGTTCATGAAACCCGCCAGTGCAGTGGTGCCCGCGCACGGCCTGCTGCCCTACCCACCTGCCACCAGCGATTTCTGCCATGAGATCGAACTGGTGGTGGCGATCGCCCGCGGCGGTCGCAACATCGACCCGGCCGCCGTGCAAGCGCATCACATCTGGGGCTATGCCGCAGGGCTCGACCTGACGCGACGCGATTTGCAGCAGCAGGCCAAGCAGGCCGGTGGCCCGTGGGAGGCCGCGAAGGCTTTCGACCATTCGGCGCCCTGCACGCCGCTGGTGCCCGTCGCGGTCTGCGGCCACCCGACACAAGGCGCCGTGTGGCTGGCGGTCAATGGCGTGGAGCGTCAGCGCGCCGACGTGGCCGACCTTTTGTGGTCGGTGCCTGAACTGGTGGCGATGCTTTCGCGCTCGGTCACGCTGGCACCCGGCGACCTGGTCTTTACCGGCACCCCCGCAGGCGTCGGCCCCTTGCAGCCCGGCGATGTCGTCACCGGCGGGGTGGCGCACGTCGGCGAATTCAGCACGACGGTCGCCAATGTTTTGAACACAACCATCATGGCCAGCACCCTGCCCTTCGTCGGGCGCGGCTGACGGCATCGAGCAACCCCCAAAAGGAGACAACATGCAATTGAAATCCGTCGTCAAGATCCTGGCCGTGTCGGCAGCCCTCGCCGTGGTGCCGACCCTGGCTTCAGCCCAGGCCTACCCTGCGCGCGCCATCAAGATCATCGTGCCCGCACCGCCGGGCGGCGCCATCGACACGATTGCCCGCGTCGTCGGCGACAAGATCGCGGCGTCGATGGGTCAGCCGGTGGTGGTCGACAACCGGCCCGGCGCGTCCAACAACCTGGGCACCGACGTGCTCGCCAAATCACCGCCCGATGGCTACACCATCGGCATCGTGGGCGGCAGCCACAACACCAACAAGTTCCTGTTCAAGAACCTGGGCTGGGATCCGGAAAAGAGCTTCGAGCCCATCGTCTACACGCACGAGGTGCCGCTGGTGTTTGCCATCTATCCGCAGATTCCCGCCAAGACGCTGCCCGAGTTCATCGCCTGGATGAAGGCCCATCCGGACGAGGCGAAGGTGGCGACCTCCGGCCGCGGCAGTGCGCAGGAGATGGCGGCAGAAATGTTCCGCATGGCGAGCGGCACGAAGATGCTGCTGGTGCCGTACAAGGGCTCGTCCGCCGCCCACCCCGATCTGCTGGCCGGGCGCACCGCGCTCTACATCGACACGATCAGCGCGATCCAGTCGCAGGTGAAGGCCGGCAATGCACGGGCCATCGCGGTGTCGACCAGGAAGCGAACCATGGCGCTGCCGGATGTGCCGACCGCCGACGAGCAGGGGCTCAAGGGTTACGACGCCAACACCAACGGCGGCTTCCTGGCCCCCGCCGGCACGCCCAAGGCGATCGTCAACAAGCTCAATGCCGAGATCAACGCCGCGCTCAAGTTGCCCGATGTGCGGGCCAAGCTGGAGGCTGCCGGCATCGAGATACAGGGCGGCACGCCGCAAGCGTATGCCGCGCTGATCAAGTCCGACCTCGCCAAGTGGGGCAAGGTCGTCAAGGACGCGGGCATCCAGCCAGAATGAACCCCATGGCTGTTCAGCTTCGGGTCGGGTCGCGCGGATATGCTCGCATGCGCACACACCCTTCACGTCGGCGCAGGAGCCTTCATTCACCATGCAAGCCGTTTCCATCCATGTAGTCGATGTCGCCAACGGGGTCGTTGCCACGGGCATGCGGGTCGACATCGTGCGCGGCGACGGCACATCGCTGGTCACGGGCAAGGTCGGGCGCAATGGCGTGGTCGACGGCATCGAAGGGCGCGAGCGGCTGTTCGACGTGGGCATGTACGAGATGCACCTGCACGTGGCCGACTACTACCGCGCCCGCGGCACGCCGTCGTTGCCGCAGCCGGCATTCATGGAGGTGCAGGTTTTCCGCTTCGGCATTGCCGACGCTTCGCAGCACTACCACCTGCCGGTCAAGCTCACGCCGTGGGGGTTGTCTTGCTTTCGCGGGGCAGCCTGAGGGGTTAGTGAGCCGAAAATCGAATGAATCGGCACATTATTTGAGCCGATTAGTCTAAAATGCGGCGCATGGCTTCACAAGCTCCGCACTACATCTGGCAGCGGCCCGACTGGCCGCAACTCCATTTCGACTTTGTGGCCGCCGGCCCGGCGCTGCTGCGAGCGCGCGAATTGAAGGGCCAGGCCAACGGCATGGCGCGGGCAATCGGGCTGGACTCGATGGACGCCATTGCGCAGGAACTCTGGATGCAGGAGGCGGTGGCCGCCGCCGCCATCGAAGGCGAGACACTCGACCTGGCCGCCGTGCGCTCATCCGTGCTGCGGCACCTTGGCGCGGACGACGATCAGGGGCCGCACGTGCGCCACGTGGACGGCCTGGTCGAGGTGATCCAGGACGCAACGCTCAACTTCCGCGAGCCGCTGGACGCCAACCGGCTCTGCCGTTGGCAGTCGGCGCTGTTTCCGGGTGGCACTATAGGCATGCGTCGCATCGCGGTAGGCCGATTTCGCGACCACGCTGACCCGATGCAGATCGTGAGCCGCGCGCTGGGCAACGAGGTAGTGCACTACACGGCGCCGGCTTCGGCTGACGTGCCGCGCGAGATGGAGGCCTTCCTTCAGTGGTTCGCGGCCACCACGCCCCTGCCCGATCGCCCGGTTGCGATGGACGGGATCGCACGGGCCGCTATCGCGCATCTGTGGTTCGAAACGATTCACCCGTTCGGGGACGGCAATGGCCGCATCGGCCGCGCCGTTGCCGATATGGCGCTGGTGCAGGACAGCGGCGCGCCGACCCGGCTCTACAGCCTGTCGCGCCAGGTTCTGGTCGAGCGGCGCGGCTACTACAATGCACTGGCGCAGGCCCAGCGCGGTGGCGTCGACGTGACGGCTTTCGTTCAATGGTTTGCCGATGTGTTCGCGCGCGCTTGCGTGGCCGCCGGCGAGGTGATCCAGGCCTCGCTCGAACGATCGCGCTTCTGGGCCACGCAGGCGCAGGGTGCCGCCATCAACGAGCGCCAGAGAAAGCTGCTGCAGCGCCTGCTGCTTGCGGGTGACGGCGGCTTTCTGGGTGGCCTCAATGTCGAGAAGTATCTGAAGATGGTCGACGCGTCGAAAGCCACGGCTACGCGCGACCTGTCGGATCTGGTGCAGCATGGCTTGCTGCACACCACCGGGCAAGGCAAAGCGCTGCGCTACTACGTCAGCGTGCCGGGCTGGGCACATGGGCGGGGCCGCCGGTAATCCCGCGGCGCCACGGCCGACGCTATGCTGCCTCGCCATGACACCTGTCCCCGCGAGCCGCCTGATCCGCTTCAACAAGCCCTACGGCGTGCTCAGCCAGTTCACGCCGGAAGGCCGATGGCGTGGGCTGAAGGACTTCATCGACATGCCTGGCGTCTACGTGGCCGGCCGCCTCGATGCCGACAGCGAGGGCCTGCTGCTGCTCACCGACGACGGCAGGTTGCAGGCCCGCATTGCCGATCCGCGCTTCAAGATGGAGAAGGTCTATTGGGTGCAGGTGGAAGGCGTGCCGACCGATGCGGCGCTGGCCGCCTTGCGCGCGGGCGTTCAGCTCAACGATGGCATGACCCTCCCGGCTCGTGCGCGCCTGCTCGATCCGCCACCCGATTTGTGGGAGCGGCAGCCGCCGATCCGCGAACGCCGCAGCATTCCCACGGCCTGGCTGGAGCTGGCCATCCGCGAAGGCCGCAACCGCCAGGTGCGGCGCATGACGGCGGCCGTGGGGCTGCCGACCCTGCGCCTGATTCGTGCCGCGATCGGGCCGCACACGCTGGACGGGCTGGCGCCCGGAAGCTGGTCGGGCGACACCATGCCCTGAACTTGCGCGTTCGTTTGGCAAAATTTGCTCCTCCCTGGGTGAAAGCAGGCATGCAATTGGAAAACCGTTTGCGCCGGGCGCTCTAAGCTGGGGGCATCGGGCCCGGAATTCGCAGGGTTCTTGTTTTTGTCTGGAGTGATCATGAAGCTGCGTTTGAAACCACTGTTCCTCGGGCTGGCGGCCTGCCTGGCCCTCGCGCCGCTCTCCCCGCTCATGGCGCAAACCGACAGCAAGCCGCTGCGCATCGTGGTGCCGTTTGCGCCCGGGGGCGCACAGGACGTGATCGCGCGCTACCTCGGCGCCAAGCTCACCGGCAAGCTGGGCGGCACGGTCATCGTCGACAACAAGGCGGGCGCCGGCGGCATCGTGGCCGCCGATGCGGTGGCCAAGGCCACCGATGGCGCCACGGTGCTGATGGCCACCGGCGGCGCCATCACGGTCGCGCCGCAACTCCAGTCCAAGCTGCCTTACGACCCGCGGCACGACCTGGTGCCGGTGGCGCTGATCGCGGACACCCCCATGACGGTGGCGGTGCGCTCCGACAGCGCCTACAAGACGCTGGCCGATGCGCTGCGCGATGCCAAGGCACGCCCCGGCCAGGTGACCTACGCCTCCACCGGCAACGGCACGGTGTCGCATCTCACCGGCGCGCTGCTGGGCCAGGCCGCCGGCGTCACGTTGCTGCACGTTCCCTACCGCGGTGCCGCCCCTGCCCTGACCGACCTGATGGGCGGGCAGGTTGCCCTGATCGTCACCAGCGCCGCGTCGATCGATCCGATGGTTCAGAGCGGCAAGGCCCGTGTGCTCGGCACCTTCTCGAAGGCGCACCTGCCCACGCTCGGCAATCCGCCCACGGTGGCCGAAGCCGCCAAGCTGCGCGGCATGGAGGTGCCGATCTGGGTGGGTGTGATGGCGCCGGCCCGCATGCCGGCCGAGCAGGTTAAAAAGCTGTCGGCCGCGCTGCTCGAGGTGTGCCAGTTGCCCGAGACCAAGCAGCACTTTGCGCAGCTGGGCGCGATCAGCACCTGCGGCGGCAGCGCGGAGCTCGACAAGGTCATCGCCGAGGACACTCAGCGCTGGGCCAACGTCGTCAAGCTCGGCGGCATCAAGCTTGACTGAAGTAGCGCAGTGCCATCGCGTCGGCATCGCGGGCGCCGGTGCGATCGCGCTCGCCAGTGCAGCCTGGCTGATCCGCGCGGGGCACGGGGCCATGCTGTGGTCGCCCGGCGGCGCCAGCACTGAAGCATTGCGCACCAACCCGCTGCATGCCGAAGGGCTGCACCAGGGCACGCTGGCGGTGCAGGTGGCGGACGACGCGGCCCACCTCTGCCGCGAGAACGACGTGCTGCTGGTTGCCGTTCCGGCCAACGGCCATCGCCGCGTGATGGATGCGCTGCTGCCATGGCTGCGCGACGGGCAGGTGGTGATCGTCAGCTCGATGGCCTCGTTGTCGGCTCTCTACCTGCATGAGCGCGCCTTGCGTGCCGGCAGGCGGGTGAAGGTCGTCAGCTTCAACACCACGGTGTTGACCGCGCGCCGCGCGTCGCCCGGGCATGTGCACATCATGATGCGGCGCAGCGCGGTGGGCGTCTCGGCGCTGCCGCAAGCGCAGACGGGCGCGGCGGTGGCGTTGTGCACCGTGCTGTTCGGCGACGGCTTCTCGGAGCAGCCGAATGCGCTGGCCAGCGCACTCTCCAACGTCAACCCCGGCACCCATGTGCCGCTGGCGCTGTTCAACTGGACGCGCATCGAACGCGCCGAGGCCTGGCCGCAGTACCACTGCCTCACGCCCGGCGTGGCGCACGTGATCGAGACGCTGGACGCCGAGCGGCGCGCGCTGGCCGCGGCCTTCGGCATCGAGGTCGCCAGCGTCGAGGCGCATTTCGCGCGCTCGTTCGGCACCACCTCCACGCGCTTGCAGGACATCGCGGACGAGCTGCACGCCAAGCGCGGCGGCCCGCCGGGGCCGACCCGGCTGGACACGCGCTTTCTGACGGAAGACATTCCGTACGGGCTGGTGTTTCTGCAGGCGCTGGGCCGCTTGGCCGGCGTGCCGATGCCGGCGACCCGTACGATGGTGGACAGCGCCTCGCTGGTGGCCGGCCGCGACCATGCGCTGGACAACGACCTGCTCGAACCGCTCGGCCTCGCGGCCGAAACGGTCGCGGGCCTTCAGGCCCGGCTGCGCTGATCAGGCTGCCGCTTCGGGAAAGATCGGCTCGCCCATGTTGAGCATGAGCCGGTTGGCCCATGCAAAGAGTGCCACGGCGTGCACCAGATCGAGCACTTCCATGTCGCTCAGCCCGGCCTGCTGCAGCGCGCGAACGTGCTCGGCCGAGAGTGCATCGGGCTTCAGCGCGAGTTCGGCCGAGAACTTGACGATGGCCTGCTCGCGCGGCGTGGTGCCGGCCGAAAGAGGGTCTTCGAACAACTGCACGATCACGTCGTTGCGCTTGGCCAGCTGTTCGAAGCGCTGGGCGTGCACCGACGCGCAGTAAACGCAGCCGTTGAGGCGCGATTCCACCGTGGCGCCCAGCTCCCGTTCGGCGCGCGGCATGCCGCCGGGCGCGAACATGATGGCGTTGAAGGCAATCGAGCGCTGCAGCAGCATTTCGGGCTGGTGCGCCAGCAACAGGAAGTAGGCAGACTGCTTGGCCTGCGGGCTCATTTCTTCCAGCGCGGCGATCTGCTCCGGGCTGGCGGTGGCGAGGTCGACCGTCTGGAGCCAGGCCTTCCAGCCCAGCACCTCGTTGGTGAAACCGTTGCTGCGGATCGGCGTGCTCACGGGTACGGCGCTCATGCTGCGGCTCCCGCTTCGGCCATGGCCTGCAAGCCGACGACCACGCGGATCTGGTACGACAGAAACGCGATCAGCTGGCCCAGTGCGACGACGGCAGGGGTGCTAAGGCCGGCGCGCAAGAGCGCATCGATCGCGGCGCGGTCGCCCTCGATCGGACGGTCGATCAGCTTGGCGGTGAACCCCAGAATCGTCTGCAGGCGGTCATCGGCCGGCAGCGCCGCGTTGCCGCTGGCGACCGCCTCGACCAGGTCGGCATCGGCGCCGTCGGCCACCAGACGGCTGCGGTAGTGTGCGGCAAGGCTGTCGGCCTTAGACAGCCGGCACGCATGCAGCGCCACCAGCAGCCGCTCGGTGACCGAAATGCCCTGCACCGCCGGTGAAAACATGCCCTCGTAGCTGCCCTGGGTGGATGCGACGACCTTGGGTCGCTGGCGCCGCAATGCGTGAAGGGGGTGATCCGGAGCCAGCGGAACGGCCTGGTCGATCACGTCGTCGGGCGTGGATGCAGAAGATGTCATGTCGTTGTGTGGATGGGCTGTGGTCAAACAAGAGAAACGGTGCGCGCAGCGGGCGGTGGCGCCGGCACCCATTCGTCGCCGAGCAGTTCGGGCTCGTCGTAGGCCTCGAGGTTGGCGAAATGCCGCTCGAAGTCTTCGCGGTAGAACAGGCTGGCCAAGCCGCTGGCCAGGCGCTTTGCGCCGTCGCTGATGGCGGGGATGTCGCCCGACACGGTGCCATGCGACAGCGCAGCCGGGTAGCAAAAGCAGTGGATGCGGTCGAGCCCCGGGCATGCGCCGATGGATTTTTCCTGCAGCTCGAAGGCCGGGCCCAGATCGGGCGAGTCGGCCAGTTCTTCGTCTTCGTTGCCCGGCGCGGGCACGAAGCGGTCTTTCCAGGCGCGGATGTGCGGTGCGATGGCCGAGAACTCGGGCCGGCTGAACCAGTCGATGCGAAAGCCGGTGGCAACGATCAGGAAGTCGACCTCGAAGTCGCCCTTGGGCGTAGAGATGGCCATCGCATCGCCCGCCATCCCGACGCCGCGGATCGGGCAGCCGAAGTTGAAGCGCACGTTGGGGTGGCTCGAAACACGCTGCGTGCTGCCGCGCGGTGGCGGCACGTTCGAGACGTTGATGTAGTGGCGCACGCGCCATTTGAATTCGTCGGGCAGGTCGTAGTGGCCCTGCGTGAGGCCCGGCACGCCGGCGCCCTTGCCCTTGTTGACGCGCGGCAGGTCGTCGCGCCGGATCAGCAGGTCGACGCTGCGCGCACCGGCCTCCAGCGCCGTGGCGGCACTGTCCATCGACGACGAGCCGGCACCGATCACGCCGACGCGCAGACCGGCCAGGCTGTCATAGTCCATCTCGTCCGAGGAGTGGGCCCACCTGCCGCGCGGCAGCCCGCGCACGAAGGCCGGCACCGTCGGGCCGCCCAGGCCGTCACGGCCGGTGGCCAGCACGACGCGGCGCGCCAGCACGCTGCGGGCGCCATCGGGCGTCTGCAGGTCGAGGCCCACCAGCGCGTCGGCACGCGGATGGATGGCGACCACCTGCATGTCGTTGCGCACGTCCACCGCCATCACGCGCCGGTACCAGCGCAGGTAGTCCATCCATTGCAGGCGCGGAATCTTGTCCATCGCCGTCCAGGCGTCCAGCCCGAACTGCGCTTCGAACCAGGCGCGGAACGTGAGGGCCGGCAGGCCCATGGCGGGGCCGGTGAGTTCCTTGGGCGAGCGCAGCGTCTCCATGCGCGCAGTGGTGGCCCAGGGGCCTTCGAAGCCGGCGCCTGCGCGGTCGAACACCACGGCGCGAATGCCCAGCTGCGCGAGGCCGACAGCGGCGGCCAGGCCGGCCTGGCCGCCACCGATGATCACCACATCGAACACCGCTTCACCGGCATGCATGCACGGCGGCATCCAGTCGCGTGCCGGCCAGCCGAGCCATTCGAGGTCTTTGGCAAGGCGCCGTTCGAGCGCGGCCAGACCTTCGGGTGATGAGAGGGAAGAAGGATCGGGTTTCATTGGGAGGAAGGTGGGTTCAGTCCAGGCTGATGTTGGCAGTCTTGGCAACCTCTGCCCACTTCAGCCTGTTGGCATGCACGGTCTGCTTGAACTGCGCTGGCGTTTCGATGCGCACGGTGTTGCCCTGGCTTTCGAACCGGGCCCGCAGCTCGGGCTGCTCCATCACTGTGCGGATGGCGGCGTTGAGCTTGTTGACGATGGCGGGGTCGGTTCCCTTGGGCGCAAACACGGCGAACCAGATGGCGCTGTCGAAGCCCTTGGTGCCGGGCAGTCCGCTCGACGCGATGGTCGGCACGTCGCTGACGGCCGGAACCGGCTTGACGGTTGTCACGCCCAGCAGCCGCACCTTGCCGGCCTTGAGCTGCGGCAGCGCCGTCTGCACCTGGTTCATGATGCAGCAGGTTTCGCCGCGCACGACCGACAGGATGGCTTCCGGCCCGCCCTTGTAGGGCACGTGGATCATGTTGAGGCCCAGCCGCGAATTGAACTCGGCAAAGGCCATGTGCGTGCCGGCACCGTTGCCGGTGGAGGCGTAGTTGTACTTGCCCGGGTTGGCCTTGACCAGGTCGACGAACTCCTTCAGCGTCTTCGCGTCGATGACCTCGGGATTCACCATGAGCACGTTCGAGACGTCGAGCACCGGCGCGACCGGCACGAAGTCGGCTTCCACGTCGAACGGCAGCTTCTTGTAGAGCGCGGCATTGCTGCCGTGCGTGGCGGCCGTGCCGAAGACGAGGGTGTAGCCGTCCGGCTTCGAGCTGGCCACGTACTCGCTCGCGATGTTGCCGGCGGCGCCGGACTTGTAGTCGATGACCACGGGCTGCCCCAGCTGCTTGCCGAGCGGCTCCTGGATGGCCCGGGCAACGACGTCCACGCCGGACCCGGCCGGGAAGCCCATGATCATCGTGATCGGCTTGGTCGGCCATTCTTCGGCTGCTGCCGGCATGGCCGGCACGACGAGCGAAGCGGCAAATGCCAGGCACAGTGCGGCGCGCTGGCAAGGGTGGCGAAAGGCGTTCATCTGGACTCTCTGAAAGTTGAAGGAATAACCGGGCGACGCAATGTCCGTGCGCGGGCCGCGGCGCTTCATCAGTGCCGCTGCATCCGGTCGAGCGCGGATTGCATGTCGCGCATCAGATCGTTGCACGACTCCAGCCCTGCGTGGATGCGCAGCAACGGGCCTTCATGCGTCCACGGACGAACCGCGCGGGACGGCGGATCCATCGGCAGGGCCAGGCTCTCGAAGCCGCCCCACGACAGGCCGATGCCGAACAATTCGAGGCTGTCGAAGAAGATACCCAATGCCGCGCGGCCTACCGGTTGCAGGGCTACTGCGAACAGGCCGCTCGCGCCCTTGAAGTCGCGCCGCCAGAGCGCATGGCCCGGGTCGTCCTGCAGCGCCGGGTGCAGCACCTGCGCCACCATCGGATGGCGTGCCATGCTCTCCGCGAGCAGCACGCCATTCTCCCAGTGCCGGTGCAGCCGCACGGACAGGCTGCGCAGGCCGCGCAGTGCGAGATACAGGTCGTCCGGCCCCGCGGTCTGGCCGAAATCGTGAGCCGTCTGCTGCAGCAGGGGCCAGGCGCGCTCGTTGGCCGTTACCGCGCCGAGCAGCGCGTCGGAGTGGCCCACGATGTACTTGGTGGCGGCCTGGATCGACACGTCCACGCCGTGCTCGAACGGCTTGAAGAACAGCGGGCTGGCCCAGGTGTTGTCCATCACCACAAAGGCACCGACCCTGTGCGCCTCGTGCGCGATGGCCGGGATGTCCTGCACCTCGAACGTGGTGGAGCCCGGCGATTCGACGAACACCACGCGCGTCGTCGGCCGCATCTGCCGGCGGATGTCGGCGCCGGCCAGCGGGTCGAAGAATTCGACCTCGATGCCAAAGCGCTTGAGCACGGTGAGCGCAAAGGCGCGGGTCGGGCCGTACACGCTGTCGGTGATCAAGGCGTGGTCGCCGGGCTTCAGGAAGGCCAGCAGGCTGTGCGTGCAGGCCGCCAGCCCCGATGGGAACACGATGGCCTGGTGGCCACCTTCCAGCTCGGCGATGGCGGTCTCGAGCGCGCGGGTGGTCGGCGTTCCGAAGCGGCCGTAGGAGGCGTACGGGTTGCCCGGCAGCTTGCGCGACTCCCACTCGCTGAGCGAACTCGACAGGATGGTGGAGCCGCGAAAGACCGGCGTGTTGACCATGCCGTGGTGGCTGGAAGAGCTGCGCCCGGTACGCACCAGGCAGGTTTCGGATTCGAAGATGGTCAAGGCACCGGACTTTCGCGCAAACCCTGTTGTGAACGAAGCCAGTCTAGAAAACCGGGGCCGGGTTTGTTTTGCTGAAATTGCCGGGAATGGCACTGTCGTAGCAAAATCTTGCTCTCATCTCCAGATTCTTCGAACAGATACGCCATTCATGGACAAAGTCGACAAATCCATCCTCGAAATGTTGCAGGTCAACGCCGGTGCGTCGCTGCAGGAGATCAGCGAGCGCGTCAGCCTGTCGGCCACGCCCTGCTGGCGCCGCATCCAGCGGCTGGAGCGCGAGGGCTACATCCGTCAGCGGGTGGCGCTGCTCGATGCGGACAAGCTGAACGTGGGCGTCACCGTCTTCGTGTCGGTTCGCACCAGCGAGCACAACGAACGCTGGTTCCAGCGTTTCACGGCCGTGGTCGCGGCCATTCCGCAGATCGTCGAGTTCTACCGGATGAGCGGCGATGTCGATTACCTGCTGCGCGTGGTGGTGCCCGACATCAAGGGCTACGACGCGGTCTACCAGCGGTTGATCCGGGAGATCGAGCTGTCCGACGTGAGCTCGAGCTTCGCGATGGAGCAGATCAAGTACACCACCGCGCTACCGCTCGACTACGCCTGACCAGCGCCGCGCGGCAGCCGCACTTCGAAGCGCGTGCCGTCTTCGTCGGACGACGTGACGCTGATGACGCCCGAATGCGCGGTCACGATTTCGTGGGCGGCATAGAGGCCGAGCCCCATGTTGGCGCCCGATGCCTGCCAGGCCACGTCGTCGACGGCGCGCACCAGCGGGTCGAAGATGGTGGGCAAGAGCCCGGGGGAGATCGTGGCGCCGATGCTGTGCACCGCGAGCACCACCTCGTCGACCCCGGTTCCGTCCAGGGTGATGGAGATCGGCTTTTCGGCTTCACCGTACTTCAGCGCATTGAAGATGAGGTTGGCCACCACCTGGTGCAGCCGGTGGACATCCCAGTGGCCCCGCAGGTTGCCGCGGGTGTCGAGATCGATCACTCGCTCCGGATGGATGGCGAGGATCTCCTCGATGGACTCGCGCGTGAACTTGTCGAACTCGACCGTGTCGGGCTGGATCGCGACCCGTGCGCCCAGGCGATTGCGCGCATATTCGACCAGGTCGTCCAGCAGCGCCTTCATGTGGGCCACGCTGCGCAGCGTGATGGTGGCCTTGCTCTTCGGGTCGCCGTCGGGCCGGCTGCGCGCCTCCAGCTGGGCGCAGCTCGCGATGATGCTGAGCGGCCCCCGCAGGTCGTGCCCCAGCACGCCGAGGAACAGGTCGCGCGCATGGTCGACCTCCGCCAGAAAGAACTTGAGCGACTCGGCGAGTGCCTCGTCCACCGCCTCGTTGAAGCGCGTCAGGTCTTCGACATCGTGGCTCGAAAACGTCGTGTGGCCGGCGACCCAGAGACGCAGGATGGTTGCACGCAAGGCGCGGTACTCGGCCACCATCTGGCTGATCTCGAAGCCGTTGCGCGCACGCTGCTTCGCGTGGGCGCGCGCCGGCGCCTCCGAGCCTGTGGCGTCGGGAACGAGGGGATCCTTCGCGCCTTGGCGCGCGTCGTCTTCTTTCGGCCGACCCATGTCGGAGACGATCTCGGTCAGGATTTGCGCCGCGTGGTCGCGCAGCGCCGCTTCGCTCAGGTTCCGGTCGGCCGGCTGGTTGCCGCGGGCGAACGCCGTCCACTCCTCCAGGATGGCTTCGCGCTTGGCGATGATGAATTCTGCAAGGCGCACGCCGACTCAAGCCCGCGGGTTGCTTCGCGGCGCCGGGGCCGCGGTGGGGTGGGTGATCATGGCATTACTCCTGGCGCCGACAGGCGCAAACAGCGGCTATTGTCGGCCAGCGCACAAAGACGGCTCGCTAGACTGCTGGGATGTCCCGTCAGCGCGCCCCATTCACCCCGCCCCCCTCTCTTCTGAACCGCCGCTCTGCCCTGCTCGGCGCGGCGGCGCTGCTGGCGCTGCCCGCGGCGCGCGGCAAGGCGCCAGCAGCGCCACTGGCCCCGCCGCCGGCCGTGTGGCCGCGCGCTGCGCAGGTTCCGGGCGGCATTGCGCGGTTGTCGCTGGGCCCCGCAGCGGCGCGACCGATGGCGCGCGATGGCGAACTGCCCCTGCTGGTGCTCGGCGATGCGATCGAATGGACGGCCGTGGTCGGCATCCCGCTGGCCGCCGCCCCCGGCGAAGCGCGCATCTCGGTGCAGCAGGCCGAAGGCGGTGCCACGCGCGAGCTTGCCTACATGGTGGCGCCCAAGCAGTACAGCGAGCAGCGCCTCAAGGTGGCGCCCGGCACGGTGGATCTGTCGCCCGAGGACGAGGCGCGCTACAACCGCGAGCGCGCGCACCTGGCCACCGTCATGGCCACCTTCACCGCGCCCCCTTTGCAGGAACTGCGCATGCGCGTGCCGGTGCCGGGGCGGCGCTCCAGCTCGTTCGGGCTGCGGCGCGTGTTCAACGGGCAGTCGCGCAATCCGCACAGCGGCATGGACATCGCCGCCGGTACCGGCACGCCGGTGCTGGCGCCGCTGCCGGGACGCGTGATCGACACCGGCGACTATTTCTTCAACGGCGGCACGGTGTGGCTCGATCACGGTGGCGGGCTGCTCAGCATGTACTGCCACCTGAGCGCCGTCGACGTGAAGCTGGGTGATGTGCTCAGGACCGGCGAGCGCTTCTGCGCGGTGGGCGCCACCGGCCGCGTGACCGGGCCGCATCTGCACTGGTCGGTGATGCTGAACCGCGCGATGGTGGATCCGGCGCTGTTCATCGCCGGCTGAGGCTCAACGCGCGGCCCGCGCCCCAGGCCACAGCCGAACCATGAGCGCTGCCGTGGAAGAGGCCGTGGCCAGCGCGGTCACCCCCATCCAGCCCCACTGCGCCAACGCCAGCGCGCCCAGCGCCGAACCGACGGCCATGCCGATGAACACGCCGGTGAACAGCACGGCATTGAGCCGGCTGCGCGCGGCGGGCTCGATGCCGTAGACGATGGTCTGGTGCGCGATCAGCGTGGCCTGCACGCCCAGGTCGAAGCCGATCGCGCTGGCCACAAGAAGGCCCAGGCGGGCATGCGGCGCCAGCAGCGGCGACAGCGCCATGACGCCGAACGACACGATCACCAGGCCCGCGCCAAGACGCGTGACCCGTTCCGGCCCACGCCGGTCGGCCAGGCGGCCGGCGATGGGTGCGGCCAGCGCACCGGCGGCACCGGCCAGGCCGAAGGCGCCGGCTGCGGCGCTGCCGAGGTGGAAGGGCTCGCCGTGCAACATCACCGCCAGCGTCGACCAGAAAGCGCTGAAACCCACCGACAGCAGGCCCTGCGACAGCGTGGCGCGGCGCAGCGCGCCGTGCCGCTGCCAAAGCCGGACCAGCGAACCGAGCAATGCGCCGTAGCTCAGTTGCATGGTCGGGCGAAAGCGCGGCAGCCCGCGCCAGGCGGCCACGCCGATCAGCGCGATGCTGGCCGCCGCCACGATGAACATCGCGCGCCAGCCGAAGTGCTCGGCCACGAAGCCGCTGACCACGCGCGACAGCAGGATGCCGAGCAGCAGCCCCGTCATCACCGTGCCAACGATCTTGCCGCGGTGCGCTTCAGGCGCCAGCGTGGCGGCGGCGGGCACGATGTCCTGCGCCATGGTCGCGGCGATCCCGATGGCCAGGCTGGCCGCGAGCAGCACGCCGATGCCGGGCGCGGCGGCGGCCACCAGCAGCGCGGCGCACAGCACCGCCGCCTTGATGACGATGATGCTGCGCCGGTCGTACCGGTCGCCCAGCGGCACCAGCAACAGGATGCCGAGCGCGTAGCCCAGCTGCGTGAGCGTGGGCACAAAGCCGACGGCGCGGGCCGACGCGCCGATGTCGGCGCCGAGCACGCCGAGCATCGGCTGGCTGTAGTAGAGCGCCGCGGCGGCCAGGCCGGCGCCGGTGGCCAGCAGCAGGATCAGCGACGCCGGCAGGCTGGCGCCGGATGGCGAGGGCGCGATGGCATCGGCCGCATGCACGGTTTGAATGGAACTCATGGTGAAAACCCTTGGTCTGCGAGAACGTAGGCGAGTGTGCTCCTTGGGTTTCGCGCGCGGTAGTGGCATCGCGCGCACTTCATCTATACGCTTGAGGAATGAATCAACCCAACGCCTCGCCAGACCGCCTCGAGCTGATGCAGACCTTCGTGCGGATCGTGGAAGCCGGCAGCCTGTCGGCCGCGGCAGCGCAGCTGGGTGCAACCCAGCCCACGGTCAGCCGCCGGCTGCAGGCGCTGGAGCGCTCGCTCGGCGTGCGGCTGCTGCAGCGCTCCACCCGACACATGAAGCTGACCGAAGACGGCGAGCGCTGCTTCGAGCGCGCCAAGGAACTGCTGGCCGGCTGGCAGGCCTTCGAGGCCGATCTGCGCGGCGTGGGCGCGGCCGCGGAAGGCACTTTGCGCGTGGTGGCGCCGCACGCCTTCGGCCAGCAGCAACTGGTGGTACCGCTGGCCGACTACCTGCGGCACAACCCCGGCGTGTCGGTGGAGTGGCTGCTGCACGACCAGCAAGCCGACTTCATCGCGCAGGCGATCGACTGCGCAATCCAGGTTGGTGAGGTCGACGACGCAGGCCTGGTCGCCCTCAAGCTGTGGGACGTGCCGCGCATCGTGGTCGCATCGCCTGCGCTGCTGGAAGGCCGACCGCCACCCGCGCACCCCGGCGATCTCGCCACGCTGCCCTGGCTGGCACTGCGCACCTACTACCGCACCGAGGTCACGCTCTCGCGGGCCGAAAGCGGCGAGACGGCGCGCATTGCGATCCGTCCGCGCATGAGCACCGACAGCCTTTACGCGCTGCGCTCCGCCGCGTTGCTGGGCCTGGGTGCCTGCATTGCCTCGACCTGGGCAGTGGCGGACGACATCGCCGCGGGCCGGCTGGTGCAGCTGGCGCCGCAGTGGTGCGCCGACCCGCTGCCTGCGTGGCTGCTGTACCCCTATGCACGTTTCTATCCGGCCAAGCTGCGGCGCTTCGTGGAAACGATGCGGCAGGCCACGCCGACCGTCTCCTTCTAGGGCGTTTCAGCGCGCCGGCGTGCCGCAACAACGGCCAGGCGCAACCTTGTCACGAATGCAAGCTGCCGTTGCAGGACATCACTCGACAATCGGCCGCCCGCCCCTACGATCCGAGTTCGCTCCCATCACACGTTCAAGTGAGCCCTCCGGAACCCACCCCACTCGTCACAGGATCGCGCCGCACCGGCGCGTTCTCGCTTTCGCTGCGCGCGCCATCGGCCGCAGAGGTCGACCCCGATGACAAACCGGAATGCAAGGAGATCGCGGTACGCGCCGACATGATGATGCACTTCATGCGCGCGACGCGGATTCGCCAGCGCATCGGAGTGGGCCTGCTGCTGGTCTTTGCGGCCTTTTGCTGGCGCCATGTCGACCCCGCCCCGCTGCTGACGTGGCTGGTCTGCGGCCTGAGCGTGCAGGCGTTGCGCACCTGGATGGAATCCGCCTGCCTGCGCCGCGGCGCATTCACCACGCTGGCGGCGCAACGCGCCTTCGTGAAGGCCATGGCGCCCGCCTACATCGCGCAGGGCGCGTTATGGGGTGCCTCAGTTCTGCTGTTCTTCGACCGGATTCCGGTTTACGACCAGTTTGGTTGCTGGCTGATCGTCGCCTGTGTGGCCTCGGCGCCGCTCACCAGCGTCTCGCTGGTACCGACCCTGCTGCGCTGCTATACCAACACGCAGTTCTTCGTGATGATGATCGCCATGGTGCTCAGCGTGGCGATGCGAGATGACCGGCAGCCCCTTGCCAACCACCTGTTCATGGTGCTGCCGATAGCGCACTGGTGGCTGCTGAACTGGCTTGGCCGCAGTATCTACGGATCGCACAAAACTCAGTACGCGCTGCAGTTCGACCTGGCGCGCAAGGAAGAGGAAGCCCGGGCGGCAGTCGACGTGAAGAACCGCTTTCTGGTGGCTGCGACGCACGACATCCGGCAGCCGGTGACCGCGCTGTCGCTCTATGCGGAGCTTCTCGTCGACCACCCGGAGATGCACCATGAACTGGCGTCCAAGATCGCGGCGACGACGACAGCCATCAACCGGCTGTTCGACTCGTTGTTCGACCTGTCGACGCTGCAGAGCGGCGAACTGGCCCTGCACCTGCAGGACGTTGATCTGGCCGAGGTACTGCACGATCTGCACAACCAGTACGAACCGCTGGCAAACGCCGGTGGCCTCGAGCTGCGCCTGCGCGCAGCCGACGCCACCGTGCGCTCGGATCCGGTGCGCCTGCGCCGCATGATCGGCAACGTCATCGGAAATGCGATCAAGTACAGCCCGCCGGGCAAGAAGATCCTGCTCGCCACGCGGCTGCGCGGCGGGCGCCTCTGCGTCGAGGTCTGGGATCAGGGCTTCGGCATCGCTCGCGATGAAATCGGCAAGGTGTTCCAGGAGTTCTACCGCATCGACCGCGGCACGGCCCAGGCGATCGACGGCATGGGGCTGGGTCTGTCGATCGTGCTCAGACTGTCGAAGCTCCTGAACACCCGCATCGCGGTCGACTCGGTGGTCGGCCGCGGCACGCGGTTCACGCTGAAGCTGGCCGATGGGATCCAGGTCGACCGCTCGCTGAACAGCGTCCTGGGCGGGATCTGACAAGCCCGCCGCAGGCCCGTCACAGCGGCCGTGTCAGATAGACAGCCTCGCGCCCGACGATCGGCGCGCGCGTCGGCATGAAGACGGTGCAGTCGTCACAGGGCGCGCGGATCTCGTCGGCGCCGTCGGTGCCGATCAGCTCGCCCTTCGCAAAAGTCTCGAAACCGACCAGCGGCCGCGTGAAGGCGAACTCAGGCGTCTTGACCATCAGCGTCTGCAGCAGCTCGAAACGGCGCTGCGGCGCCGGTGCCGGCGGCGCGGCGTGCTCGACGAGCCCGAAGTGCGCCAGAAAGCGCAGCGTCACCTCGGTGGCGACATCGGCGGTGGCGCGCTTGAAGTGCTGCCCGCACTCGACCACCATGGCGGCGCCCGGCGCGTCGGCACCCGCGTGCGCGCCGTGCTGGATCAGCGGCGTGCCCGAGCCCAGGCCGTTGGGCATCACCAGGTGCACCGGTGGCAGGCCGATCGCCAGTGCCACATCGGCATTGCGCGCGAAGTCGGGATACACCCAGAACGGCGCCACGTCCTGGCTGGTGGAGTGGATGTCGAGGATGTGATCGGCCGCGGCAACCACCGGCCGCAGTTCGCGCGCGCGGCGCAGCTCGGGGCTGTCTTCGGTGCCGCCGAGCAGTTCGTCCGACCAGATGCGGTTGAGGTTGTGCACGATCTGCCGGTTCTCGAACGGCTTCGTCGGGTCGAACGCGTTGTAGGCCTCCACATGCGCGAAGCTCACGGTGAGCGTGCCGACCAGCGGTCGCACGCCGCTGTCGAGCAGGTGCCTGGCGGCCACCATGCCGCAGATTTCGTTGCCGTGCGTCAGCGCGTTGACCAGCACGTGCGGCCCCGGTTGGCCGGATTCGAAGCGGTGCACGTAGTCGACACCGATGTTGCCCTGGCGGTAGGGGGAAAGGTCGCCCTGGACGACTTCGATGGCGGTGCCCGGGTTGGCTGTCATGGTGTTGTTGTATTGGATGTGTACAAGAGTTTGCTACACACGCGCCAGGTGTGCTGACGGCCGGTCTTCTGACACGCGCTGCCGCGCTTCGCGCTTCTAATGGGCGGGAATCAACGGAGAGGAAATTAGATGCCCCAGTACGCCACCATCAAAGGCCATGTCACCTACACCCCGGGCGACGGCGTCCCCATCCCGATCCCGAAGGGCAGCCGCGTCGAGATCGAACTGGCACCGGACAGCGCCACGCTGAGTTGGGAAGAGGAGCGCGATGTGGTCGGTCTCACCGCGATCCCGCGCATCCAGTTCGACGAGTACGTGCAAGACGGCAAGATCGTGATGGAAAAGTAGGCGTGGGGACGCTGTCAATCGCAGCGGAAGGTGACGTCTCCGGTCTGCGTGGCGAGCCTTTTGGGCCCCAGAAAGCGCATCGGCGCGCCGAAGTTGCGGCAGTAGGCTTCCGCCTCCTGCGCTGAGGGCGACTGGTATACGCCGTCGCCGAGCCGCGTGACGCGGGGAACGGGGTGCGATGCACACCCCGCGGTGAAGGCAGCAAGGGCCAGCAAAAAATAAAGTGTGGTGAGTCGTTGCATCGGTGGGGTGTTGTCGTGCGTCGTGCGTCGTGCGTCGTGCGTCGTGCGTCGTGCGTCGTGCGTCGTGCGTTGGGCGCCGGTTTCAGCGCATCGTTTTGCTGGGTTGCTCAGGGTGCCTCGTCCATTGCCGGCGGCGCAGTGGCGCCACGCTGCGGCCGCTTCTTCTGCGTGCGCGCAGCCTTCTTCGCCGCCCGCTCGGCATCGGCCTGCTGCCCCGCGCTGAGCCACTGCGCGAACTCTTCGGGCGTCTCGAGCGTGATGCGGCCCATGCTGCCGTTGCGGAACTCGTGCATCACGATCTCGGCGGCCTTCTGCAGGTTGATCTTGCCCTTGCCGAGCAATGCGCCGCGCTTTCGGCCAACGGCTTCCAGCGCTTCCTCGTCGGTCAGGGGGGCAATCGATCCGGCGAGCTTGAAGCGTGCTTCCACCAGCCCGGCGTAGTGCTGCTTCAGCGTGTTCAACAGCTCCAGCGCCACTTCCTCCTCGTCGTAGGCATTGCGACCCACGGCCCCGCTGGCCGCGAGGTTGTAGCCGCTCTTGGCGACGATGATGCGCGGCCACAGCATGCCGGGTGTGTCCCAGAGGTAGAAATCGTCGGCCAGCACGATGCGCTGTTCGAGCTTGGTGATGCCGGCCTCGTCGCCCGTCTTGGCCTTCTTGCTGCCGGTCAGCGTGTTGATCAGGGTGGACTTGCCGACGTTTGGGATGCCGCAGATCAGCACCCGCATCGGCTTGGCCATGCCGCCGCGGTTTGGCGCGAGTTCGTGGCAGGCCGCGATGAGACGCTGCGCCGGGGTGGTGAGGCTCGCGTCGAGGCCGATGGCGCGCGTGTCGGGCAGCGCGTTGTAGTGCGCCAGCCAGAGCGCGGTGCGCTCGGGGTCGGCCAGGTCCTGCTTGTTGAGCACCTTCAGGCCGGGCTTGTGGCCGGTGAGCTCGGCCAGCATCGGGTTGGCGCTGGAGCCCGGCAGTCGCGCGTCGAGCAGCTCGATCACGACGTCGATGTCTTTCACGCGCTCGCTGATGGCCTTCTGTGTCACGTGCATGTGACCGGGGAACCACTGGATGGCCATCGATTGCTCTTTCGCTTCTGCGCGCTGGGGATAAGGCCCCTATTGTCGCGGCACGCGCACGGCGCGCGGCTACGGCTCCGCCGGCACCAGGATCGCGTTGCCCGTGGCCACCAGCTTGGGCTCGACATCGCCCTCGCCTTCGGCGAACAGCTCGGCGGTGGCGAACACCTGCTTGCGCCCGGCCTTGACCACGCGGCCACGCGCCACGAACGCGCGGCCCACCGCCGGCGCCAGGCAGTTGACCGAGAAGTGCGAGGCCAGCACGCGGCCCGACACGCTGGCCGCTGCGAAGCCACAAGCCGTGTCGAGCATGGCGCCGATCAGACCCGCATGCAGGAAGCCCGCGTACTGGCCCATGTCTTGCGCACGCCAGGCCATGCGCAGCTCGGCCTCGCCCTGGCTCGCGTGCGTGACCTCGAAGCCGGCCCAGCGGTTGAAGGCGGCGGTCTGGTTGATGGCTTTGAGAGTGTCGAGCATGGGGGCTCCTTGAAGATGGTGACGGGTCACGACGGATCACGACGGGTCACTCTACGCAGCGACGACGCAGTGCCGCGTCACTGGCGCGACGCCCGCGGCGATTGCAGTTGCATGCGCGACAGCCAGCGGCTTAACCCGGTTTGCGCCGGCCCGCCGTATCAGCAGGGGTCATCACTTCACGAGCCCTTTCGGGAATCCCCATGCCCTCACTGCCCCACCTCCGTCCCATGGCCCTCGGGATGTTGTCGCTGTTCGCGCTTGGCGTGCAGGCCAGCACCTTGCCGACGGTCGCCGTGCCGCCACCCGAGTCACGCATCACCCAGGTGAAGGTCTACCCCGGCAGCGCCACGGTGGAACGCATGGCGCGCGTGGCCGCCGGCAGCAAGACGCTCACCTTCACCTGCCTGCCGGCCGGGCTCGACGTGCAGAGCCTGCAGGTATCGGCCGACGCCTCGGTGCGCGTGGGTGAGACAGCGGTGCTGACCGAGCCGCGCGCCCAGTCGGCCGCCTGCGCGACCAGCGCGCTCGACGGCCGTATCCGCGAGCTCGAAGACCAGAAGGCGGCGCTGCAGTCGCAGACCGATGCACTGGATTTGGTCACGGGTTACCTCAAGGGCATTTCCACGAATGGCGGCGGCAGCAGCAGCAGCGACGCGACGCCCGCCTTGCGCGCCGCGCCCGACGCGAAGAGCGTCACCGCCATGGCCGATGCGCTGCGCCGCACCGGCCAGGATTCGCTGCAGCAGCAGCACCTGCTCAAGCGCCGCCAGGCCGAACTCGACAAGCAGCTCACACCCATGTTGGCCGAGCGCGCGCGTTCGCAGGGCAACGGCGGCAACGTCGTCAGCGTGACCGTCACCCTGGCCGCCGTGCGCGATGCGGATGTCCGGCTCAGCTACCAGGTCAACGGCCCGGGCTGGACGCCGGCCTACCGCGCGATGCTCGACACCGGCACGCGCACGCTGCGCATGGAGCGCCAGGCCCTGGTGGCGCAGGCCACTGGCGAAGACTGGCGCGGCGTGAAGCTCACGCTCTCCACGGGCCAGCCGCGGCGCGAAACCGCGGGCCGCCTGCCGATGCCCTGGCGCATCGGCATCGTCGAGCAGCAACCGGAACGCCGCGCCTATGGCGGCGCTCCGATGCCGGCCTCCGCGCCCGCGCCAGTCATGGCCGCCGAGATGGCCAAGCGCCAGGAGCCGCTGTTCGACGTGAGCGTTTTCAACAACAGCTTTGCCACCGAATTCAGCGTGCCGAACGCGATCGACGTACCCTCTAGCGGACAGCGCGTGAGCATGGCGCTGGGCCAGACCGAAGACACGGTCAAGCTCGCGGTACGCACCAGCCCGCAGGTCGATGCGAGCGCGTTCCTCATCGCCGACATGGCACCGCCCGAAGGCGTGTGGCCGGCCGGGCCGCTGCAGCTCTACCGCGATGGCGCCTTCGTCGGCAACGGGCAGTGGACGCCACCCGGCGACGCGCGCGTGACGCTGTCCTTCGGCCGCGACGAACTGGTGCGCGTGCAGGCCGAGCCCGAGCGCGACAACCGCGGCGAAACGGGCTTCGTCGGGGTGCGGGCCGAGCGCAAGCTGCAGCGCGGCTACGTGGTCGAGAACCGCCATCGCACGCCGATCGCGGTGCAGGTGCTCGAAGCGGCGCCGGTGTCGGTCGACGACAAGGTGCGGGTGGCTGCCGTCTTTGCGCCGCAACCGGCCGAGCGCGAGTGGAACAAGCAGCCCGGCATGGCGCTCTGGAGCTTCGAGCTCGCGGCCGGCCAGAGTGCACGCGTCGCCGCCGACTACACCATCAGCTATCCGAAGGATGCGCAGATCTCGTCGCGCTGACCCAGTCCCTGTAGAGAACCCTGGTTTTTGCCTGAAAGAGCATCTCGCTGGCGCGCTTCGTGCCTTGAGGTTTCGGGGCTCGGCCGCTGGCGGTGGGGCACGCTGCGCAGCGAAATAAAGGAGGAGCCGGCAGCCGCAGGCTG
>JBDUCH010000478.1:0-2601 GCA_040003555.1 Variovorax sp. | reverse complement strand
CCCGACACCGGCAACATGGAAACCATCGAGCGCTACGGCACCGAAGCGCAGAAGGATCAGTGGCTGACGCCGCTGCTCGCCGGCGAGATCCGCTCGGGCTTCCTGATGACCGAACCTGCGGTTGCCTCGTCGGACGCCACCAACATCCAGTGCACGATCCGGCGCGAAGGCGACGAGTACGTGGTCAACGGCCGCAAGTGGTTCTCCTCGGGCGCGGGCAGCCCGCGCTGCAAGATCTTCATCGTGATGGGCAAGACCGACACCGAGGCGCCGCGCCACGCGCAGCAATCGATGGTGCTGGTGCCGCGCGACACTGCGGGCGTGACGGTGCTGCGCCATCTCTCGGTGTTCGGCTACGACGACGCGCCGCACGGCCACATGGAAGTGCTGCTGGAGAACGTGCGCGTGCCGGTGGCCAACATCCTGTTGGGCGAAGGCCGCGGCTTCGAGATCGCACAGGGCCGCCTCGGGCCCGGACGGATCCACCACTGCATGCGTTCCATCGGCGCTGCCGAGCGGGCGCTCGAGATGATGTGCGACCGGCTGCGCGCACGCGTGGCCTTCGGCAAGCCGCTGGCGGAGCAGTCGGTATGGCACGAGCGCATTGCCGAGTCGCGCTGCCTGATCGACCAGGCACGCCTGCTCACACTCAACGCCGCCTACAAGATGGACACGGTGGGCAACAAGGAGGCGCGTGCCGAGATCGCGATGATCAAGGTGGTCGCGCCCAACATGTCGTGCAAGGTGGTCGACTGGGCCATTCAGGCGCATGGCGCAGCCGGCGTGAGCCAGGACTTCTGGCTGGCCGAGGCCTATGCGCATCAGCGCACGGTGCGCATCGTCGACGGGCCGGACGAGGTGCACCGCAACGCGATCGCCAAATCGGAGTTGGCAAAGCGCGTGCAGCCGGCACGCGCCGTTTGAATCCAGGGTCGCGCTAGGCCCGCGCGGGCCACCGCTGGTGATCAATCCAGCTTGGCGCCCACGGCCTTGGCCAACGCGCCCCATCGTTCCGACTCCGCGAAGATGAACGAGGCGAACTCCTCGGGCTTGCTGCCGACGACCTCGACCCCCTGCTGCTCGAACTGTTGCTTCAGTTCGGGCGAGCGCAGGGCGGCCCCAACGGCACCGTACATCTTGTTGATGACCTCGGGCGGCGTGTGTGCCGGAGCGAGCATGCCATACCAGTTGTAGGCCTCGGCCTTGGGCAGGCCGAGCTCGGCCACCGTGGGTACGTCCTTGAGAACCGGAATGCGCCTGGCGTTGGTCACCGCCAGAGCGCGCAGCTTGCCCGATTGAATGAATGGCAGCACCACGGGGATGTCGGCCATCATCATGTCGACCTGCCCGCCCATCAGGTCGGTCAGCGCCGGCGCCGCGCCGCGGTAGGGGATATGGCTCATGCTCAGCCTGGCTTCGCGCTTGAGGAGTTCTGCCTGCAGGTGCGGCGTGGTGCCGCTGCCGGCCGAGGCGTAGTTGACCTTGCTGGCGTCGCCGGTGGCGGCGGCCTTCAGATCGGCGAAAGACTTGTACTTTGAGTTGGCGGCCACCACCAACACCGCCGGAACCTTCAGGGCCTGGGTCACGGCCACCAGATCCTTTTGCGGGTTGTAGGGCATCGACGGCACGAGGTGCGGCACGATGGCCAGCGCGCCCGCCGACGAGAACAACAGCGTGTAGCCGTCGGCGGGCGACTTGGCCACCGCGTCGGCGCCGAGCAGGCCGCCCGCGCCCCCCTTGTTGTCAATGACGATGGACTGTCCGAGCGAGGTGCTCAACTTGGCACCGAGCGCGCGGGCGGTCTGATCCACCGGCCCGCCGGCGGGAAAGGGCACGACCACGCGGATCGGCTTGGTCGGATAGGCCTGCGCCCATCCCGAGGCAGCGGCCAGCGCAAGCGTGAGTGCGGCCGCGGATTTGAAAAGTCCATTCATGATCGATGTCTCCGTTTTGTACTGAATGAACTTTAGGGACGGGTGCGCCGCGTGCCACCGCTCCCGGGCGCATAGCTGCTATGCGACGCGGCGGCCCGGCCTCCCGCCGCTATGCGCCCTGGCGCATCACAGTCTTGCGGCCTTGCCGGTAGCCCCAGACGGATCCCGCTTCCAGAATTCAGGCCAACACACGGAGACTTCGAATGACCACCCACAAGGGCCCGCTGTCGCACGTCAAGGTGCTGGATCTGAGCCGCATCCTCGCCGCACCCTGGGCCAGCCAGATCCTCGCCGACCTCGGCGCCGAAGTGATCAAGGTCGAGCGGCCCGGCGCAGGCGACGATACACGCACCTGGGGCCCCCCGTTCCTGAAAGACGCCGAAGGCAAAGACACGAAGGAAGCCGGCTACTACCTGGCCGTCAATCGTGGCAAGCGCTCGATCACGGTCAGCCTGGAAAAACCAGAGGGCCAGAAGATCGTCAAGGAACTCGCCGCTAGCGCCGACATCGTGCTCGAGAACTACAAGGCCGGCACGCTGGCACGCTATGGCCTTGACGAAGCGTCGCTGCGCAAGATCAATCCGCGCCTGATCTATTGCTCCGTCACCGGCTTCGGCCAGACCGGCCCACGGCGCGACCAGCCGGCCTACGACTTCCTGATCCAGGC
>JBDUCH010000166.1:0-8708 GCA_040003555.1 Variovorax sp. | reverse complement strand
CCGCTGTTGCGCCCGATGCCGAAGTACGCCACGCCAGCGTCGCGCATGGTCGCCGGCTCGTAGAGGTTGCGGCCGTCGAAGATCACCGGCGCCTTCATCACTTCCTTGAGCCGCTCGAGGTTCGGGCTGCGGTAGGCCTTCCACTCGGTCATGATGACCAGCGCGTCGGCGCCTTCCAGCGCCGCCATCGGTTCACCGGCGAATTCGATCTGGTCGATGCGGGCCGGTGCGTCCTCGAAGTCGAGCTTCAGCACGCGCTTCGTTTCGGGCACGGCCACCGGGTCGTGTGCCACGATGCGTGCACCGGCGCGCGTCAGCGCCCCCAGCACCACGCGGCTTGGCGCCTCGCGCATGTCGTCGGTGTTGGGCTTGAAGGCCAGGCCCCAGACCGCGAAGGTCTTGCCCGTGAGGTCGTCGCCGAAGCGCTCGAAGATCTTGCGCACCAGCGCGTTCTTCTGCGTGTCGTTGACCGCCTCCACCGCCTCCAGCACCTGCAGCCGCTGGCCGTACTCGCTCGCGGTGCGCACCAGCGCCTGCACGTCCTTCGGGAAGCAGCTGCCGCCGTAGCCGGTGCCGGCGTAGAGAAAGCTGTAGCCGATGCGCGGGTCGGAGCCGATGCCCTGGCGCACCAGTTCGATGTCGGCACCGACCTTGTCGGCCAGGTTCGCGAGCTCGTTCATGAAGCTGATGCGCGTGGCCAGCATCGCGTTGGCCGCGTACTTGGTGAACTCGGCCGACTTCACGTCCATCACGCGCATGCGCTCGTGGTTGCGGTTGAACGGCGCATAGACCTTGCGCATCACGGCCAGCGCCTCGCGGCCTTCGTCGTCGTCGGCCACGCCGAGCACGATGCGGTCGGGGCGCATGAAGTCCTCGACCGCCGCGCCTTCCTTCAGGAACTCGGGGTTGCTCACTACGGCGAAGCGATGGTCTGCCATGCCGCGCTTCGCCAGTTCGTCGCGGATCGCGGCCGTCACCTTGTCGGAGGTGCCCACCGGCACGGTCGACTTGTCGACCACCACCGTGAAGCGGTTCATGGTGCGGCCGATGCTGCGCGCTGCGGCCAGCACGTATTGCAGGTCGGCGCTGCCGTCCTCGTCGGAAGGCGTACCGACCGCGATGAACTGCACGTCGCCATGCGCGACTGCGGCCTCGACGTCGGTCGAGAAGGTCAGGCGCTTCGCGGCCATGTTCGACTGCAGGAGTTCGGCCAGGCCGGGCTCGTAGATCGGAATGCCGCCCTCGTTGAGCGTCTTGACCTTGACCGGATCGAGGTCGAGGCAGAACACGTTGTTGCCGAGGTCAGCGAGGCAGACGCCGGTGACAAGACCGACGTAGCCGGTGCCGATGATGGTGATGTTCATGGGTGTGTGATCAGGCCGGGTTGCCAGACAGGAGCTGGTCGAAATAGGCGATGGTCTTCTGCAGGCCTTCGTCGAGTTGGGTCTTGGGCTCCCAGCCGCCGAGCTTTTCCCTGGCCAGCGAGATGTCGGGGCGACGCTGCTTCGGATCGTCGGCCGGCAGCGGCATGCGCACCAGCTGGCTCTTCGAGCCGGTGAGCGTGATCACCTTGTTGGCCAGCTCGAGCATCGAGAACTCGCCCGGGTTGCCGATGTTGACCGGGCCCGGAAAGTCGTCGCCCGTGCCCATCAGGCGGATGAAACCTTCAATCAGGTCGTCCACGTAGCAGAAGCTGCGCGTTTGCTGGCCGTCGCCGTAGATCGTGATGTTCTCGCCCTTGAGCGCCTGCACGATGAAGTTCGACACCACGCGCCCGTCGTTCATGTGCATGCGCGGCCCGAAGGTGTTGAAGATGCGCGCCACCTTGACGCGCAGCTTGTGCTGGCGGTGATAGTCGAAAAACAGCGTTTCGGCGCAACGCTTGCCTTCGTCGTAGCAGCTGCGGATGCCGATAGGGTTGACGCGGCCCCAGTAAGCCTCGACCTGCGGATGCACCTCAGGATCGCCATAAACCTCGCTGGTGGAGGCCTGCATGATCGTCGCGCGCACCCGCTTGGCCAAGCCCAGCATGTTGATGGCGCCATGCACGCTGGTCTTGGTGGTTTGCACCGGGTCGTGCTGGTAGTGGATCGGTGAGGCCGGGCAGGCCAGGTTGTAGATCTCGTCGACCTCCACGTAGAGCGGAAAGGTCACGTCATGGCGCATCAGTTCGAACTGCGGCTTGTCGAGCAGATGCTCGATGTTCCGCTTGCTGCCAGTGAAGAAGTTGTCGACGCACAGCACGTCGTGCCCCTGCGCGATCAGGCGGTCACAGAGGTGGCTGCCGAGGAAGCCGGCACCGCCGGTGACCAGGATGCGTTTGGTGGGGTTGTAATTGCGCATGAAAGCAGTTCCTTCGGTTCAGGGGGCAGTTGAGGCGCCGTCGGCGGAACGCGACCGGTGCTCGTACATCTTGGCGTCGACCAGCATGCGGAACCACAAGGCCTGGAAAAACGCAAAGTAGAAACCGGGCTTGCCGTCGAGAAAGCCCAGCCGGAAGACGTATCGATAGATGAAATAGCTGAAGGCGCGCAGCCCGATCGGCAGCTTGTAGTAAACCTGCTTGATGAAACGTGTGCGCTCGCGCGCATCGCCCAGCAGCCGTGCCTGCAGCACGTCGCCGCCTTGCGCTCCGGGGCCGAGCTTTTCCTTCGCCTCGGCGTCGCTCCAGCGGTTGTGGCTCGTGATCCAGCTGGTGAGCGAGGCGGCGTTCTTGTCGTGCATGAAGCCGTTGATGCGGCCGCTCGGCGCGTCGGCGATGAAATGCTGGTCGTACAGGCGCGACTCGCAGCGGCCCACGCCTGACTTGAAGAGCCGCAGGTGCCACGGGTTGACGCCGCTGTGGCGCAGCATGTGGCCCATGAAGTAGTCGCGCCGGCGCAACAGCCAGGCGTCGAACTTCGCCGGCCCAGCTAGGATCGCGCGCATCTCGCGGATCGACTCGGCATCGAGCACCTCGTCGGCATCCAGGTGCAGTTGCCAGGCGCAGTGCGGCGCCACCTGGGCGATCGCCCAGTTGCGCTGATCGCTGTAGTTGCTGAAGGGGCGCTGCACCACGGTACACCCCAGTTCCTCGAGCAACGCGGGGGTTCCGTCGGTCGAGCCGGAATCGACCACGTACACATGCGGGCTCACCTGCAATGCCGCGGTTACGGTCTCGCGGATGAT
Organism: Variovorax sp.; assembly: GCA_040003555.1. Lineage (GTDB taxonomy): Bacteria > Pseudomonadota > Gammaproteobacteria > Burkholderiales > Burkholderiaceae_C > Variovorax. Next base: position 5,540 of record JBDUCH010000166.1, on the reverse strand, counting down.
GCCGGCTGAGTTGAAGGTCAGGATGACGATCGTGCAATGGTGAGGAACAGAAGAGGAGTCGGACACGGCAGCGTTCATGGAAGGTAAGAGCGCGCCACTTTCGTGGCCCGACGGCGGCAAAACGGGGAACCCAATAATTACATCGAAAGTTCGCGAAGACCCCTATTGTCAACACATTTACTTACACCAGGCTATCGACCACCCGTCATAGCCCTTCGGTCAGTCGCCAAGTAGTTCACCGAGCGGCTGCAAATCTTCCACCTGGTCGCAGACGGCCTTGACCACCATCATGATGGGAATGCCGAGCAGCAGCCCCCAGACGCCCCAAAGCCAGCCCCAGAAAATTACGCCGACGAACACCGCGACCGGGTTCATGCTGCTGCTGCGGCTGGTGAGCCAGGGCGTGAGCAGGTTCCCGACCAGCGTGTGGATCAGCAGCGAAACGCCTCCGATCAGCAACGCCATGTCGATCGCGTTGAACTGAAGGAACGCGACCAGCGCCGAGGCGCCCATCACCACGATCGAGCCGAGGTACGGAATCAGGTTGGTGACGGCGGCGATGATGCCCCACACCGCCGCGCTCTCAAGGCCGAGCGCCCAGAAGGCGAGCCAGGTTGCAACGCCGACGATCGCGCTCGTGAAGATCTGCACCAGCAGATAGCGCTCGATGTGGCCCGTGATGTCGTCCAGCACATGCACGGTGATCTTTTTCTTCTCGAAGCTGGGCCCGGTGATCTTGACCAGCTTGCGCCGGAAGGTGTCGCCCGAGGCGAGCGCGAAGAACGTGAGGAACGCGACCAGTGCGAGTTGGCCGGCCGCGGCCAGCAACCCGAGCGTGCCGCTCCAGAGGTAGTCGCGCACATTGAACGAAGGCCGCTCCACGATGACGCGGGCCACGCCCTTGCGCGCCGCGACCTTGGCCGAATTCTCCTCAGCCGCCTGCTCGAGTTGCGCGGCAGCCTGTTGCACGGTGTCGAGCGTTCCGGTACGCGCCGGGCTGCGGTTGCGCACCGCCTGCCGCAGCTTCTGCGCCGCGATGGGCAGCGAATCCACCAGTTGACCCGCGCTGTCGGACAACGAGTAGGCGGTGGTACCGACGCCCCCGCCGATCGCGAGCAAGACCACGGCCGCGCCGAGGGCGCGCGGCACATGCAGGCGTGCGAGCCGGTCGACCGCCGGCGCCAGCGCGTAGGTCAGCAGCAGGCTGACCATCAGCGGAATGAAGACGGGCGCCGCCCAGCGCAAGGCAAATACGGCCGCCAGCGCGGCCAGTACCGCCAGCGACACGCTGCGCACGTCGACCGGTACGTGCAGCAGCAGGGGCTCCCGCGGACGCGGCTCGCTTGCGGCGGCGGCGACAGGGTCGGGCTCGACCCGGGGTGGCGCGTCGGCGGGTGGCGCGTCTGGGGTGGGCGCGACGGGGTCGGGCGCGGCAGCGGCGGGCGCGTCAGGCGTGCTCACGGGGAATCCTTCAGCGCGTCGCGCACTGCCGCGAGTTGCCGGCGCGACACCACCACCGGTTCGCTGATACCGCGCAGCCGCAATGCCCAGCCGTCGGCATCCTCGCCATCGTCGTATTTCTCGAGGGCGCGCATCGCCGAACGCGCCACCAGCGCGTTGCGGTGCACGCGCACGAAGCGGTTGGGGTAGCGCTCCTCCATCTCGCTGAGGCTGCCGTCATAGATGTGGCTGTGCGTGGGCGTGCGCACCGTGAGGTACTTGAACTCGGATTTGAGGTAGACCACCTCCGACAGGGGCACCCGCTCGGCCCGGCCCCGCTCCTGGATCAGCAACACCTCTTCAGCCGGATCGGGCTGCAGGGCACGTCGCTCCTTGAGGTAGCGCTCTGCTTTTTGCAGTGCCTGCTGCAGCCGTTCGGCCCGCACCGGCTTGGTGAGGTAGTCGACGGCGTCGAGCTCGAAGGCGGTCACCGCATGGCTCGGATGGGCGGTCACGAACACGATCGCCGGCGCGTCGCCGCGGTTGCGCAGCAGCCGCGCGAGTTCGATGCCGTCGATGCCCGGCATGTGGATGTCGAGCAGCACCAGATCGACCGGCGTTTGCGCCAGCCGCTGCTGTGCTTCGGCGGCCTGCGCGGCCTCGCCCACGACTTCGGCCGGCGGCGCGGTGCACTCGCCGAGCAGCGTGCGCAGACGCGAGCGGGCCAGGGCTTCGTCGTCGACGATCAGGGTTCGCAGATGCATGGCGCCCTCTTCCTCATGATTCGGCCGGAATGTCGATCCGTACCCGGTAGCTTCCCTGGTCGATGCCGGCGCGGAACTGCGCCTGCATGTCGTGCAGCAGCCGCAGCCGGTCGCGCACGTTGGCCAGCGCGATGCCATGCCCGCGCGGCAGCGGCTGATCGGCCCAACGCAGCGGCGGCAGGCTGTTGACCACCTCGATCACCACCATGCTGCCGCGGCGCTCGGTCCGGATGCGCAGCTTGGCGCCGTCCGGACTCGGCTCGACGCCGTGCTTGACCGCGTTCTCGACCAGCGGCTGCAGCAGCAAGGGCGGCAGCCGCGCGCCGCTGGCGGCCGGATCGAGTTGCCAGCGGATGCGCAGCCGGGCGCCGAAGCGCACCTGCTCGATGGCCAGGTAGCGCTCGGCCAGGCCGATCTCGTCGGCCAGCGTGACGGAGTCACGCGGGTCTGCCAAGGCCTGGCGGAACAGTTCGCTCAGGTCTTCCAGCATGGTTTCGGCCTTGGCCGGCTCCTCGCGCACCAACGCGATGGCACTGTTGAGGGTGTTGAACAGAAAGTGCGGGCGGATGCGCGCCTGCAATTCCTCGAGCCGCGCGGTGGTCGCTGCCGGCGTGCGGCCCTGGGCGCGCAGCACCAGCGCCACCATCGCCGCGCCGGCGAACAGCGCGCCGGCGAGCGCGCTGGCCAGCCAGGGGCCGGTCGCGAGCACGCCCGTCAGGCGCAACAGGCCGCAGCCGTAGAGCCCCGTAAGCACGCCGAGCAACACACCGGCTGCGTACTGGGCCAGGCGCGGCAGGCGCGCCAGCGGCTTCTTCATCGCGCAGGCGAGCACCAGCCAGAGCAGCGTGGCCGGCAGCGCACCGCCGGTGACCGTGGCGGCAAGACCGAGCCATTCGGACGGGTTGGGCGCCTGGAACATCGTGGCCACCGCCACCACCGCCTCGACGAACAACACGGCGCGAAGCACGGTGCCGACCTGACAGGCGTCGAACAGCGCCACGCCCGGTCGCGCGGGCGTGCGGCTTTTGACCGGAGCACCGGCCGATGAGGGGGCCACAGGGGTGGCCGATAAAATCGACGGGTTGCGCATCACTGAAACATGAGGTGACAACCCATTATTGCCTCCCGATCGCCTTCCATGACCCAAAACCAACTCGACAAGAAATCCGAAGCCTGGTCTGCCCTGTTCTCCGAACCGATGAGCGACCTGGTCAAACGCTACACATCCAGCGTGTCGTTTGACCAGCGCCTGTGGCAGGCCGATATTGAGGGTTCGCTCGCACATGCCGGCATGCTGGCCGCGCAAAAGATCATCAGCGCGCAGGATCACGCCGCGATCGAACGCGGGATGACGCAGATTCGCGATGAAATCGAATCGGGTGCCTTCGAGTGGAAGCTCGACCTGGAAGACGTGCATCTCAACATCGAGGCGCGCCTGACCCAGCTGGTCGGCGACGCCGGCAAGCGCCTGCATACCGGCCGCAGCCGCAACGACCAGGTCGCGACCGATGTGCGCCTGTGGCTGCGCAGCGAGATCGACCTGATCGACGGCCTGCTGGCCGGCCTGCAGAAGGCGCTGGTCGACATCGCCGAGCAGAACGTCGAGGTGATCCTGCCCGGCTTCACGCACCTGCAGGTGGCACAGCCGGTGAGCTTCGGCCACCACATGCTGGCCTACGTGGAGATGTTTGCCCGCGACGCCGAACGCATGGCCGATGTGCGCAAGCGCGTGAACCGCCTGCCCTTGGGCGCCGCCGCGCTGGCCGGCACCAGCTATCCGCTCGACCGCGAACGGGTTGCAAAAACCCTGGGCATGGACGGTGTCTGCCAGAACAGCTTGGACGCGGTGAGCGACCGCGACTTTGCGATCGAATTCACGGCGGCGGCCTCGCTGGCCATGATCCACATCAGCCGCTTCAGTGAAGAACTGATCCTGTGGATGAGCCAGAACTTCGGCTTCATCCAGATCGCCGACCGGTTCACGACCGGCAGTTCGATCATGCCGCAGAAGAAAAACCCGGACGTGCCGGAACTCGCGCGCGGCAAGACCGGCCGCGTGGTCGGCCACCTGATGGGCCTGCTCACCCTGATGAAGGGCCAGCCGCTGGCCTACAACAAGGACAACCAGGAAGACAAGGAGCCGCTGTTCGACACCGTCGACACGCTGAAGGACACCCTGCGCATCTTTGCCGAGATGGTCGGCGGCATCACGGTCAAGCCCGAAGCAATGGAGAAGGCCGCGCTGCGCGGCTATGCCACCGCCACCGACCTGGCCGACTACATGGTGAAGAAGGGGCTACCGTTCCGCGATGCGCACGAGGCCGTGGCGCACGCCGTCAAGGCTGCGATCGCGCACCAGGTGGATCTGTCGGAACTGCCGCTCAAGGTGCTGCAGGAGTTCAACCCGAAGATCGAGAAAGACGTCTACGAGGTGCTGAGCCTGCGTGGCTCGCTCAATGCCCGCAACCTCCTCGGCGGCACCGCGCCGGCGCAGGTGCGCGCGCAGATCGCACGGCACCGCGCACGGCTGGGCTGAGCCGGCCGCGCTACATCGCGCGGTAGAAGATGTAGTCGGCCTGGTACTTCACGACCTGCTTCTGGCCCATGTTGGAGGCGGCGCAAGGCGCCGCGGGGGCCACGCCACCTTGCGTGGCGACGCGCTGGATATAGCCCACACCCTGCATCTTGCCGGTGCCCGTGGCGGGGTTGGCCTTGACCAGCTGATAGGGGATGTTGCCGTTGCCGTTGGGCGCAACCGCGACCTGCACGGCAGTCACCTTGGAGCCGTCCATGCTTTCCCAGGTGGCGGGCGGGCCGTAGTACTTGCCGACCTGCGCGCCGTTGCGATCCATCAGCTTTGCGTCGGGGCCGACGAAAAACCATTCGTATTGGCCAGGCATGTTGGCCTTGACGCGGCACTCGTAGGTGATGTCGCCGGCACCGACGGTTTCCATCGCGACAGCGTGGCCAGCCGGCACCTTGACCGGATCGGGCAACATGGCCTGGGAATACATCATGGGCTTGGCGCCCATGCTGGCACAGGCGGCGAGACTCGCGGTGGCCAGCATGGCCGAGAGGGTACGGAGTTGCATGGTTGGATCCTTCAGGTTTAAACAAACAAAGACGAGCCGTACGGGTGCGCGGCTGTTTTGCTGCGTTGTGGCCGCACGCCCCGTCTCTCCAGTACGCGCGGCGCCGGTCACTGGATTCATGCCGGGTCGCGTTCAAAGAAAGAACCTGGCTTTTGCCGGCGGGAGCATCTCGCGCTGGCGCTTCGTGCGTTGAGGTTTCGGGGGTAGGCCGATGGCGGCGGGTGGCCCCTTCCGCGAATGTCCC
>JBDUCH010000011.1:0-28221 GCA_040003555.1 Variovorax sp. | reverse complement strand
GCCTCGTAGGCCGGCGCTGCCAACGCATCGGCCAGTTGCTCGAGGCGTTCGGCCACCGACTGCCCGGGCTGGCTGATCACCAGCAGGCGCTCGGCGTCCACCAGCGCGCTGGGGTGGCCGACGTAGCCGAAGTACGTCACCGGGGGGAGCGCCCCGGCCAGCACCACCAGGTCGGCCACGTCCAGCACGGCGCGCGCCGGCTCCGGGAAATAGGGCAGGCGATCAAAGGCCGGCAAGCCCTGGCCGCGCTCGGAGCGCGAGGGGAAGGTCTCCGCATAGGCCGTCGCCCCCAGCAGCGCGCACAAGCGCGCCGTCGCGCGCTGAGACCGCTCGCACAGACCGCTGGACTCGCCGCCGCCACCGAGCAGGAACACGACATGACGGCTCGCGCGCAACCGATCGGCGGCCTGCTGCGAGTCGTAGCCGTCGTCCGCACGGGCGGGCGCGGCAACCCTGGCGCCCGTCGCAGCGGGTGGCGCCTCGGCGAACTGGAAGTCCGCCGGGAAGATCAAGGTTGCCCCCTGCCCCCCGTTCGCGAGACTCTGCCGCACCGACTCCGCGGCGGCGACGACGCCGTCCTGCGCGCTCTCGATGCGATGCACCCACCCCGACACGGGGCGCGCCAGCGACTCGATGTCCGAGGTCAGCGGCGCATCGAAGGGCAGGTGCCAGCTCGTGTGATCGCCGATGATGTTGACGATTGGCGTGTGCGCGCGGCGCGCGTTGTGGAGGTTGGCGATGCCATTGGCAAACCCCGGCCCCAGGTGCAGCAGCGTGGCCGCGGGGCGGCCCAGCATGCGGCCGTAGCCGTCGGCCGCGCCCGTGCAGACGTTTTCCTGCAGCCCGATCACGCAGCGGATCTCGTCGCGCGCTTCCAGCCCACGCACCAGATCGAGCTCCGTCGTTCCCGGGTTGGCGAAGCAGGTGTCCACCCCTTCGTCGGCGAGCGTTGCCCAGAGCGCCTGAGCGCCAGTCGGATGAGTCATTGACTTGTCTTCTTTCTTCGATAGCGGTTACTGCACCTTGATGCCACGCTCGCGCACGAGCTTGCCGATGCGATCGCTGTCGACCGCGATCTGGGCATCGAGCTCCGAGGGCTTGGAGCCGCCCGCCTGCAGCCCCCGCGCCGAAGCCCAGGACTGCAGATCGGGGGCCGCCAGAGCCTTGGTCAGCGCCGCGTTCATGCGCGCGAGGATCTCCGGCGGCGTGCCGGCCTTGGCATGAAGGGAATACGAGGTGGACAACAGCATTTCGGCACCGCCCGCCTCCATGATGGTGGGCACCGTGGGTGCGACGGGGGCGCGCGTGCTGGCGCCGACGGCCAGCAGCTTCATGCTGCCCTTTTGCACATAGGGCAGCATGGCCTCGACGCCGCCCGAGGTCGCCATCACCTGGCCGCCGAGCATGGCCGGAATGACTTCGGCGAGCGCCTTGTAGGGAACGTGCAGAAACTGCACGCCGGTGCCGGCCTGCAGCAGTTCCATGTTCAGGTGCATGACGCTGCCGACGCCGCCGGTACCGAAAGGCACTTCGCCGGGCTTGGACTTGACATAGGCCACGAAGGACTTGAAGTCGGTCGCCGGCACTTGCGAGCTCACGACGAGATACAGGTTCACGTCGGCGATGTTGCTCACCGACACGAGGTCTTTCTTCGGATCGAATGGCAACGGCTGGTACAGCAGCGGGTTGACCGTCAGCGTCAGCCGATCGACCAGCAGGAAGGTATAGCCGTCGGCGGGCGCCTTGACCACTTCGCTGGTCCCGATGATGGCGTTGGCGCCTGGCCGGTTCTCGACCACGAAACTGGCGTTGAGCTCCTTGGTGAGACCCGCGGTCACGAGACGCGCCATCACGTCGGGCCCGGTCCCCGGCGGGTACGGCACCACGATCTTGATCGGCCGTGCGGGCCAGGCGGCCTGAGCCCAGGCCTGGGCCGGCGCAAGACAGGCGCTCGCCAGGACCACCACGGCGGCGCAGGCATGCTGAAAGAACGTTTTTCTCATCGTGAATCTCCTGGGCACCCCTGTGGATCGATGGGCCGATGCGAGCGAGGGGTCGCTCGTGACGGTTGGAGGGTTTCGGCCCTCCGTTCGAGACGCATCTCTCTGCGCTGCTTTTTGCTACTTTATCGTTTAGAAGAAAATGTGCAACAGCATTTGGAAAATTTTTAGATGCCTATTGCCGTATTGCCTCCATGGAGAATTAGTGATAATTTGTCACGCAGCTCTCACTTCTCTCGGAAAGGCATGTCTTCGAGCGCCAGGTACCAAGGGAATCGGTGCGCGCACGGCAATGACAGGCCGTGGCGTTGCTCATCTCGAGGCTCTGGCAAGCCGCCACAGGAGAACGGACAGCATGAAGATCTCATCAAAAATCCGCATTGTGCGAAATTTCTTATCGAAAATTACATTCGATCCTCGATTCATCGACGCATGCCTGCATGCCAGGCCAGCCGGAGCGCTCGTTCAGTCGGTCCATCGGCAGCATCGGCGACGCCCCATTTACCGGAATCAAGCGCAAGGAAGCGCGCCATCTCATGAAGCTGTACCTCACCCCCCATACCTGCGCGCTGGCCGTCGACATCGTGGCGCGAGAAGCCGGGATCCCGCTCGACCTGGTGTGGGTCGACGTCCGTGCCAAGAAGCTCAAGGACGGCGGTGACTTTTTCGCCGTGAACCCCAAGGGCCAGGTGCCGGCACTGCAGACCGACGATGGCCAGGTTCTCACCGAAGGCGGCGTGATCATTCAGTACCTGTGCGATCGCCACGGCGCCGATGCGTTGCTGCCTGGAACGCTCGGCATGGCGCGCTATCGGGTGCTCGAGTGGCTGGGCTTCATCACCGCCGAACTGCACAAGAGCTTCACGCCGCTCTTTCGCCCGACCACGCCACCCGAATACCGCGAGATCACCATCGAGAGCCTGCGCAAGCGCCTGGGCTGGATCGAGCGCGTGCTCACCGAGCGGGACTATCTGCTGGGCGGCGCATTCACGGCCGCGGATGCCTATTGCTACAGCATCGTGATATGGAGCCACCTGCACAAGATCGAGCTGGACGGCTGGCCGCGGCTCATGGCGTATCTCGCACGCATCGAGCAGCGGCCGAGCGTGCAGGCGGCACTGGCCGCCGAGCGCCAGGAAGTCGCCGGCAAGGCTGCCGGCTGAGGCGGGGGCCCGCGATGACGCCACGACGCAAACAACTTTCCCAAGGCTCGAACCGAGGCGATTTCGCCCCCGACGACCAGTGCGACCCGGAGAAACAACGATGAAGCTCTATCACGAAGTGCGCGGCTGTTCGCTGGCCGTCGACATCGTTGCGCGCGAACTGCAGATTCCGCTCCAGTTGGAGTGGGTCGACATGACCGCGAAGCGGCTGCCCGACGGCTCGGACTATTTCAAGGTCAACTCCAAGGGAACCGTGCCCACGCTCGAACTGCCCGATGGCCAGCACCTGAGCGAAGGCGCAGTCATCATGCAGTACTTGGCCGATCAGCGGCCAGCCAGCCAGATGCTGGCGCCAGCGGGCACGCTGGAGCGCTACCGCGTCCTGGAGTGGATGAGCTTCGTCGGCGCCGACCTGCACAAGGGCGGCTTCATGCCCCTGTTCAAGAAACCGACGCCGCCCGCCTACCGGCAGATCGCACGGCAATACCTGCACGACCGGCTGCAGTGGCTGAACGACCAGTTGGCCCACCGCCTGTTCCTGACGGGCCCCACGTTCACCATCGCCGATGCGCATTGCTACACGATCGCGATGTGGACGCGCGCCCACGACATCGAAACGTCGGCCTGGCCGCATCTGGAAGCCTACCTGAAACGTGTCGGCGCCCGGCCGAGTGTCATGGCCGCCGAACAGGCCGCGCGCGACGAGGTTGACCGCCAGCAGGCCAGGCGCCAGCAGGGGCTTGCCGGCACGCCCCAGGGACAGCGATAGCCCTCACCGACCCTTCAACGAAAGCGCATGCCATGAAGCTCACCCGACGCCTTGCCCTCCTGTGTGCCAGCGCGATGCTGCCCGTGCTCGCAGCCGCCGCCGACTATCCGAGCGCCCCGGTGCGCCTCGTCGTCGGCTTCTCCCCAGGCGGCGGTACCGACGGCGCGGCCCGGCTCGTGGCGGAAAAGCTGGGGCAAGAGCTTGGACAGACCGTCATCGTCGACAACCGCGCGGGCGCTGGGGGAACCATCGGCGCGCAATCGGTGGCGCGCGCGGCGCCCGATGGCTACACCCTCTTCTTCGGCACCGGCGCAGAGTTGCTGGTCAACCCGATCACGCGCAAGACGGCCCCCTATGAACTGCTCAAGGACTTCGCGCCGGTCGCCGAGGTTGGAGGCGTCACCTTCGTTCTGGTGGTACCGGCCACCTCGCCGGTCGACAGTGTGCCGGGCCTCGTCACGTATGCCGCCACGCGTCCGGCAGGGCTGCAGTTTTCTTCGTTCGGTGCCGGGTCCACCAACCACCTGGTCGGCGAACTGTTCCGCTCCACCACGGGCATCAAGGCGCTGCACGTGCCCTACAAGGGAAGTCAACCGGCCATGATGGCGCTGCTGGGCGGCGAGGTCGATTTCACCTTCGAGACGACAGCCGTGGCGCTGCCGCAGATCAGGGCCGGCAAGCTCAGGGCTTTGGCGACGCCCTCGCCACAGCGGTTGAAGGAGCTGCCCAACGTTCCCACCCTTCAGGAAGCCGGCTTCAAGGACCTGGTGGCCGAAGGTTGGATGGGCGTCTTCGCGCCCACCGGCACGCCGTCACCCATCGTCCAGCGCCTCAATCAGGCCCTGGTCAAGGTCATGCGCATGCCTGACGTACAGGAAAAACTCACGGACCGTGGCGTCAAGGTGGCGACCGGCACGCCCGAAGAGTACCGGCGCAAGCTCGCTTCGGAGTCGGAGAAATGGCAGCGCATCGTCAAGGATGCGGGGGTGTCTCTGATGGACTGACGAAGCGGTCGTCTTCCACGTGCGCGCGACACCGGCACATCGCCCTTTGCGCAGCGCTCTGCAGCCCTTCCGGCCCGCTCCAGCGGGTCGAAAGGGCCATGCAATACTACGTGCATCAAGGAAGAACGATGGCGAGAAAGCATTCGCAGAGCGGTCCGAAGACCGAGCCCGGGGACGCCGATTTCGACGCGGATCCCCGGCCCGGCTCCAGTCTGGCCAGGATGCTCAACGCGCTGGCGCTGTTCTCGGTGGAGACGCCGGCACTCACCGTCGACGAAATCGCCGCCCGGCTCGGCGTGCCCAAGAGCACCGGCTACCGCTACATCCAGGAACTGTGCAAGGTGGGCCTGCTGGTTCGCCTGGATCGCAGCATCACGCTGGGGCCCCGCATCATCGCGCTGGACCGCTGCATCCGGGAAAGCGACCCGACGCTGCGGGCGTCTTTGCCACCTCTGCGGCAACTGGCCGAACAGACGGGCCTGGAAGTGTTCATCTCCAAGCTCTATGGCCACTCGATCATCACGGTGCATACCGAGTCCACCGAATATCCGCAGGTGCTGCGCTATGGCCGGGGCAGGCCGATCCCGGTCCCGCGCGGCGCCAGTTCGAAGGCCCTCGTCGCCTTCCTGCCGGCGGCGCGCCTGCGGCGCCTGCATCAAGAGCTGCACGACCTCCAGGCCGAGGGCGTCCCCGACTGGGAGGCGTTCTACGAGGAAGCCCAGCAGATCCGGCGCGCCGGGTTCTGCCGGACCTCGGGCGAGCTGAACTCGGGCAGGACGGGTATTGCGGCGCCCATCTTCGGGCGCGGGAAGCTGGTGGTCGCCAGCATCACCGCGCTGGGGAGCGACTCGCGGATGGCACTGTTCAACGAGGACGCGATCGCGCGGCTCGTGATGAGCACGGCCCACGCGATCAGCATGCGCCTGTCCGCCGACGAACACCTGTGAAGCGTGATCGCGACCCGGCCCGACACCTCCCGCCGATCAGCCCCTACTCCGGCTTCATGCCCGTGCGCGAGACGACGTCGGAGATCAGCTTGCGCTCCTGACGCAACAGGTCTGCGAAGGCGCCTTCGCTCACGAAGCGGGGCTTGACGCCACGCTCTTCGAGTTGACGTTCCATCGCTGCATTCGATGTCGCCTTGCGCACCGAGGCAGCCAGGCGATCGACGATCGCCTGCGGCGTTCCGGCAGGCGCCAGAAGCCCCATCCAGGATTCCAGCGCGACGCCCTCGAAACTGGCGGACTCCGACAAGGCCGGCACCTGCGCAAGGCTGGCGATCCGCGCACTCGAGGTCACCCCGAAGGCCCGCACCCTGCCGTCGCGCACCAGGGGCTGTACCAGGGCCACTGGAAGGATGCCGAGGTCAAGCTGGCCGCCGACGATGTCCGTGAGCACCTGAGGCCCGGCCTTGTACGGAACATGGACCAGATCGATTCCAGCACGCTGCTTGATGAGTTCGCCGGTGATGTGCAGCAGCGACCCCGTTCCGTCGGTCCCGAAGTTCAGCTTGCCGGGTGCCGCCTTGGCGAGGCGGACCAGCGCGTCCAGCGAGTCGGCCTGCAGATCGTTGCGTCCGACGAGGGCGAACGGCAACATCCCCACCGTCGCTATCGGTGCGAAATCCTTGAAGGTGTCGTAGCGCACGGCACTGGGCGTGAGCAGCGGCGCGACGTTGAGCGGGCTCGACACCACGAAAAGCAACGTGTGCCCGTCGGGTGCGGAACGCGCCACCTTCTGCGTGCCGATGGTGCCGAAGGCGCCCGTGACGTTCTCGACAACCACCGTCTGGCCCAGATCGGCGGCCAGCAATGCCGTGAGCTGGCGCGCCACCGCATCGATGCCGCCACCCGGCGCGAAAGGCACGATGACCGTCACGGGACGGCTGGGGTACAGCTGCGCCAGCAGCGGCGGGCTGGCCGCCAGCAACAGGGCGCCGGACAGCAACAGGCGGCCCAGGATGTGGCGGCGGCACGCCTGCATGGTTTGAGGCTGGGCCATCTCGTCCCCGGTCAGAATTCGATCTTCGCGCGCTTGACGACCGGCTCGGCCAGGGCGACAGACTTGCGCCACGTCTCGCGTGCGTCTTGGGACGTGCTGCCGACCGGCTCGAGCCCGAGCTCCACGAGCTTGGCCTTCACCTCGGGTTGCGAGACGATCTCGCGCAGAGCGCCGGCCACCTTCGTGACCACGGCGTCCGGCGTCTTGGCGGCGGCGAACACGGCGAACCAGCCCGCGTTGTTCATGTCGCGCACGCCCAGCTCCTCGAACGTGGGGACGTTCGGCAGGGACTGCACGCGCATGCGCCCCGTCACCGCGAGCGGACGCACGGTGCCGGCACTCACCATGCCTTCCATGGCCGCCACCGTCAGCAGCACGCTGTCGACCTGCCCGCCCAGGAGGTCGTTCATCGCAGGGGCCGACCCCTTGTAGGGGACATGCAGCAGTTCGACCTTGGCGGCTTCCGAGAGAACTTCGCCCATCACATGCGCCGACGAGCCCGCCCCGAAGGTGCCGTAGCTGAGACTGGATGACTTCGCGCGTGCCAGGAAGGCCGGAAGATCGCGCTCCGATGCGCTCGATCGCACGGCCAGAACCAGGGGGGCGTTGGCCACGATGCTGACGATGGCGAAGTTCGCCTGCGTCGCCTTCATCGCATCGGGCGCCTGCTTGGCCGCCAGCGGCGCGATCACGTGCGTGGAGTTGCTGCCGAACATCAGCGTGTACCCGTCGGCCGGCTGCTGGAGCACGCTGCGGGACGCGATGGTGCCGTTCGCGCCCGGGCGGTTGTCCACCACCACGCTCTGCCCGAGCGCGGCGTAGAGCTTCAGGGCGATCAACCTCGCCACCGTGTCGGTGCCTCCGCCTGCGGCGAAGGGAACGACGAGCGTGATCGGCTTGCGCGGATAGCCCGGCTCCTGCGCCAGCGCCAGCGCCGGCATGGCGATGGCGGCACCGGCCATCGCAACGAACGCGAGACAGCGGACGAAAGGCAAGGACGGCATGAAAGGTCTCCAGATGAAAGCAAGGGAAGGGAGCGCGCAGCCAGCGCGATGCACGAACTCAATCCACACGGATGTGCCGCTCGTTGACGATCTGGGCATACTTCGCCTTGCCCTGGGCGATGCGTGCGGCCATCTGCTCGGGCGAGCTGTAGGCCGCGGTGAAACCCACGTTCTGGAAGACTTTGACCACGGACGGTGAAGCCAGCACTTCTCGCATGGCGCCATTGAGCCGCGTCACGATCTCCGGCGGCGTGCCGGCGGGCGCCAGCAGGCCGAAGAAGCCCTGAATGCTCAGGTCCGGCAAACCGACCTCCAGGGCAGTGGGGATCGCGGGGAACATCGGATCGCGTGTCTCGCTGGTGATGAACAGCGGCACCAGTTGCCCTGCGCGCAGGGCGCCGATCAAGGGGGACGGCACCTCGGTCATGAGATGGCCATCGCCTTTGATCACGGCATCCTTGGCCATTGACGCGCCGCGGTACGGCACATGCACGAGTTGAACGCCCGTGACCGACATGAAGATCTCGCCGAGCAGATGGTTGCTCGAGCCCGTGCCCGCCGAGGCGAAGTTCATCTGGCCGGGGTTCTTCTTTGCCAGCGCCACGAACTTGGCCGTCGTCTTGACGCCGATCGAGGGAGAAACGACAAAAACGAAGGGCTGCGTGGCGCCGACGCTGATGGGCACCAGCGTGGCCACGTGCCCCTGGTCCACATAAAGCACGGGTGAGGCGGTCAGGCTGCTGCCGCTCCCCCACAACAAGGTGTAGCCGTCGGGCTTGGCGAGTGCGGCTGCCTTGGTCCCGATGCGCCCTCCCGCGCCGGCACGGTTCTCGACCACGACGGCCTGCTTTAGCACCACCCCCAGTTCCTGAGCGATGACCCGGGCCGAGATGTCCGTCGAGCCGCCCGGCTCGAACGAGACGATCAGCGTGATGGGCCGCACGGGATACGGCTGCGCCCACGACAGGGGCGAGCCCAGAAGCGCGGCCGATGCGACCAGCATGACGGCGACGCCGCGACGCGCGAAACCCAGACATCCCATGAATGCTCTCCTCGTTGAACCCGCCATGAAGGCCCTTGATCGACCTTGCGGTCAGGCGATCACAGTAAAGCGACAATCACAGCTGTTATTTTTACCGTATTTCGATAACTTCACTATCTGTTTTTATGAGATTTCGACGAACTTCATGAGGCGATCGTCACTCCTGGCCCATCCATTCACGGACTTCTCAGGAGTTTCAGTTTGAAGAAGGCACATCGAAAAAATCCATCTATAGAATCCACATTGTAATAATTACTGAAGTTCGGCACGCTTTGAGTTCGAGCTGGAAGGAAGACATGAAAAGAAGCGCGCAAGCCGGCGCCCTCACCTTCGAGACTGCCGGCAGCGAAGACCTGCCGAGATTCAAACGGGAACTGCAGCACGCCTTCGCGGCCGGCATGATCCAGGCCTTCGGCGCATGCCCGGAGGGGTCCATCCCATCCGATGCAGACATCGAGGACTCCTTCCATGCGCAAGGCGCCGTCCCCCTCCATCTCCTGATCGCTGGAACCCGGATCGGCGGCGCAGTGCTGCGCATCGACGAGGCTACCCACCACAACGCCCTGGAACTTTTCTTCGTGTCGACGCAGGCGCATGGCCGCGGCATCGGACTCCAGGCCTGGAAAGCCATCGAAGCGCGCTTTCCTCGAACGAAGGTCTGGGAGACGCACACGCCGTACTTCGAGAAGCGCAACATCCACTTCTACGTGAACAAGTGCGGATTCAAGATCGTCGAATACCACCACCGGCACCACCCCGATCCGCATCACCCTGCCCCGCCGGGCATGCCGGATGACGGAGAGATGTTCAGGTTCGAGAAGACCATGACGCACGGGTGACTCGGGGGACGGGCATGGGACGCGCGATGCGTGCCTCGCGGCCGGCCTGGCGTCGACCGTCAAGGTGCGATGTCGGCCTCGGGCCAGGCCGACATCGCGCAGTGCTCAGAGCGTCGCCAGACCTTCACCGAAGATGTCCAACGCCTTGAACAGCAAGGAACGCGGAATGGTGAGCGAAGGCATCACCCGCATCACGTTAGAGTAGCGGCCGCACGGCACCATCATGACGCCATGGCTGAGGACATGACCCATCAGCTGGCCCATCTTCTCGTGGCCGAGCGGCTCCTTGGTCTCCTTGTTCTCCACCAACTCGATGCCGATCATCAAGCCGCGGCCGCGCACCTCGCCGATGAATGGGCTGCCGAGCTTGCGGATGTAGTCCTGCGCCTCCAGTCCCAGCGTGTGGGCGCGCTCCAGCAGACCCAGCGACGGATCCTGCAGGAGCGCGATGTTGGTCAGGGCAACGGCAGCCGACACGGAGTTGGCGGCAAAGGTGTTGGGCACCGAGCCGTCCGGAATCTTGGCCGCCAGGTCGGACCGCATCACCAGTCCGGCCATCGGAACGTCGCCGCCGATGCCTTTGCCGAAGGTGAGCATGTCCGGCTTCACGCCAGCGTGTTCGACGGCCCACATCTTGCCGGTGCGGCCGGCACCGGACTGCACTTCGTCGACGATCAGCAGCGCGCCGCTGCGGTCGCAGGCCTTGCGCAGCAGTTGCAGGAACTCCGGCGAAGGCGGCACGTAGCCGCCTTCACCCTGCACGGGCTCGACGATCACCGCGGCGACGTCGTCGGCCGCGGTATATGGGGTGTTCAGCAGATAGTCGACGTACTCGCCGGCGATCTGTTCGGCACTCTTGTGGGTCGTGTCGAATGGAAAGCGATAGGCGTACGGATAGGGGGCATGGATCACGCCACCCATGAACGGGCCGTAGCCCTTGCGATACGCCGTGCCCGTGGTCAGTGCGACCGAGGCATTCCACACGCCGTGGTAGCCGCCATGGAAAGCGATGATCTGGTGGCGGCCGGTGACCCGCTTGGCAAACTTGACGGCGGCCTCCAGCGCATCGCTGCCGCTTTGCGTGAAGAAGGTGATGCAATCGCCACGCAGACCGTCGGGCATGATTTCGGAGATCTTGGCCGCCAGTTCGGTCCGCCGGGTGCTGTTGACCTCCATGGCATGCATCAGCACTTCGGACTGAGCGCGCATGGCCTCGACGACCTTCGGGTGGCAACGGCCCACGCTGCTCACGCCGACACCGGCCGACAGGTCGATGAAGGTGTTGCCGTCCGGATCCTTGAACGTCACGCCGAATGCGCGGTCGATCACCACCGGCGCGCGGCCGGCGCCACGCGCCATGGATTCCGTTCGCGCCGACAGGGCCAGCGCCTCCGCGGCCTTCGGGCCGGGGTACTCGGTAGACACCATGCGGGGTGCGTCAGGGAAATTGAGGGCTTCCAGTGTGGCTTCAGTCATAACGTCTCTCTTTGAGAATCTCTTGTTGGGGCGAAGATCCGCCGCCAATGGCGGACGAACCGCGATCGAAGGCGCGCGTCTGGACGGACACGCGGCCCATGCCGCCCCGGACGGCGTCAGTGTCGAAGGGGCAAACAGGATCGCGCTCGTTCAGCGAGACCGATCGTGCATTCGGTCAACGCGGTCGGGTTAGCCCAATTCGGCAACCAATCCGTTGCCTGCCGTGCCTACCGTGGGAATGCCGAGTTCTCCCGGTGGGAGCGCACCGGCTCCGCGGCGGTGCACCGTCGGCGCCACCTCGGCATGCGGGTCACTGCTGCGCGATGCGCTCGGTGAGTTCTGCGGCCGCCGTGGTCACGAGGTTGCAGAGAAAGCTCTCCTGGAAAGCCTCGAAGCGCTCGTTGCGTCCGACGAGCGTGATGCTGCCGAGCACCCGACGCTTCTCGTCGAACACCGGGGCCGCCAGACCGGTGCGGCCAGGATGGAGTTCGCTCTGGCTGATGCAGTAGCCCAGCTTGCGGATGGCCAGCAGGCTCTTGGAGAAATCCTTCCAGCTCAGGCCGAGATGCTGCAATTCAGGCTTGTTCTCGTGCGCGTCGAAGATGCGACGGATCTGGCGCGGCAGCAGGTAGGCCAGCACGACGCGCGACGTTGCGCTGTGGAACAGATCAATGGGGCGCCCGCGGCCACCACCGAGCGGGGCGGCATCGGAGCCACGCTTGATCAGCACATTCACCACGGAATCGCCGTACCACTCGCTGATGAGCGCATCCAGGCCGGTGTCGGCAACGAGCTTGTCGACCAGATCACGGCCGCGGACCAGCACCGGGTCGTAGTCGCTCATCTGGTGTTCCAGCGCGATGATGCGGGGGCCCAGGGAGTAGCCGCGCGGAAGACGAACCAGCAGCCCCACGTCGCCCAATTCCCTCAGATACCGGTAGGCGCTGGCCGACGTGTAGCCCAGTTCCCTGCAAATGATGTCCACGTCGATGACCGGCTGTTCGGGCCGGAAGAGGTCGAGGACATTGAGCATTCGGCGCAGGCTGTTCATTGGTTTTTCGTTCGGGAAAGGCAATCCAGGGCGCGATATTGTCCAACACGATACAGGGGCGATCGGCCCCGTTCACCCCCCGCTACGGCCGGTCCGCCCCCAGCATCGAGAAGCGCAGGGGGTCGACACGGCCCAGCCTGCGCGCGACCAGCCATCCGACGAATGCGGCGATCGGCACCAAGCTGACCAGGCTCACCGAGATCCAGGTGCTGGCGCCCGTGAGCACGTGAAAGTTCAGCACGGCCAGCACGAGCACCGCGCTCAGTCCGAGTGCGGCGAGCGCCGGGAGCAGCAGAGTCCGAAGCTGGCTGTGGCCGTGTGGCGCACACCGGAAGAACCGGATGACCGCGATCGCGGTGACGATCATCAGCAGCAGCAGGCAGACAGTGGCCAGGTTGCTCAGCCAGGCGAACTGCGTGAGGACCGGGTCCGCACGGACCACCGCAAAGCCGATCACGACGGCGGCGCACAGCACGGTCTGCAGCAGCGAGGCCACATGCGGACTCCTGTGACGGGCATGCGTCCAGCCGAGCCGGGACGGCAGCAGGCCTTCGCGCCCCATCGCATAGAAGTAGCGCGCCGTCGAGTTGTGGAATGCGATCAGCCCTGCGTAGATGCTGGCAATGAACATGCCGCGCAGGACCGTCGTCAGCTCCGGGCCTGCGTAGGCTTGCGACAGGGCGTACAGGAGGTTGGTCGGATCGCCCAACGCGGCGATGACCGCCGCCACCCGGTCGCTGCCGGCGCCGATGACCAGGCACCACAGCGAGAAGGAATAGAAGCCCCCGACCAGCAGCAGCGCGGCATAGGTGGCGATGGGGATGCTTCGCTTCGGGTCCTTGGCTTCCTCGCTGTAGATGGTCGTCGCCTCGAAGCCGATGAAGGCCGCAAAGCAGAACAACAGGCCGATGGACGGGTTTCCCGCAAGCACGACCTGCGGCGTGAAGGACTTGAAGTCGATGCCCTGCGCGCCGCCCTGATGCAGGATCAAGAAGTCCAGCGCCAGCACCACCGCATATTCGGCGACCACGAACACCGCCAGGATCTTTGCGGAGAAGTCGATCTGCCGATAGCCGAAATAGGCCACGGTCGCCATGGCGGCGAGTGCGCATGCCCACCACGGGACGACCAGCCCGAACTGCGCCAGAAAGGCCTCCGAGGTGACGGCGCCCAGCAATCCGTAAAGCGCGAACTGCAACGACACATAGCCAAGGATCGCGACCATCGCCGCCGCGCCGCCGCACCTGCCACCCAGACCGCGCGCGATCATCGCGTAGAAGCCGCCGGCGCTGGTGACACACATTGCCATCGCCGTGTAGCCCGCGGCGAACATCAGCAAAAGCACAAGCGCCACGATCACCAGTGCGGGCGTTCCGGCACCGTTGCCGAGCAACATCCCGATCGGGAATCCTCCGGCGACGACACTCAACGGGCTCGCCGCCGAGATGACGAGCAATGTGATGAACCCCGCTCCGAGCGTCGAACGGCGCAAGGTGGTCGAGTGGGATGCAACGCCCTCCCCCGACCGGGTCAACAAGGTGTCCATCACTTCCATGCTTCGTCTCCGCTGTTTTCGTCTGTCGGCCTGAAACCGAAGGCCGGAATCCGCCTGCGCCAAGCGGGAATGCCGCAGTCTATGAAGGTTGCCCACCGGGCGATATCCCGGATCGGCAAACAGTCTCACGGCCTTCTTGTCCTGCGGTCGATCGCCCACGGCCGAACCGTCAGGCGTCGCAGCGCCGAAGTGCAACGGCGCGCTTCGTCTGGGAAGGCAACTCGCCGAACAGCCCTTGGTAGTCGGCGGCGAAATGGCTGAGGTGGAAGAACCCCCAGTGGGAGGCCGCATCGCCGATGGACTGTTCCGACGCGCGCGTCGACATCAGATCGCGCCGAACGCCGTTCAGGCGCACCGACCTGAGGTAGTTCAGCGGCGTCGTCTCGGCCACCGTGCGAAAGCTGTTCTGCACGGTGCGCCGACTGACCTGCAGGCGCTCGCACAACTCGATCACGCTGGGCACGTTCATCGTGCCGGACAGCGTCATGCGATGGCATTTCTCGACGATGAAACTGTGGGTGGACCCGGCTTGCCGCTGCGTCATGTCGCAGGTCGGGTCCGACATCATCTGCAGCAGCTCGTTCAGCAGTGCCTGCTCCAGTTCGTGCTCGCGGCCAGGTGTGTTGCCGAGGTGGTCGTTGATCAACGCCTCGGAAAACATCGCCAGCAGCCGCCGCGAGCATTCCGCGAAGCGCGGCATCGGAATCTTGATGACGGGCTGCCGCAGCAAGGTGCGGATCTCGTCCGCCCACTGCGTGTCCGCCAGGGCCCGGTCGAAGAGATCACGCTCGAAGGTGATCGCAAGCATGTCCATGCCCATCGGCATGTGGAACATGAACTCCTCGCCACCGCGCAGAAAGAAGAGGCTGTTGTCGTCCGCCTCGCGGCCCTGCATGCGCATTGCGCCCGGGATCGCCAGTGGCACCGCGAAGCACACCTTTCCCTTCGGTGCTTCGCCGTGCTGCACCAGGCGCTGGTTGATCCGCTCGCGAAAAACATGGCAACGGGCGCTGCTCAACTGCATCAGCGAAGTCTCCAGGGAGCCCGCTGTCAATTGGCTGTAGGTCTGGTTCCAATCACGCACGGCCGACGCATGAACGTGGGCGTCCTGGAAGGAACTGATGGTCTGTTGCATGGTTCAGGAGAATCTCCATTCCGAGCAAGTCGAGCGGCGCCTGACGTTGCACTATTCGCGTATAGCAATAATTGTGCAAACATATTTCTGAGCTGCAAAACGGGTAAACCCGCTGACTTTTTGCCCGTTTTGCGCCAAATAGGGGATCGGCCTGCAATCCGCGCACATGCTTGGTGCAGCGCGCACGCACCGTTCGCCGATCGAGGTCGCACCGTGCGGTCCAGCGCGGCTTCTGCTTGCTGATTTGGGCTAACGCGCCGCGTTGCCGCCGCTCGAAACTCGACCGCGATGGCAACGCCGTGACGGCATCCTCGACGCACTCATCTTCTCGCTCGGCGAGCACACCTGAACACGCCCCTCCAGGCACATCGCACATGACCCAACAGCTCACGCACTTCATCGAAGGCGCCCGCGCCGAAGCATCGGACGGCGCCCGCATGGTCCTGACGAATCCCGTCGACGAGCAGGCTTATGGGAGCGCGGCGCGCGGCACTGCGGAGGACGTGAATCGCGCGGTCGAAGCGGCACGTCGGCAGGTGGAAGGCGGCGCCTGGCGGCAGCTCGACGGCGCACAGCGCGCGCGCCTGTTGAGCAAGCTGGCGGATCTGGTCGAGCGCGACACCGACATCCTGGCAGACATGGATGCCGACGCCATCGGCCGCTCGCCCTTCGAGCCGCGGATGATGGACGTGCCCAACGCCGTGGCCAACCTGCGCGCCGCAGCGGGTTGGGCCAATCAGCTCGAGGGACGGACCATTCCGACCAGCGGCTACATGGGTGTCAAGACCCTCTCCTATACGTTGCGCGAACCCGTGGGCGTGGTCGGCGCCATCCTGCCGTGGAACTCCCCGCTGATGATCACCACCTGGAAGGTCGCCGCCCTGCTGGCAGCCGGCTGCACGGTGGTTGTCAAGCCGTCGGAGGAGACGCCGCAGTCCGCACTGCATCTGGCTGTGCTGTGCCAGGAAGCCGGCTTTCCCGACGGGGTGATCAATGTCGTGACCGGCCACGGCGACGTCGTCGGCCGCGCCTTGTGCGAACACCGCGACATCGCCAAGATCAGTTTCACCGGCAGCCCCGAAGCCGGGCGGGCCATCCAGCGCATCGCGGCGCCGCTGTTCAAGCGCGTGACGCTCGAGCTCGGCGGCAAGAGCCCGCAGATCGTGTTCGAGGACGCGCCCTTCGAGCAAGCATTGCGCGGATGCGCGATGGGCCTGTTCGTGAACCAGGGCCAGGTGTGCGCGGCCGGCTCGCGCATCCTCGTTCAGCGCGGCATTGCACAGCGCTTAGCCGCCGCGCTGGCCGAAGCCGCCGACGCCATCCACGTGGGCGACCCGCGCCAACCCGGCGTGCAAATGGGGCCGGTGGCGAAGAAGGCGCAGTTCGAACGCGTTAACCGGTACATCCAGCTCGGTATCGACGAGGGCGCCGAACTGCTGGCAGGGGGGGTGTCGCAGCCGGAGAAAGGCTGGTTCGTCCGACCGACGATCTTCGCCAATGCGACGAACGAGATGACCATCGCGCGCGAGGAGATCTTCGGGCCGGTCGGCACCGTGATCGCGTTCGACACGGAGGAAGAGGCGATGGCCATGGCCAACGACTCCGAATATGGACTTGCGGCCACGGTCTGGACCACCGACCTCGCCCGAGCCCACCGTGTGGCTGCGCGCATGAAGGTCGGTGCCGTCGGCGTGAACTGCTGGAGCCCCCTGGATGCCAACCTGCCCTGGGGCGGCCTCAAGACCAGCGGCATCGGCCGCGAAGGCGGCCTCGCAGGTGCGCTGGCCTATACCGAGGAAAAGGTCGTCACGGTGCTCCTGCCTTCCTGACGCGCCATGCCTTCCACCAAGGAGTCTGCGATGAATTGGCGCAACACGGCCGACGCCTACGGCAAGGCCTCGATGCTGTTTCACTGGATCACGGCCGCGGCCTTTGTCTCGGCCTATGTGATCGTCTACTACGTGATCTGGATCGTCGACCCGGAGACCAGCGTGAAGCCCGCCCTGCTGGGGCTCGTCCCGGATCCGCAGCGGGTCATCCCGCTGCTCAACATCCACTGGATCCTGGGCATCACCATCGGCACGCTGACCTTGCCGCGACTGGTGTGGCGCCTGTCGGGCGGCGCGCCGCGCCATGTGGCGGGCTCGCGCCTGGAGCATCTTGCGGCGGACGCCGCCCACTGGGCGCTCTATGCCTTCCTGATCGTCATGCCGGTCTCGGGCTACATGACGACCTATCACCCCACGGACTTCGGCCTGTTCACGATCCCGCCCTGCCGCGACACGGCATGGGCCGGGTGGATTCGCAACCTCTTCGCCATGAGCGTGCAGGACCTGGAGGACCTCATGTGGGCCATCCACAGCTTCTGCGGCAAGTGGTTGGCGTGGCCACTGGTTCTGGTGCACATCGGCGCCGCGCTGGTGCACCACTTCGAGCGCCGCGACGCCGTGCTGCGAAGGATGCTGCCACTGCGGCGCACCGACTGACCGACGACGCGAACGCACCTTTCCCACCAGCGGCTTGGTGCACGGGTTACTCCGTGTCCAGGCCCGTGTTTCAGATGCCGATCTCGGCTATCGACCTGAAGCCTGCCGTCTTAGATTGAAGCCCATCCACAGGAGCACTCATGGTCAACAAAACTTCACGACCCTCTTTCATCGGGCACGTGGCCCTTGCGGCGACGCTCGCCGTTTGCCTGCTGGGCGCCAGCGAGCAAGCCAATGCTGCCGACCTGGCGCAGCTGGACAAGCTCACCCCATCCGGCGCGCAGCGCGAAGGCAACAAGGACGGCAGCATTCCCGCATGGCAAGGCGCCGAGCCACCGCTGCCCGGCTATGAATGGGGCAAGCTGCGCCGCGACCACTGGAAGCACAAGGACGAGAAGCCGCTGTTCACGATCGATGCGACCAACATCGACAAGTACGCGGACAAGCTGTCTGCCGGCCAGGTGGCCATGGTCAAGCAGCGCAAGGACTACCGCATGGACGTCTACCCGTCGCATCGCACCTGCGGCAATCCGGACTTCGTCGCCGCCAACACACGCAAGAACGTCGACACGGCAAAGCTCAACGACGATGGCTGGAGCCTGAAGGACGCGACGGTGCCGGGCTACCCCTTTCCCATTCCGTCCAATGGCATCGAAGCCATGTGGAACTCCAAGATGCGCTACCGCGGCGTCGGCATCGACTACAAGGGCACGATCACGGCGGTCTCGCCACGCCGTGGCAGCACCGAGTGGATCCGGGCGGGGTCCGAGCAGACGCTGTTCTTTCCTTGGGGCGCCAAGGGCTCGAACGCGCTGTCCTCCTATCCGCCGGTGGAGTTCTATGTCTACTTCGGCTATGTCTCGCCGACGGCGCTGGCCGGCCAGGCCCTGGCCATCACGCAGTTCCTGAACCAGGCCGAGAACGAGACCTTCTACTACTTCCCCGGCCAGCGCCGCGTGCGCCGCATGCCGACCTATTCGCACGACGCGCCACAGATCGGGATGGAGAACCAGTACACGCTGGACGAGCCGAACGTCTTCAACGGGGCGCTTGACCGCTTCGACTGGAAGATCGTGGGGAAGAAGGAAATCTACGTTCCCTACAACGCCTTCGGTGCCTACGATTTCCAGGCCAAGTTCGAGGACGTCGCACGCGACGACTTCATCGCGCAGACCCACCGCCGCTACGAACTGCATCGCGTGTGGGAGATCGAGGCGACCGTCAAGGCCGGCATGCGCCACTCGGCTCCCAAGCGCACCATCTACCTCGACGAGGACAGTTGGGCACCGGTTCTGATGGATGACTTCGACGGTCAAGGCAAGCTGGCCAAGATGCGCGAGGGCTTCCTGATTCCCGTCTACGAGACCGGCACCTGCGACGTGATGGCCATGGTGCAGAACAACCTGACCGAAGGCCGCTACGTCTTCGACACGCACACCGTGGGTGTCGGCAAGGACATCCGCTGGTTCACCGAACCGAGCGGCCCCCGCATGCGCTCGAGCTTCTACACCGCGGACAACCTGCGCGCCATCAGCGAACGCTGAGCGACATCGAATCGAAGAACTGCAAACAACAAAGAGGAATCCCAATGACCGGTGCCATCTCATATTGCAGGCGCGCCGTGCCTGCTGCGGCGTACGTTTTGCTGAGCGGGGGCGCAGCCCAGGCCGTGACGTTCGAGACGGAGAGCCTGCGCGGCAGCTTCGATTCGACCATCACGATGGGCACCGGCATCCGGACCAAGGATCCCTCGTGCGGCCTCGTCACCGCAGGTGCCAGTGGCGCCGGCGCGCCGGCGGGCTGCCTCGCGCCCACCGCCGCCCTGGGCGACCAGGGCAACCTGAACTACGCCAAGGGCGACGCTTTCACCACCTACGTCAAAGGCAGCCACGAGCTCCTGCTCAAGATGCCGAACGACATCACGTTTCTCGGGCGGGTGAACTGGATCCGGGACGTCACGGCGACGCACACCACCGGCATCATCAGCGCGACCAGTCCGCCGACACTCACCGGCGGACTGGCCGGCGATGCGCGTCAGGATCTGCGCTACAAGGCACGCGTGCTGGACTTCTGGGTCAGCAAGTCCTTCGACATCGGCGACCACCAGGCGCGTCTGCGCGTCGGCAACCAGGTCATCAGCTGGGGCGAAAGCCTGTTTCTTCCGGGCGGCATCAACAGCACCAATGCGCTGGACATCATGCGTCTGTCCCAGCCCGGCACGCAACTCAAGGAAGCCGTTCTTCCCGCACCCATCGCCAGCTTCGCGACCGGACTGGGCAACGGCTTCAACCTCGAAACCTATGTCCAGGCGCGCTGGAACGGCAACTACATGCCGCCATCGGGCAGCTACTGGTCCGTGGCCAACGGCATGGGCAAGGGCCACGACGCCTACGGGCTGATCGAGACCAAGCCCAAGAACGGCGACCAGTGGGGAACGGCCTTGCGCTGGCAGCCCGAGAGCACCCAGTTGAACCTGGGCGCCTACGTGATGAACTACCAGGACAAGGCGCTCAATTTCAGCACCAACGCGGGCGGCTCCGGAAAATCCGGCTGGGCCTATGCGGAGAACCGCCGCCTGTACGGGCTCAGTGCGAACTTCCCCGTGGGCGACTGGGCCGTCGGTACCGAGTTGTCCTACCGCCCGCGCGACGCCGTCGCCATCAACCCCGCGGTCAGCGGCTGTTCCGTGAACAACGGCAACTGCTGGGTCGACGAGAAGAAATACCAATGGCACCTCACCGGCCTGCTGAGCCTCACGCCCAGCAACGCGGGAGGCGTGTTGAAGCTGCTGGGCGCCGATACCGCGACGTTCATGGCCGAGGCGGTGGTCGTGCGCTACCCGAACCTCAAAAAGTACTACGGTGGCGATCCGATCGCCGCAGGCGCCTGGGGCTGGGGCCAGGAATTCGATCCCAGTGCCTCGCCCGCCCCCGTGGGTTCCAAGACCGCCCTGGGTTTCAACATGGATTTCAGCTGGGTCTATGACGGATCCTTGATCCCGGGCTGGCAGGTGATCCCCGAGATCTACTACTTCCAGGCCGTGAAAGGCCGCACGCCCAATGGTGCCGGCCAACTGATGGAAGGAGCCAAGTCGGTCAACCTGATCGTGACGCTCGTGCAGAACCCCGCGAAGTGGCAGGCATCGATCAACTATGCGGCGTTCTTCGGCGGCAAGCGCGTCTTCGACCAGCCGTACCGCGACCGCAACTTCGTCGGGCTGACCGTGTCGCGCAACTTCTGAGTCGCGCTGGAAGCACCGTCCGCCCGATGGGGCCAGCCCGTCGGCACGACGGCTGGCCCGACCTCGGGACGGCTTGAGCAGATCGAGCGAAGAACCCCTCCGAGAACGCGACGGCCCCGGGCCGTCTTGCTGAAAGCCAACCCGTGTCCTCCACCCCCACTGAAGCCTCGCCGCTGTTGCGCGCTGTGCATCGCCTTGAGGCGTTCTGCTTCTCCCATCGCGCAGCCATCCTCATCGTGCTGGCCGTCTTCACGCTCTCGATGGCCTGGTTCGCCTCGCAGTTGCGCATGGACGCCGGTTTCGACAAGCAGATGCCGGTGGGACACGAGTACATCAAGACGTTTCAGGCCTATCGTGCCGACGTGCTCGGCGCCAACCGCCTGAACATCGTCGTCAAGGCGCGCCAAGGCAGCATCTGGACCCCGGCCGCGCTCAAGCGGCTGTACGAGGTCACCCAGGCCGTCACCTTCCTGCCCAACGTGGAGCGCCTGGGCGTGCAGTCGCTGTGGACCCCCAACAGCTTCGTCAACGAGATCACCGAGGAAGGGTTTCGGGCCGACCCCTTGATCGACGCCACGGTGACACCCGGGAGCCTGACCGACGACAACATCGCCGACATCCGGCGTGCCACCGCGCAAGGCGGCTTCGTCGGCACCCTGGTCTCGCGCGACGAGACCAGCGCCATGATCACCGCAGAACTCATCGAGTACGACGCACAGGGCGTCAAGCTCGACTACATCGAATACAACCATCTGCTCGAAGCACAGGTCCGCGCGAAGTTCGAGGATGCGGACTTCGAGATCCAGATCATCGGCTTCGCCAAGCAGATCGGCGACATCGCCGACGGCGCGCAGTCGGTGCTGAAGTTCTGCGCGATCGCCCTGCTGCTCACGGCTGCGGCCGTGTACTGGTATTGCCGCTCGCTGCGGTTCACGCTGCTGCCGATTGTCTGCTCGCTGGCCTCGCTGGTCTGGCAGTTCGGCACGCTGCGCCTGCTCGGCTTCGGCCTGGACCCGCTCGCCGTGCTCGTGCCTTTTCTGGTGTTCGCGATCGGCGTCTCGCATGGGGTACAGCAGATCAACTACATCGTCAGGCAGATCTCTCACGGCAAGTCCAACTTCGAAGCCTGCCGCGACAGTTTCAGCGGACTGCTGATCCCGGGGACGCTGGCCCTGGTGACGGCCTTCGTGTCCTTCGTCACGCTGCTGCTGATCCCGATCCCGATGGTGCGTGAGCTTGCCATCGCGGCGTCGCTGGGCGTCGCCTACAAGATCGTGACCAACCTGGTGATGCTGCCCGTGGCCGCGTCGTATTTCAACATCGGCCAAGCCTACGCCGACCGGGCCTCGATCCAGCGCGAGCAGCGCTCGGGCTGGTTGCGCGGTCTGGCACGCGTCGCCGAGCCCCGCAATGCGCTCATCGTCCTGGCCGTGACGGCGGTCATCTTCGCAGCAGCCGTCTGGCAGAGCCGCGACCGCGTCGTCGGCACCCTCCAGCCCGGCGCCCCGGAACTGCGGGAGGACGCCCGCTTCAACCGCGATGCGGTCGCAATCTCCAGCAACTTCGACACCGGTCTGGACTGGTTGACCGTGATCTTCGAGGCGCCGCCGGAGAGCTGTGAGAACGTCAACGTCGGCCTGTATCAGGACCGTTTCGCCTGGGCCATGCAGCCTGTCGAGGGCGTGCTTTCGGTGGCGTCGTACGCGGGCCAGCTGCGGCTCTACAACGAGGGGTACAACGAAGGCAATCCGAAGATGGCGGTCGTTCCGATCGATCCGGCCAACTACGCCGCGCTGTCAACCGAGATCGCCCGCATCCGCGGCACGATGCGCAAGGACTGCAGCATGACGGCGGTGAACCTGTTCCTCACCGACCACAAGGCCAAGACGCTGCAACGGGTCATCGAGGCGGTCAAGGAATTTCGCGACGCCCATCCCCTGCCTGGCGTCGGCATCCGGCTCGCGTCGGGCAACGCCGGCGTGCTCGCCGCGATCGACGAGGAAGTGGAGAAGAGTGAATTGCCGATGATGCTGTATGTGTACGCGGCGATCGTGGTCCTCGTCTTTCTGGTCTACCGCGATCTGCGCGCGGTGATCGCCTGCTGCCTGCCGCTGACCGTGGGCACCTTCATCGGCTACTGGTTCATGAAGGAGTTGCAGATCGGCCTCACCGTGGCGACGCTGCCGGTGATGGTGCTGGCGGTGGGCATCGGCGTGGACTACGCCTTCTACATCTACAACCGCCTGCTGGTGCACATGGCCGCCGGCCAGCCGATCGTGAAGGCGATCGAACACGCCATACTCGAGGTCGGCACGGCGACCATCTT
Source organism: Variovorax sp. (assembly GCA_040003555.1). Lineage (GTDB taxonomy): Bacteria > Pseudomonadota > Gammaproteobacteria > Burkholderiales > Burkholderiaceae_C > Variovorax. Next base: position 5,129 of record JBDUCH010000011.1, on the reverse strand, counting down.
CACGGCGATCACGCTGGCGATCGGCGTGGCGACCTGGTCGTTCTCGCAACTCAAGTTCCAGGCCGACATGGGCAAGCTGCTGGCCTTCATGTTCATGGTGAACATGGTGATGGCCATGACCGCCCTACCCGCCATGGCCGTCTGGCTCGAACGGCTCTTTCCACGCCGCGGACCCGTGCGCACGACGGGGCTCCAGCAACACTGACCACCGGCCATGAAAACCGCACTCACCACATTCGTATTCTTCCATGCGCTCGTGCTGCCGGGACTCTGCACGGCACAGGCGCCACCCGCTGGCGACGCGCTGCGCCAAGCCCCCATCGTCGTGGCCGCAGCCCGCGTGTCACATGCGGCGCATGCCACCATGCTGGCCAGTGTGCGCGCCGGACCTCGCATCGTGGCGGTCGGTGACCACGGCATCGTGCTGCTGTCGGACGACGGCGGTGTCACGCATCGCCAGGCGCAACGCGTGCCGGTGGACGTCGCACTGACGGCGGTGTCCTTCGTCGACGACCGTCGCGGCTGGGCGGTCGGGCACTGGGGCGTCGTGCTGCAGACCGTCGATGGCGGCGAGACCTGGACGCTGCAGCGCAGCGACACGCAAGAAGATCGGCCCCTGTTCGGGGTCCATTTCTTCGACGCGAACCACGGCGTCGCCGTCGGCCTGTGGTCGTTGGTGCTAACGACCTCCGACGGCGGTGCCCATTGGCAAGTGGTGGAGATGCCCGTGCCCGAAGGCGCTCGGCGCGCCGACCTCAACCTGCTCGGCGTGTTCGCCGACGGCCGCGGTCGCCTCTATGCCCCCGCCGAGCGAGGCACGGTGCTGCGTTCGGACGACCGCGGCCAGCATTGGCGTTACCTGAACACGGGATATCAGGGGTCCTTCTGGACCGGCATTGCCGAGCCCGACGGCGCTCTGCTCGTGGCCGGCCTGCGCGGTTCGCTGTTCCGCAGCACCGACGAAGGCCAGTCCTGGCAGCGGATCGATACACACAGCAAGTCGTCGATCACGGCGCTGGCGCTCACGGGCCACCGGATCGTCGGTGTCGGGCTCGATGGCTTGGTGCTGCGCAGCGATGATGCCGGCGTCTCGTTCTCGGCGGACGTGCGAGCCGATCGATTGCCGCTGACGGCGGTGTCGAGTAACGAGGAGGGAAGCCCGGTGCTGTACTCGCGACAGGGCGTGGTCACTGCCCCTGCGGCTCAAAGGTGAGGCGCGGGGGCAGGTCGGCAAGTAACCCGAATCTGCAATCCTGCAGTGCCGCTTCAGTGACCGAAGCACGCGCTTTTGACGCCGCCGTGCCGCCTGCGATGTGGAAAGCAAAGACGAACACCGCAGCCGTGGCGCGTGCATCTCGTTTGGCTAACGCGCGCCGCAACGCCGCACTGATAGTCCCAGCGGGCGTGCTGATGTGCCGCTTACGCCTTGGCTGTCAGCTTACGTGGGCGGCGGCAGCCTTTCTGTCGACAAGGAGTTCGTTGGATGACGCGTACGCATGTGCCGGGTCAAAACGGTATTGGCCGCCGAAGGCGGGGTGTGATTGCGCGCCACCGGTGGCAGCGGCCAGGACGTCGTGCGCGTGCGCATGTACGTCGTCGGCCTCGACGGCCAAAAACACCGTCCCGTCATCAACGCCGCGATGCGCCAGCACTTCGGCGATCGAGGGCCGACATCGACGCTGGTCGGGGTTCAGGCGCTCGCCGCACGGGCATCCTATTCGAGATCGACGCCACGGCCGCAGTTGGGCGGAAGGTAGTACGGCAGAACGCGCCGGCGAGCGTTGCAACAATCCTTGCCAGTCGCCGATGCGACGCCGCGCCGACCTCTGGGCTGGCCCGCCGGCGGTTGCCGATTCGGGCTAACCGCACGGCGCGATCTTGGCCATCATTGAGGCGCTCAGAACTACGCCCGATGCTGTTTGTGCATCGGCTGTTCAAGGCGCTGAACATCATTGGCGAAGGCTTGACGGTACTTTCAACCGGCTGCATAAATAGGAGACTCGAGTATGGAAACGTTCCGTATTGGCGACCGGCCCCTCAATGGCGCGTATTCGGTGTTGGAGGCAGCCGGTGTCGCTGGAATCGGATGTGCAACAGCAGGCCGTTGTGGGCGTCGAGTCCAAACGGCGAACTTGCTCGCCCTGCTCCTGCTCGTCGTCTCGCTCGTTGGCTGCGAAACGGAGTCGAACCCCGCGCGGTCTCAGGCGCTGGCGACGTCCAAGCTCTGCCGGTTGCTCCAGCATGGCAAGGTGTTCACCGGTCAACCAGAGCACGCGTCGGCGGAGTCGATTGTCGTCTGCGATGAAAAGATCGTGGCGGTCGACACCGATGCGGAGCTTGGTTATCTCGCCAGTCAGATCGAAACGATCGATCTGGGTGGTCGTACAGTTGTCCCGGGAATCAACGATGCACACGTCCATGTGCTGGCGACTCCAGGCGTCTACCTCAACACGCAGGAATTCGTGCCCGCACCGGGGCCGACTCTGACCGACGTTCTTGCGCTGATTCGGGCCGGTACAAGCAAGCAACCGCCCGGGACTTGGCTGGTCGTCTCAGTCGGTACGGCGTTGGTCAATGATCCCGGCGCAACGCGACAAATACTCGATACCGTCTCGCCCCAACATCCGGTCATCCTGAAGGTCTGGTCAGGCCACGGCACCTACGTCAACAGCGCCGCAGTAGCCGCACTGGGCTGGAGCACGGCGCAACCCGACCCCTTTGGCGGTCGCCTGGGTCGGCTCGCAGGAAGCAACGAGTTGAACGGGCTGGTCTACGAGTACGCAGAGCATCAGCTCAACCGGATTCTCTTCGCGGGACAAACCGACGAGCAGCTCGTCGCGATGTATCGATTCATGGCGACGCAAGCGGTGCAATTTGGGTATACGAGCATCACGGACATCGGCTTGGGACTTCCGTTGGAGCGACAACTCCGGGTCCTGGCGCTTGCCGACTTGCCGATCCGGGTGCGTGCGCTCTGTTTTCCGCTCACGACCAATGAACCGTGCGATGCGCCTGTGCCGCAACAGGCAAAGGAACGGGTTACTCGAACCGGTTTCAAGTGGATCACAGACGGCTCTCCCGCCGAGCACGGCGCCTATCTGGATGCCCCCTACACAGACCAGCCCGACACCCGCGGCACATTCAATTTTGAGCAGCCGACCATGGCGTCGATGATGGGCATGGCGCTTCAGGGATCAGCCGTGGAGAATCAGGCGGTCATCCACGCCGTCGGCGACGGCGCCGTCGATAACGTGCTTGCCGCAGCGCTGCAGACCGGAGGCGCCCATGCCTGGAATGGGCGGCGGTTGCGAATCGAGCACGGTGACCTCATCTTTCCGCGCCACTATGCTGCGCTGAAGGCCTTGGGCGCGATCGTCGTTCAGAACCCCCTTCACACTGCCTTACCGGACATGTTCCAGGCCCGGATCGGTCCAGTCCGCTCCAAAGATGCCCAACCTCTGAAGAGTTTGCTCGGCCAAAGCATTCCACTCGCCTTCGGCACCGATGTCATTGGATCAGTGGAATCGCCTTGGTTGGACATCTTCTTCGCGATGACCCATCCAATGAACCCCTCTGAGGCGATTACCTTGAAGCAGGCGCTGTCCGCCTTCACGCTGGGCTCAGCCTACGCCGAGAATGAAGAGAACCGCAAAGGTACCCTCGAGGTCGGCAAGCTGGCCGATCTGGTTGTGCTGTCCCAGGACGTCTTCAACCTGCCAGCACCGGCGGCCATCATGGGCACGAAGAGCATGCTGACGATGGTAGGTGGGAAGATCGTCTGGCGTGCAGCCGGCATCTGACATGCGTTTCCCCGGGGCCGGTCCGACGTGGCCTCGTTCGGCCAACGGTGACGAACGCGAGAACGGCACAACGGCCTCGGCGACGTGGGTGGATTTTGGAGCGCGCAGCCTGTTTCTCATCGATCCACCTGCATGGCCGACTCGCTGCTCGAGCGCCGCCACCGCGTAATCGGAAAGGGCGCGCCGCTGTTCTACGACGAGCCGCTGCACGTGGTGCGCGGCGAAGGCGTGCGGCTGTACGACCCGCACGGGCGTAAGCAGCCGGTGAACCCGTCTTGACGAGCGATGTGCAGGTCAGGTCAGATCTGGGCTGGTGCCGCGGTCCAGCGATGCGGTAGGAGCTCGTCGATTCGGCTGGCAACGATCGCCGATTCCATGTTGCCGCCCGCGCCCCCGCGATTGTCGATCACGAGCGTCTTTCCGAGCGACGCGAACAGGCGCTGAGCGACGGGCCGGGCGGCGATGTCAGACGGGCCGCTCGGAGGCCACGGCACGATGACCGTCACGGTCTTGTCGGCCACGCGTGAACCGACATTGCGCCGGCTGCCAATGCAATGGCCAAAACACACCTTACAACACCCTGTGGACTGGCTCCGTCGTCTCGGATGTGCGCCTCCCCGGCAAGGATGGCTTCGCGATGCTGGCCGCTGTCCGGAAGTTCGATCGACGCGCACTGGAAAAGCGCCGACTGGTGCTGGAAATGCCTGTCTCGCTGCCCTGACTGTCCCCACCCTGATTGAGGGAGGAACCAAGCGGATCGATCGCCGGGCTACGGCCCTTGCAAAACCTTACCATCGGCTCGCAGCTCATTTATGCGCACAGGCGCCAGGCCAAGTTTCGAGAGCACCTGCTCAGTGTTTTCGCCCTTCAGCGGTGCGCGCGAATCGACGTTGGCGGGCGTCTTCCCGAAGCGGATCGGGAAGTTCAGCGTGCGTAGCGTCCCAACCACCTCGTCTTGATAATCGACGAATACCTGGTTGTGTATGGCCTGCGGATCGGCTATGAGTTCATCAACCGTGTTCACGCGCGACATCGGAACGCTGTTCGCAACGGCGACCTCCATGATTTCCGCCGTCGTGAGGTTCTGCGCGCCCTCCTCCATCTCTGCCCACATGGCGGCGACGTTCGTCAGTCGTTGCGAGGGACTTGAGAAGCGCGGGTCCAAGAGAAGGTCCTCGCGCCGGAATGCTCGCGCGCACCCCTCCCACTGCGCATTGGTATGGATGTAACCCATGACGTATCCGTCCTTTGCATTCACCGCCCGAAAGATGGGCCGCGCCGGGTAGTGGGGCAGTCCCGCGCTTACGAAAGTGCGGTTGTGAGTGTCCA
>JBDUCH010000165.1:0-8784 GCA_040003555.1 Variovorax sp. | reverse complement strand
AGTAGTTGAGCCACATGGTGTGGGTGCTGGTGGGAAAGGTACCGGCGAAGGTGTATTCGCGCTTCTCCTTCGCCATCAGCTTGGCCAGCGAGGGGCCGTCGACCGCGCCCTTGTCGGCCAGTTGCTTCGACAGTGAAATCGCCTGGCCGTTCCGGTTGATGCCCATCAGTGCGGCCATGTCCTTCTTGGGGCCGCCGGCGCCGACATGGACACCGTAGATCAGGCCGTAGAGCACGTGCGACATGTCGAGCTCGCCGTTAACCAGCTTGTCGCGCACGCCGGCCCAACTCGCTTCCTTGCTGGGCACGATCTTCACGCCGTATTTCTTGTCGAAGCCCAGCACCGAGGCCATGACCACGCTGGCGCAGTCGGTCAGCGGAATGAAGCCGATCTTGACTTCGGCCTTTTCGGGCTTGTCCGAGCCCTGGGCCCAGACCGCGGCGCGCAGCGCAGGGTTGATTCCCACGGCGGCGACGGCGGCGGTTTGAAGGACGGTGCGTCGGCTCAGCTTGAATTTCAGCGCAACGGTCATGGGGTCGAACTCCAGTTAAAAAAAGAAGAGGCGAAAAACAAAAAAGGCGTCCTTACCGCGCACGGTCGGCTCGGGGCCGGGCCAGTGCGGGGTAAGGACGCCTTTGTCCTGTTCGGCGGGCGACACCCGCCATTGGATGCCACCTGCCTGCAGACCTTTGTGGGCCTATGTCGAAGCTGAAAGCAAGTGGCGTGCCAGTGTGTTTTGATGGCGGGTTGCTATCAAAGTTATAGCTGACGGGGCCCGTGACATCAGCGCTGGAGGCTGATCCTGCTCAAATCCCCCGGGGCGGCACTCTCGTTGTGCGGCGCACCAATTCAGGTGCTGCCGGGCAGGTATTCGGCCATCGACAGCACCGATTCCGCCACGTCGACGAGGCGGCGGTTCTGGTTCATCGCGGTCTGCCGCAGCATCTTGTGAGCCTCTTCCTCAGTCATGCGGCGGTGCGCCATCAGGAGGCCCTTGGCGCGTTCGACCAGCTTGCGCTCGTTGAGTGTGGCGCGCACGGAGTCGAGCTCGTCGCTCATGGCCTGCAGCCGCTGCGCCTGTTCCTGCACCATTTCGAGAATCGAGCGCTCGAGCTGGTGCCCGTAGGGTGCGGCCGGCGCCAGTTCGGGGTCGTCGAAGAAGGTGGTGGCCCGTGCTGTGTGCGTATCGGTGTCGGCCACCAACTGGTCCAGCAAGGCCTGGTGCGTGTCGGCCTCGGCGCGGGCTTCGGCGATCTTGCCGGCGCACAGGGTGCGCAGGTCGGCCGCCAGCCGTTCTTCCACCGCCTTCATCGCATCGATGCGCAGCGAGCAGCAGTCGAACCAGGTGGTGCTGAGTTCGCGGTCGAGCGTCGCGCCGGCAGGTGCCGAGTGCGCGACGCGGCGCAGCCGTTCGAGTTCGGCCACTTCGGCCGCGGGCTGGTTGTGGCGCCAGTCCTCGGTCAGGGCAGGGCCCGCGAAGTCGGCGAACACGTTGAAACAGCGTTCCTGGGCCGTGATCAGCTGCAGCCATTGCTGCTGGCGCAGCGGGTCGTTGCGGCCTTCGACAAAGGCCGCCGCACCGCAGGCGCGCTCCTGGCCCGCGAACTCCTTGCCCTGCATGAAATTGAACATGGCAGCGAGCAGCCGCGAGATCTCCGGGTCGGTGGCGCCGTCGGCAGCCTCGAACACCACGGCGAGCAGGCCGGCGATCAGCTTGGCAAACGCCGTGGTGGCGTCGGCCGCGCCGAGCTCCAGTGCACCAATGCGGCGTCGCAGCACGGGCAGGGCGTCCAGCCCGGGCAGCACCCAGGCGATGCGGCTGAACAAGCGGGTGCCGTTGCCGACGCGGCGGCCCTTGGTTTCGAGCCGGTCGAAGCCAGTGCGCACGTCGTGTTCGAGCCTGATGCATTCGCCGATTTGCGCGCTGCGCTGCTGCGCATAGCGCTGCCCCTGCGACGCCAGCAGTACGTTCGAGAGCCCGCGCTCGCGCTGCAGCGCGTGCACCAGGCGCCCGATCGTGCCGACCAGCTCGCTGGTGCGCGCGAGCTGATCCAGCTCGTCGATTTCGCATCGGCGGGCCGCGACAAGAAAGCTCAGTCCGGATTTCATCGTGGTAAGGGGCGAGGGCGTCTGCCCTCTGTTGGAAGGATATCGAGCAACATCCGTGCCCCGAAAGTGTGCGCCCCCTAAACTCGCCCTATGCTTGTTCTGGGAATCGAATCGTCGTGCGACGAAACCGGCGTTGCCCTCGTCGAGTCGCAGGGCGACGCCACACCGCTATTGCGCGCGCATGCGCTGCACAGCCAGATCGCGATGCACCAGGCCTACGGCGGCGTGGTGCCGGAACTGGCCAGCCGCGACCATATCCGGCGCGTGCTGCCGCTGGCACAGTCGGTGTTCGACGAAGCCGGCCGACATCTGGCAGAGGTTGACGTGGTGGCCTACACGCGCGGCCCGGGTCTGGCTGGTGCCCTGCTGGTCGGCGCCGGGGTGGCCTGCGCGCTGGGTGCGGCGCTCGGCAAGCCGGTGCTCGGCGTACATCATCTGGAGGGACACCTGCTCTCGCCGTTTCTCAGCGCCGATCCGCCCGAGTTTCCGTTCGTCGCGCTGCTGGTGTCGGGCGGCCACACCCAACTGATGCGAGTCGACGGAGTGGGGCGCTACGAAATCCTCGGCGAAACCATCGATGACGCGGCTGGCGAGGCCTTCGACAAGAGCGCCAAGCTCATGGGCCTGCCGTACCCGGGCGGCCCGTGGCTCGCCAAACTGGCGGAGCAGGGCGATCCGGCCGCATTCAGGTTGCCGCGCCCCTTGCTGCACAGCGGCGACCTTGATTTCTCGTTTGCCGGGCTCAAGACAGCCGTCATGACGCAGGCAAAAAAGCTCGGCGAAGAATTGGAAGCCCGCAAGGCCGACCTGGCCGCGTCGACGCAGGCGGCCATCGTCGAAGTGCTGCTGAAGAAGAGCCTGGCCGCGCTCGGCGCGACCGGCATGAGCCGGCTCGTCGTGGCCGGTGGCGTGGGCGCCAACCGGGATCTGCGCCGGCAGCTCGATGCCGCTTGCGCGAAGCGTGGCGTGCGCGTGCACTACCCCGAGCTGCATTTGTGCACGGACAACGGCGCGATGATCGCGATGGCTGCTGCCATGCGGCTGCAGGCGGGCATGCAGCAAGCCTCCGCGCGCTATGCCTTCGACGTCAAGCCGCGCTGGCCGCTCGATGCGCTGGCGGCGGCCTGAGGCGGGCTATTCCGCCTTCTCGCCGGCCGCGCCGTCCGCATCGAAGGTCATGCCCGGCCGGTAGCGCTCCGATTCGCGCTCGAGCCGCTGGAACTCGCGCCCATAGGTCTCTGCGAGCTGCGGCCAGCGCCGGAACAGATTGAAGTTTTCAGCGTTCTGCTGTGCACCGGCGCGGGTGAAGTTCATCGAGCCGAAGCCGACTGTTGCCGCATCGACCACCAGAAACTTGTGGTGCATCACCGGGTAGCGCGCGTTGATCCAGAGCGGCACGCCGCGGTTGTGGAAGAAGGTGGCGCTGGAATACCGCTGCGTGACCTGGGAGCGGTCGAGCAACACCCGCACGTCGACCTTGCGCGCGTGCGCCTCGTCCAGCGCCTTTGCCACCACCGACGAGGTGAAGAAGTAGCCGGCAATCCATACCCGGGTTCGGGCGTCGGCAATCGCGGCGGCAATGGCGCGGTCGGTGTTCGCGCCGGGCGAGAAAAACACCTCGGCGGTTGCGCGGGCATCCGGCGGCGGCACGGCGATGACCTCGGCTGCACGCAGCGGCAGCGCCAGCGCGGCCGCCGCCAGTGCCAGCGGGACAGATCGGAACAGGGAAAGCACTGTGGGTTCAGGCGTCCGCGGTGACCAGCATGGGCTCCGTGCTGTGTACCGGCAACGGCAGCACGTCGAGCATCTGGCGCCAGAGGTCAGCCCACTGCGGCCAGTCGTGGCCGCCTTCCGTGGTGAACACGTGGCCTTCAGGCAGCACCTCGGCCAACAGCCGGTGGTTCGATGCGAAGCGGTCGCTCAGGCCATAGCCCAGGTACAGCGGGGGCATGCGCCTGGAAGCCGCGGGGTCGGCATATTGCTGCAGCCAGGGCCAGAGTTTGCGGTCGGCCTCGTCGTCGGGCGGCGGGCCGCCGGGCTCGCGCCACGCACGCAGGCCGCCGGCCTTCAGGATTTCGGCGCCGAGCGGCCGGCGTCCGAGGTACGGCGCGAGGGCGACGATGCCATCGACGCGGCCCGGACGCGCCAGTTCATGGATCAGCGCGCCGAAGCCGCCGATCGAGATGCCGACCAGCCAGATCGATTTGTAGCCCCTTGCGCGCTGCGGTTCGATCACGCCCGCGTGCAGGCGCTCGATGAAGGATTGGTCGTAGTAGTAGGAGACATTGGCGTCGACCAGCAGCACGTCGACCGCCAGATCGCGTTCGCGCACCGCGCTCACGAAGCCCTCGCGCTCGAAGTCTTCCAGCTTCAGAAAGGCGCCCGGCAAGAAAACGAGCAAGGTGTCGGCGCGCGCGCCGGGACTGGCTGCCTGCAAATGCGTGTTCATCGGGCCTGCTTCACGGAAAACATCAACCTTGAGTCGGAAAAACCGGTCTCAGGTCGAAGCGCATATAAGAAAAAAGTATTTGAAAAAAGGTTACTGAATGCACGGACTGTTCGATCGTATTGTCGCCTCCCATGCAAAAAGGGCCGGCAACAAGAAGTTACCGACCCGTTGTTTTCGGGGCCCAATTACTGGATCGACAGCTCGACTTTGGTGCTAACGGGAATTCGCTTGCCGAGCTTGAGCGTCAGCACGCCATTCACCAGTCTGGCTTCGCTGGTGGCGGGGTCGATGTCGAGCGGGAATTCGTAGGCAGCCTTGACCTGGCGCGCGGCTTCGGTCTTGCTCTCGATGCGAACCACGGCGCCTTCGATGCCGATGCTCAGGTCTTCACGCGACAAGCCGGGCACGTCAAGCGACAAGGTCCAACTGGTGTCGTCCTGTTCAACTTTCACGTCCTGGCGCGCAGTCGAGGCGCTGGAGAAGGCCTGGTTGACGAAGCGCTCGAAGCTGCGGTCGTGCAAGCGGGGCGAGAAGGTGCGAACTGCGGGTGCAAAGAACATGATGAACTCCTGAATCGAATGAAAGATGAGGACAAGCGGGACAAGAATGTGTGTCCCTTACACTGCGCGGCCTTTCCATCAATGCGTGCCGCATGCCATCTCATCTAGGCATCTGCAGGCGCGTTTCAAGAGCATGAATCTCCCCGATATTTCGCGTCGCCGGGTCTTGAAATCCGGTGCGCTGGCGCTAGGCGGCGCGCTCACGGCGTCGGTGGTTCTTCCGCTGCACGCACAGGCCGCCCAGCCGATCCGGCTGGCGCTGGTCGAAAGCATGAGCGGCCCCTTCGCCAATACCGGCGAGGCGGTGTTCCGCAATCTGCTGTGGGCCGTGGAGCGGGTCAATGCGCGCGGCGGCATCAAGCTGCCGGGGGGCGCCCGGCAGCTGCAGATTGACCGTTACGACAGCAAGGGCCAGAACGAGGAGGCGCTGTCGGCCTTGCGCGCGGCCATGGACGATGGCGCGCGCATCGTGCTGCAGGGCAATTCGTCGGCCACCGCTGCCGCGCTGCTCGACGCGATCGACAAGAACAACGAGCGCGACCCTTCGCGCCGCGTGATCTTCCTCAACTACTCGGCGGTCGATCCGGTGCTCACCAACGAGCGCTGCAGCTTCTGGCACTTTCGCTTTGACGCGCATGCCGACATGCGCGTGACCGCGCTGATGGATGTCATGAAGGACGACGCCGCGCTCAAGAGGGTCTACCTGATCGGCCAGGACTACAGCTTCGGCCAGGCGGTGCTGCGCGAAACGAAGCGGCAACTCGTCCAGCTGCGGCCCGACGTGCAGGTGGTGGGCGACGAATTGCATCCGATGGGCCGCGTGAAGGACTTCTCTCCCTACGCGAGCAAGATCCTCGCAAGCGGCGCGCAGGCCGTGGTCACCGGCAACTGGGGCAACGACCTCACGCTGCTGGTGAAGGCGGCGCGCGAGGCCGGCTACCAGGGCAAGTTCTATACGTTCTACGGCAACGCGCTCGGTGCGCCCGCGGCGATCGGCGAGGCCGGCATCGGCCGCGTCGCGGCGGTGGCCGACTGGCTGCCGAATGTGCAGACGCCAGCGTCGGAAGCGTTCTACCAGTCGTTCCGCGCGCGCTTTCCGAAGCCGGCCGACGACTATGTGCACATGCGCATGCAGTTGCTGGTCGAGGCGCTGGCGCAAGCGCTCGAGCGCGCTGCGAGCACCGAAGCGGTGCCGGTGGCGCGGGCGCTCGAATCCGCCGATGTCACGCTGGCCGGCCAGCGCGGGCGCATGCGCGCCGCCGACCACCAGTTCCAGCAGCAACTGGTAGTGGGCGTGATGGACAGGCAGGGCGCACCCGGCGTGAAGTTCGACGTCGAAGGCTCGGGCTACGGCTTTCGCGTGGTCAAGACCATCGAGGCCGCACGGGCCGAAATGCCCACCATCTGCCGGATGCTGCGGCCGGCCTGAGACCTTGGAGAATCGACCGATGCGAAACGCCATCCTCAACCTCGAAGCCTCCCGGATCCGTGAAGTCGCCAATGCCGGGCTCGGCCGCGACGACGTTCTCGCGTTCTGGTTCGGCGAAAGCGACGAAGTCACGCCCGAGTTCATCCGCCAGGCCGCGATCGATTCGCTGGCCCGGGGCGAAACTTTCTATTCCCACAACCTCGGCCTGCCCGAACTGCGCGAAGCCATCGCGGCCTACACCAGCCGCCTGCATCCGCGCGTCGACGCAGGCCGCATCGCGGTCACTTCGGGCGGCGTCAACGCACTGATGCTCGCGGTGCAGGCGCTGGTCGATGCCGGCGACGAGGTGGTGGCGGTCACCCCGGTCTGGCCCAACCTCACGGCCCAGCCGGCGATCCTCGGCGCCACGGTGCGCTGCGTGCCGCTGGTGGCCAGGGGAGGCGAATGGGCGCTCGACCTCGACGCGCTGCGCACGGCGGTTACCGCCGCCACCCGGCTGCTGATCGTCAACGCGCCGAACAACCCCACCGGCTGGACGATGACGCGGGCGGAGCAGCAGGCGATCCTCGACCACTGCCGCGGCACGGGCACCTGGATCCTGGCCGACGAGGTGTACGAGCGGCTGTACTACGAGCCGAGCCCGAATGGCTGTGCGCCGAGCTTTCTCGACATCGCCACGCCGGACGACCGCCTCGTGGTCGTTCACAGCTTCTCCAAGAGCTTCCTCATGACCGGCTGGCGGCTCGGCTGGCTGGTGCTGCCGCCCGCGCTGATGGACGGCATCGGCAAGCTGATTGAGTTCAACACCTCCTGCGCCAGCGTGTTCACCCAGCGCGCCGGCGTAGTGGCGCTCACGCGCACCGACGAAGTCACGCCGCGTGTGGTGGCGCACCTGAAACAGTGCCGCGACACGCTGGTGCCGCTGCTCGCAGCCGTGCCGGGCGTCAAGGTCGCGCCGGCCCGTGGCGGGATGTACGCGTTCTTCCAGCTTGACGGCTTTGACGACTCGCTGGCCGTCGCCAAGCGCCTGGTGACCGAAGCCGGCCTCGGCCTGGCGCCCGGCAATGCCTTCGGCCCGGAAGCCCAGGGCTGGCTGCGCTGGTGCTTCGCTTCAAAGGAGCCGCAGCGGCTGGTTGAAGGGGTGAATCGGCTGACGCGGTGGCTCGGGCTATAATCGACGGGCTTTGCTTTTTGGCAATCCGCACGGTGCGTGCAGTTCCAGCGCACACCGCAAGTCAAACATCCCGGAACAAGGAAACCAACCATGATCGCAGCCTCCATCAAGGCCGAAGTCGTCAAAGACAACGCCCGCGCCGCCAACGACACCGGCAGTCCTGAGGTGCAAGTCGCACTGCTGACCGCCCGCATCAACGAGCTCACCCCCCACTTCAAGACGCACGCCAAGGATCACCATGGCCGTCGCGGCCTGCTGCGCATGGTGAGCCGCCGCCGCAAGCTCCTGGACTACCTCAAGTCCAAGGATGCCGACCGTTACACCGCGCTGATCGCCAAGCTGGGCCTGCGCAAGTAATTCGAATCGCATGCAAAAACGCCTGAGTTAGTCCACTAGCTCAGGCGTTTTTTACTTCGTGAACCCTTTTCGGAGTGCAAAACAGAGCGAAGCTGTGTCATTCCAATGAAGTTCGAGTCGAACTGCACTGGAATGGCATCGTGTTCTGAGAGCGCTCCAACCGCCCGCGGGGACTGTGTGCCCCGCCATCAAAACAGGAGCAAAACATGAGCCTCTTCAACAAAATCACCAAGTCCTTCCAATGGGGCGGCAAGACCGTCGTTCTGGAAACCGGTGAAATCGCGCGCCAGTCCGGCGGCGCAGTCATCGTCGACATCGAAGGCACCGTGGTGCTGGCCACCGTGGTGGCGTCCAAATCGGCCAAGCCCGGCCAGGACTTCTTCCCGCTGACCGTCGACTACATCGAGAAGACCTACGCCGCGGGCAAGATCCCGGGCAGCTTCTTCAAGCGCGAAGCCAAGCCGAGCGAACACGAAACGCTGACCAGCCGCCTGATCGACCGCCCGATCCGCCCGCTGTTCCCCGAAGGCTTCCTGAACGAGGTGCACGTGGTCATCCACACGCTTTCGCTCAACCCCGAAGTCGATGCCGACATCGCCGCCATGATCGGCGTCAGCGCCGCGCTGTCGATTTCCGGCATTCCGTTCAGCGGCCCGATCGGCGCCGCCCGCGTTGGCTACATCAACGGCCAGTACGTGCTGAACCC
>JBDUCH010000164.1:0-8795 GCA_040003555.1 Variovorax sp. | reverse complement strand
GCAGTGCATGGCGCCGCTGCCGCGCGCCTACCAGTGGGCCGACGGCTCGGCCTACCTGAACCACGTCGAACTGGTGCGCAAGGCCCGCAATGCCGAAGTGCCCGAGAGCTTCTACACCGACCCGCTGATGTACCAGGGCGGCAGCGACGATTTCATCGGGCCAACCGACCCGGTGGTGGTCGCGAGCGAGTCCTTCGGCATCGATTTCGAGGCCGAGATCGCAGTCGTCACCGGAGACGTGAAGATGGGCGCCTCGGCCGAACAGGCGCTCGACGGCATCCGCTTGGTGATGCTGGCCAACGACGTGAGCCTGCGCAACCTGATTCCGGCCGAGTTGGCCAAGGGCTTCGGCTTCTTCCAGAGCAAGCCCGCCACCGCGTTCAGTCCGGTCGCGGTCACGCCCGACGAACTGGGCGAAGCCTGGATCGGTGGCCGCGTGCACCTCACGCTGCAAAGCACCTGGAACGGCCGCAAGGTCGGCCTGTGCGATGCCGGCGACGAGATGACCTTCCACTTCGGCCAGCTCATCGCGCACATCGCAAAAACGCGCAACGTGCGCGCCGGCAGCATCGTCGGCAGCGGCACCGTCAGCAACAAGGGCGTCGAGAAAAAGGACGGCGGCATGGACTGGCCTAAGGGCTATTCGTGCATTGCCGAAAAGCGCTGCATCGAAACCATTCAGGACGGCCAGCCGAGCACCGAGTTCATGAAGTACGGCGACACCATCCGCATCGAGATGAAGGGCAAGGATGGGCAGTCGGCGTTCGGGGCGATCGAGCAGGAAGTCGTGGCGCCGCAATTGACAGCTGCCATGCCCTCGAAAAATTGACCCCGTTGGGTCAGAAACAATCGAATTGCCTGCGCTGTCGATGGTGGCTGGCGGAAGCTCTTAGCGCCCGCCAAGCTCCAGCAGCAACGCCTTCAGCGTCCTGATCCCCAGCCGCCGGAACGCGCGGTACTGGTGGGTGCGCACGGTGCTCAGTTCAACGCCCAGTTCGCGCGCGGCCTGCTTGGCGGTGCGGCCGGCCAGCAGGTGGCCGATGACCTCGCGCTCGCGCACCGTCAGCGCCAGCAGGCGCGGCTCTATCGGCCGGATGCCGGCGGATTGCTGCGAGGTGGCCGCCCCGACCAGACCGCGGCTGTGCGCGGCGGTGGCCTCGGCCAGCAACGCGCCGTGGTTGGCGATCAGTTCGAGATCCGCTTCGTCGAACTCCGGCAGCGCCAGGCTGCGATAGAAACTTACGGCCGCGCGCTGACCGCCGGGCAGCAACAGCAGCACCGAACTGCGCTCGCGAATGCCGACATCGCCATAGCAGGCCGCGCGGTAGGCCGGGTCGGCCACCTCTTCGGCGCGCTGGTGGCTCAGCCACAACTGCGGCTGCATCGGCAGCTTGCGCGCCGAGAGCCACACCATGTTGGGGTCGAGCAGGTCGAAGCGGTTTTCGATGTAGCGCTCCGAGGTCAGCGCGGCGGCATCGCCGTAGTTGCTGGCCGTTGAAACGGTCACCACACGGCCGCTGGCGCCAAGCGCGAACACGGTGCAGAAGGTGAGCGGAAGCACCTGCTGCATCGCGGCCAGAAAGCCGTCGGCCAGGTGCGGCGTGCCGATGCCGGCAACGATGCCGACGGCAACCGAAGCGTCCATCGGCGTGCGGGCGGGATGAATGCGACGTCGCTTCATGGGGTCTCAGGGTAAACACTTCGTACGAAGTTACGACACGCAGCAACGGGGGGCATCCGGACAATCCCTCCACCATGACGCACACCACGACGCTCCATCCGATCAACGGCCTGCACCACTTCGCCTGGCGCTGCCGCGATGCCGAAGAAACCCGCCACTTCTACGAAGACATCCTCGGCCTGCCGCTCACGCACGTGATCAAGAAGGACACGGTGCCTTCCACCGGCGAGCATTGCCCCTATGTGCACATCTTCTTCCGCATGGCCGACGGGTCGCACATCGCGTTCTTCGACCTCGGCGACGACATGGCCGCCGCGCCTTCGCCCAACACGCCGGCCTGGGTCAACCACATCGCGCTGCGCGTCGAATCGGATCACGCGCTGCAGGACATGAAGGCACGGCTGCAGGCCCACGGCATCGACGTGATCGGCATCACCGACCACGACGGCTACATCCACTCGATCTACTTCTTCGACCCCAACGGCTTGCGGCTCGAACTGACGACCGAGCTCGCGACCCAGCCGGTGCTCGAGGGCTACAAGCGCGCCGCGCACGCATCACTCGCGACCTGGACGGCCCAACGCAGGGCCGCGCATGTCTGACGCTGAGCTCGTGGTCATCGACGTCCAGTCCGGCGTCACGATGGAAAGCCAGTCGGGCCTGCAGGCGCTGCGCCCGCGCATCTTCGGCGCGCTGATGCGGCCGAAAGGGCAGGGCACCGGCACGGCAGCGATCGTGATGCACCCGACCAGCAACTTCATGGGCCACTACCTGCTCGAGCCACTGGCTGCACGCGGCATCGCCTGCATGGGGCTCAACTCGCGCTATGCGGGCAACGACACCATGCTGCTGATGGAAACGGTGCTGCAGGACTTGGGCGCGGGCGTGAAGTGGCTGCGTGCGCAGGGCTTCAGAAAGGTGGTGCTCGTCGGCAATTCGGGCGGGGCGGCGTTGTCGGCCTTCTACCAGTCGCAGGCCGAGTCGCTGACCGCGACCACCTTTGTCGACGGCCTGCCCACGCACCTGTCGCCGGCCGATCTGCCACCGGTCGATGCGCTGATGCTGTCGGCCGCGCATCCCGGCCGTTCGCGGCTGCTCGCCGAGTGGCTGGATCCGTCGGTGATCGACGAGGCCGATCCGCTCACGACCGACCCGGCCTTCGATCTCTATGCGGGCGCCGAGTCCGTGCCCTTCGCGGCCGACTACGTGGCGCGCTTCCGCGCCGCGCAGCTTTCGCGGCGCGACCGCGTCGAAGCCTGGGTGTGGGGGCGGTTGCGCATGCTGCGCGGCACGCCCGGGGCGCCGTCGGACCAGACCTTTCTGGTCTACCGCACCCACAGCGACCCGCGCTTTCTGGACACTTCGCTCGATGCCAACGACCGCCCGGCCGGCTCGATCTGGGGCGATGCGCGCACGGTCAACTACGCGGCCAATGCGATGGGCCGTTTCAACACGCTGCGCTCGTGGTTGTCGCAATGGTCGTCGGGTTCGCAGGCCGACGGGCCGGCCTGCCTCGCGCACACCTCCGTGCCGGTGCTGGTGATGACGCACACGGCCGACGGCTCGACCTTTCCGAGCACGGCCGCACTCTGGCGCGAGGCGGGGCGCGACCGGCTCACCGAAGTACCGATCGTCGGCGGCAACCACTACCTTGCGGGCCAGCCCGCGCTCGTCACGCAATCGGCCGACGCTATGGAAGCCTGGCTGCAACGGGTTCTGCACTGAGATTTCGATGAGCCCTTCCACGATTCCCACCATTCCCACCGTTTCCTCCGCCCGCCCCGGCGACGCTGCCTCGGGGCCGCTGCCTCCCATGGCCGGCGACGCATTGCCGCCTTCGGTCGGCGCCTTCCACTACACGCGCTTTGCGCCTTTCACGCCACCGCTCGAAGCCGGCATCGCGCCGGGCCGGCATCCCGTCGTCATCGCCGGTGGCGGCCCGGTCGGCATGGCGCTCGCGCTCGGCCTTGCCAACCATGGTGTGCGCAGCGTGATCCTCGAAGCCGACGACACCGTCTGCGTCGGCAGCCGCGCGGCCTGCATCTCGCGCCGCAGCCTGGAGATCATCGAACGTCTGGGTGCACTGCCTGCGTTCCTGGCCAAGGGGCTGCCTTGGACAGGCGGGCGCAGCTTCTACAAGACCGACGAGGTGTTCTGCTTCGAAATGCCGCATGACGACACGCAGAAGCTGCCGCCGATGGTCAACCTCGAGCAGTACTACATCGAGCAATACCTGCTCGACGAGATCGTGCGACGCAACGAGGCAACGCCAGGGCTCGTCGACATCCGCTGGGGTACCGAACTCGTCGCGCTCGCCCAGGACGACGAGGGCGTGACGCTCGACGTGCGCAATGCCGATGGCGGCTACACCCTGCACGGCCAGTGGCTCGCCGCCTGCGACGGCGGCCAGAGCTTCGTGCGCAAGGCGCTCGGGCTGGCGCTCGAGGGCACCGGCTACGAGGGCCGCTACGTGATCATCGACATCGAGCTGCACAGCGATCACCCGACCGAGCGCCGCGCCTGGTTCGACCCACCGTGGAACCCGGGTTCGACCGTGCTCATGCACCGCCAGCCCGACGACATCTGGCGCATCGACTACCAACTGCGCGCCGGCCAAAGCACCGAAGAAGCGCTGCAGCCCGCGGCCGTCGCCGAGTTCGTGCAGCGCCATCTCGACGCGATCGGCGAAGGCCATCTGCCGTGGCACACGGTTTGGACGTCGGTGTACCGCGCCGGCGCGATGACGTTAGCGAGCTACCGTCACGCACGGGTGGTGTTTGCCGGCAACGCGGCGCATGCGATGCCGATCTTCGGCGTGCGTGGCCTCAATTCGGGCTTCGACGATGCCGACAACCTCGCGTGGAAACTCGCCTTCGTGGCGCGCGGCATTTCGGACGCGGCGTTGCTCGACAGCTATTCGCAGGAGCGCATCGCGGCCTTCCACATCAACGCCGAGAGCGCAATGCGCAGCACCGAATTCATGTCGCCGCCTTCGCGCGGCTTCGACCTGCTGCGCGAGGCCGCTCTGTCGCTTTCGGCCCGGCACCGCGAGATTGCCAAGCTCATCAACCCGCGGCAGACCGAGGCGGTGCGCTACGACGACTCGGCCCTCTCGAGCGAGAGCGACGCGCTGGCTGCGGGGCCGCAGCCCGGCGAAGCAATGCCCGAGTTGCAGCTTGGCCCGGATCGGCACCTGACCGATCTGCTGCAAGCGCCTGCCTTCACCTTGCTGGTGCTGCAGGGTGACAGCCTGCCATTCGACATGCAGGGCGTGCCGCTGGTGCAGCACAGGCTGCAGCGCGATGCGCACAACGCCGCCGCCTTCGCCGCGCTCGGTGCTGGCGAGGTGTGTGGCGCGGTTTACCTGTTGCGCCCCGACGGCCATGTGGCCGCGCGCTGGCGCGACGCGCCATCGGGCGAAGTGCTCCAGCGGGCGCTGGTGCGCGCTGGTGCGCTGCACCCCACCGAGAACCTGGAGCCCGCATGACCGCCACGCTGCCACCCGAAGCCCGCGACCGCCTCTATGCCGCGTGCGCGAACGCCATCAGCGAAGCCGGCGACGCGCGCGAATCGCTGTTCCTCGCGCGGCTCGCGCTGCTGCTGTTCGAACAGGTCGGCGACGAGGCGCAGTGCCGACGCGCGCTGGTCGACGCGCTCGAGGCGCTGCCACTACCATCCCTTTCCGCATCGTTTTCATCATCCCCGGAGACAACAACTTGAACGCCCAACGCAGAAACCTCCTCACTGGCCTGGCCGCCGCTGGCGCCGCCACTCTCGCCCCGTGGGCGCGCGCCCAAGGCTACCCCGAGCAACTGATCAAATGGATCGTGCCGTACCCGGCGGGCGGCGGCACCGACGTGATCGCGCGCACCTTGTCCGAGGCGATGCGGGCGGGACTCGGCCAGGCCATCGTGATCGACAACCGCCCCGGCGCCTCGACCAACATCGGTGCGGATCTGGTGGCAAAGTCGAAGCCGGACGGCTACACCATCATGTCGGCCGACAACGCGGTGCTGGCCTTCAACGAGTACCTGTTCGGCAAGCTGCCGTTCAACCCGGAAAAAGACTTCAGCTACATCGGCGCGATCGGCCGCTTTCCGCTCGCACTCGTGGTGCACCCGGATTTTCCGGCGCAGGACTTCAAGGCCTTCCTGGCCTATGCGAAGGCCAACCCCGGCAAACTGAACTACGCTTCGCCCGGCAACGGCTCGCCGCACCACCTCGCGATGGAAATGTTCAAGAATCGCACCGGCACCTTCCTCACCCACATCCCCTACCGCGGCGCCGCGCCGGCGATGGCCGACGTGATGGGTGGCCAGGTGCCTTGCATGTTCCTCGACCTCGCATCGGGCCTGCCGATCATGCAAGGCAACAAGGTGCGCGTGCTTGCGATCGGCTCGGCACAGCGCAACACGCTGCTGCCCAACGTGCCCACGCTGGCCGAGGTCGGCGTGCCGAACACCGAGGTGTTCGCGTTCCAGGGCGTGCTTGGCCCGGCCGGCCTGCCCGCGCCGGTGGTCGCCAAACTCAACGGCGAACTCAACAAGGCCTTCGGCAATCCGGCGGTGCAAAAACGCTTCAACGATTTCGGCATGGAAGCGTTGCCTGGCACGCCCGAGCAGTTTGCGGCGCTGTCGCGTGCAGAATCGAAGCGTTGGGGCCCGATCATTAAGGCCCAGGGTATCAAGCTGGACTGAAGGACTCGAGCCGACCGATGAACACGGCGCCGCGACGCATCGAAGGCAGCACCAGCCTGGTGCTGGACAGCCTGCGGCTGCTCGCGGCGCTCACGGTGCTCTATCGGCACATCGAAGACGTTTGGTTTCCCGCGACGGCGCATGTGGCCCAGCTCCCGGGCGACCTCTCGCACGCGGCGGTTGTCGTGTTCTTCGTGTTGTCTGGCTTCGTCATCGCCTACACCACCAGCGAAAAGCAGCGAAGCCTGTCGTCCTATATGCAGGCGCGGTTCAGTCGCCTGTGCTCGATGGTCATTCCCGCTTTGCTGCTGACGGCCGTGGTGGAGATCGTGGTCAGGGTTCAGGCAAACCCCGACCTGATCGCCAACTACGTGCGCGGAACCTTCGGCCCGCGCTATGTCGTCACCGCCCTGTTCCTGAACGAGACCTGGTTCTTCTCGGCGGCCCCGCCGGTCAACCGGCCGCTCTGGTCGCTCGGTTTCGAGTTCTGGTACTACGTGATCTTCGGCCTCTGGTACTGCACCGGCCGAGGTCTCAAGTCATGGGCGCTGGCGCTGGGCGCCTGCCTGGTGGCAGGGCCGAAGATCGTGCTGATGATGCCGATCTGGCTGATGGGTTGCGCGGCCTACCAGCTGCCGCGGCCGCAGCTCGGGCGCGGCCTGTCGTGGGTGTGCGTGGTGCTGGCACTCGCTGCGGCGGCGTTCACCGTGCTCTATCTGCCGCCGTTTCCCTATGCGCTTGGCGAGAAGCCGCTGTTCTTCGCGAACCAGTTCGCGAGCGACTGGGTGGCGGGCGTGTTCGTCGCATTGGCGCTGTGGATGCTGCCGCCGGCAGCACCCGCGGCGGCCGTGGTGGCATCGCCCCGTGTGGCGCGCAGCTTCCGGGTGCTGGCGGATCTGACCTTCCCGATCTACGTGCTGCACCACGCACTGCTGGTGCTCTACCTCGCCTTGTTCGGACTGAAGGTGAACGACGCCAGCCAGTTCTGGCAGGCGGTCGTCGTGATCCTCGTGGTTTCGTCGCTGCTCGGCCTGGTGCTGGAGTGGCAGCGGCCCACCTGGTCGCGCTTCTTCAAGTGGCTGTTCGGGGCGGTGCAGCCACGCCTGCGGAAGGCGCTCGCGCGCTAGCCGGCGTGGCCATTGCAGCTGCGGCGGCTACTTCGCAAACGCCTTGCGCGACCCATCCTCGAACACCTCGTCGTCGCGCTGCAGCTTGCCCGCCTCGTCCCAGGCACGCTCGCGCGTGACCCGCCCTTTCGCGTCGTAGACCGATTCGGCCACCAGCGTGCCCTTGTCGTCGAAGCGCTGGTGGGTGCCGGCAGGCATTTGGCGGCCGCGCGGCGGCGCGCTGTAACGGCCCAGGCTGGCGCGCTGGCCGTTGTCGTGGAAGGTGGCGTTCTCGACTGTGCGCGATTCGCCGCTGCCGCTGTAGACCGACTGGCTGCGCGGCTGGCCGTTCAGAAAGAAGCTCCTGTCGCTGACGGGCTCGCCGGTAGCGTTCCAGCGCTGCTCGCGCACCAGCGTGCCGGATTCGGAGAATGCCTGTTCGACCTGCCGGATGCCGCCCCGTTCGGTCACGAGCCAGACGATCTCGGCGCGCTTCACGCCCTCCGCTGAAAAGTGCCGCTCGACGCGCTGGCTGCTGGTGATCTCCTCCTGCGCCGACGGCTTGCCGTTGTCGTACAGGTTCTCGCTGCGTTGCCGCTTGCCGTTGGCCCACACGGCGCGGGTGCGCAGGGCGCCACGCGAGTCGAACAGCTCGACCGCCGCAGCCTTGCCGCCGAAGCCACAGAGCTTGGCGTCGTCGGCCGCAGGGGCCAGCATCGGGCGGTCGCCGCAGCGCAGCGCCGAGAGTTGGCCACTCTCGTTGAACTCGACCGAAGCCTGTTCGCCCCCGGCCTCGGCGTAAAAAGCCGCGCGGCGCAACTGGCCGTTCGGATGAAAGCTGCGCACCAGCCCGCGCTCGCTGCCGTTCACGTAGGTCGCCTCGCGCAGCACCTGGCCCGTCGGCGAGAACTCGCGCGCCCGGCCTTCCATGTTGCCGTTCGCGTTGACGCTGTGTTCCTTGATGAGCTGGCCCTTGCCGTGGTAGCGCACGATGCCCATGAACACGCCGTTCTTCAGCTCCTGCTCACGCTGCAGTTCGCCGCTGTCTCGATCCTTGCAGCGCATCAGCCCGGTCTTGCCGGCGGTGGTGCTGCCGTTGGCCGGGTTCACGCTCTGGCCGTTGAGTTCGCAGTCTTGCACCGCTGTGGCGGCGAGCGGCGTGGCAAGGGCGACTGCAAGCAGCAGGGTGCGGGGCGACGACATGGGCAACGCGTCCGGGCGAGAAGTGGCGGGGCCACCAGTCTAGCGGGGCGGGTTCAGGGCGGTGGGGCACGCTGCTCCGCGAATGTCCCCCGCCGGCAGCCTGCGGCT
>JBDUCH010000477.1:0-2629 GCA_040003555.1 Variovorax sp. | reverse complement strand
TCGGCGAGATCTTCTTCCGCGGCAACGCGGTGATGAAGGGCTACCTCAAGAACCCCAGCGCCACCGAAGAGGTCTTCGCGGGCGGCTGGTTCCACACCGGCGACCTGGGCGTGCTGCACCCCGATGGCTACGTGAAGATCAAGGATCGCAGCAAGGACGTGATCATTTCGGGCGGCGAGAACATCTCGTCGATCGAGGTGGAGGACGCGCTGCACCACCACCCTGCCGTGCTGAGCGCCGCCGTGGTGGCACAGCCCGACGCCAAATGGGGCGAAGTGCCTTGCGCTTTCGTCGAACTCAAGGCCGGCCGCGCGGTCTCGGAAGCCGAGCTGGTCGAGTTCTGCCGGCCATTGCTCGCGCGCTTCAAGGTGCCCAGGCGCATCGTGTTCGGCGAGCTGCCGAAAACGTCGACCGGAAAAGTCCAGAAGTTTCTGCTGCGCGACCGCGTGCATTCCGCCAGCGCCATCGATTGACATTACCCCCAGGAGACACCCGCATGACCACCCAACCCAAAGTTTTCACCACCGCCGCCGCGTACGCGCCGAGCGACGTCACGGTGCGCAATGCGCACATCTCGGGCCGCGCGGCCTACGACAAGCTGGTGGCCGAAGCCGACGCCGACTACGAGGGCTACTGGGCACGCTTGGCGCGCGAGTTCATCACCTGGAAGACCCCTTTCACCAAGGTGCTCGACGACAGCAATGCGCCCTTCTTCAAATGGTTCGAAGACGGCACGCTGAACGCGTCGTACAACTGCCTCGACCGCAACGTGGAACGCGGCCTCGGCCACAAAACCGCGATCGTGTTCGAGGCCGACGACGGCGCCGTCACGCGCATCACCTATGCGGAACTACTCGAACGGGTCTGCCGCGCCGCCAATGTGCTGCGCTCGCTCGGCGTGAAGAAGGGCGACCGCGTCGTCATCTACATGTCGATGTCGATCGACGGCGTTGTCGCGATGCAGGCGTGCGCGCGCATCGGCGCCATCCACTCGGTGGTGTTCGGCGGCTTCTCGTCGCAGGCGCTACGCGACCGCATCGCCGACACCGGCGCGGTGCTGGTGCTCACAGCCGACCAGCAGGTGCGCGGCGGCAAGCACCTGCCGCTGAAGGCGATCGTCGACGACGCGCTGGCGCTCGGCGGCTGCGAGAGCGTGCGCAACGTGCTGGTCACCCGGCGCACCGGCGGCGATGTGCCGTTCAATGCGCCGCGCGACCTCTGGATGGCCGAACTCGCGGCGGCCCAGCCGACCAGCTGCGAACCCGAATGGGTGGGTGCGGAGCATCCGCTGTTCCTGCTCTACACCTCGGGCTCCACCGGCAAGCCGAAGGGCGTGCAGCACTCGACCGGCGGCTACCTGCTGCATGCCGCACTCACCTGCAGCTGGACCTTCGACCTCAAGCCCGAGGACGTGTTCTGGTGCACGGCCGACATCGGCTGGGTCACCGGCCACACCTACATCACCTACGGGCCGCTGGCGCTCGGCGCCACCGAAGTGGTGTTCGAGGGCGTGCCCACCTACCCGGACGCCGGCCGCTTCTGGAAGATGATCCAGGATCACCTGGTGACCGTGTTCTACACCGCGCCGACGGCGATCCGCTCGCTCATCAAGGCGGCCGAAAGCACGCCCATGGCGCACCCGCGCAACTACGACCTGTCGAGCCTGCGCATCCTCGGCTCGGTCGGCGAGCCGATCAATCCAGCCGCCTGGGAGTGGTATCACCACCATATCGGCGGCGGCCGCTGTCCGATCGTCGACACCTTCTGGCAGACCGAAACGGGCGGCCACATGATCACGCCGCTGCCGGGTGTCTCCGATCTGGTGCCGGGCTCCTGCAGCCTGCCCTTTCCGGGCATCAGCGCCGACGTGGTCGACGAGGCCGGAAACCCGATGCCCTGGGGCCAGGGCGGCATCCTGGTGGTGAAGAAGCCGTGGCCAGCGATGATCCGCACAATCTGGGGCGACCCGGAACGGTTCAAGGCGAGCTACTACCCTGAAGATTTCAAAGGCCGCTATTACCTGGCCGGCGACGGCGCCATCCGCGATGCGAAGACCGGTAACTTCACCATCACCGGCCGCATCGACGATGTGCTCAACGTGAGCGGGCACCGCATGGGCACGATGGAGATCGAGTCTGCGCTGGTTTCGCACACCGAACTGGTGGCCGAAGCGGCCGTGGTCGGCCGGCCCGACGACACCACCGGCGAGGCGATCTGCGCTTTCGTGGTGCTGAAGCGCGGCCGCCCGACCGGCGAGGAAGCCACCAGGATCGCGAACGAACTGCGCGCCTGGGTGGCCAAGGAGATCGGCCCGATCGCCAAGCCGAAGGACATCCGCTTCGGCGACAACCTGCCGAAGACGCGCAGCGGCAAGATCATGCGGCGCCTCCTGCGTTCGGTGGCCAAGGGCGAGGCGGTGACGCAGGACACGTCAACGCTGGAGAACCCGGCCATCCTCGAACAGCTGGGCATGGCGCACTGATACCGGGTCGCGTTCGAAGACAGGAAACCCGGCCCTTTGGCGAAGGTTGCCGCGTTGGCGGCACGGGGATCTCGCTGGCGCTTCGTGCTTGGGGTTTCGGGGGTAGGCCGATGGCGGCGGGTGGCCCCTTCCGCGAATGTCCCCCGC
>JBDUCH010000163.1:0-8815 GCA_040003555.1 Variovorax sp. | reverse complement strand
CATGATGGCTTCGCCGATCTGGTCGGGCGTGAGCTTGGCGCGCGCGATCACTTCCTTGATCACGAGCGCACCCAGATCAGTGGCCGCAATGCCGGCGAGCGAGCCGCCGAACTTGCCGACAGCGGTGCGGACTGCGGAAACGATGACGATATCTTCCATGGTCTTTCTCCTAGAGGGTGACAACTGACTTTAAACGGGTGTCTGGTCGTGAAACACCGCGGAACCGGCTCTGCCGGGCCGCTGGTGTTGCCCCCTGCAAGGGGGTTGGCGAAGCGACACGAAGTGCACGAAGACTGGGGGGGTGCTCATAGTCAGGCTCGAGCCTTGACGTAGCGGCCGGGTGCTGGCTCGGTGGCCTTGTAGGCGCTGCCCTTGCCATAGGTCTTCGGGGCGGCGATCTGTTTGCCCGCATGCCCCTTCAGCCAGTTCGACCAATCGGTCCACCAGCTGCCCGCGTGCTCGGTCGCACCCTTGAGCCACTCGGCCTGTGACGCCGGCAGTTTGCCGTCCTCGCGGATCCAGTGGCTGCGCTTTTTCTTGGCGGGCGGGTTGATCACGCCAGCGATGTGGCCCGAAGCGCCCATCACGAAGCGCTTCTTGCCCTTGAGCAGTTGCGTCGAGGCGTAGGCACCATCGATCGGCACGATGTGGTCTTCGCGCGAGCCATAGAGGTAGACCGGCGCGTCGATGGCGCCGAGGTCGATCTTGGCGCCGCACACCGTGAGTGCGTTGGGAACCCTGAGCTTGTTCTCGAGGTAGGTGTTGCGCAGGTACCAAGCGTAGAACGGGCCCGGCAGGTTGGTCGCGTCGCTGTTCCAGTAGAGCAGGTCGAACGGCGGCGGCGTTTCGCCCTTGAGGTAGTTGCCGACCACGTAGTTCCAGAACAGGTCGTTGGGACGCAGGAAGCTGAAGGTCGAGGCCAGGTCGCCGCCCGGTAGCAGGCCGCCCTTGCCCATCTGCATCTCGCGGTACTGCACCATCTGCTCGTCGATGAAGATGTCGAGGATGCCGGTGTCGCTGAAGTCGAGCAAGGTGGTGAGCAAGGTGACCGACGCCACCGGGTGCTCGCCGCGCGCCGCCAGCACGGCCAGCGCGGTGCTGAGGATGGTGCCGCCGACGCAGAAACCCAGCGCATTGATCTGCTTGCTGCCGCCGATCTCCTGCGCGAGATGGATCGCCTTAATGGCCGCGTCCTCGATGTAGCGATCCCAGGTGAACTCGCGCAGCGATTCGTCGGGGTTGCGCCAACTCACCACGAACACGCGGTGCCCCTGCTCGACCGCATAGCGGATCAGCGAGTTTTCAGGTTGCAGGTCGAGGATGTAGAACTTGTTGATGCACGGGGGCACCAGCAGGAACGGCCGCTCGTAAACCTTGGCCGTGAGCGGCTTGTATTCGAGCAGCTGGAACAGTTCGTTCTCGAACACCACGGCGCCTTCGGTGGTCGCCACGTTGCGGCCGACCTCGAAAGCGCTTTCGTCGGTCATGCTGAGATGGCCCTGCTGCACGTCCTTCAGCAGGTTCTGCAGGCCCTTGGCGATGCTCTCGCCCTGTGTTTCGATCGCCCGCTTCTGCGCTTCGGCATTGAAGGCCAGCGAATTGCTCGGCGCCGAGGCGGCCATCCACTGTTCGACTGCGAAGCGCAGCCGGGCCTTGGTCTTGGGATCGGCTTCGACCGCATCGGCCATGCCCATCAGCGTGCGGGCGTTGAGCAGGTAAACCGCGGCGGAGAACGCCGACACCGGGTTGCTGCCCCAGGCCTCGGCCGCAAAGCGCTTGTCGGCGGCGGTCGGCTTGCTGAAGCCCTGGCGCCAGAGCTCGGAGGCTTCTTCCACGTATTGCTGCTGCAGCGCCTGCAGCTTCTCGGGCTCCAGGCTGAACTGGGGTAGATCCATCGACATGCCGGGCGTCGACACACCACCCATGCCGGCCGACTGGAACGATTCCAGCGCTTTGCTCCAGCCCTGTGTCAGCGCCTGCTGCATGGACGCGAAGGCGTCGGCGGTGGCGGCTTGTTGTTTCATCATGTCTCCTTCAGCGGCCGGAGAGCCCGGACGGATTTTGAGTATCCTGCATTCGACAGCGCAAGTTTCAAGCGCGCCGATCATCCTACCCGCACTCGCCCACGGGTTTTCTTCTCCATTCACAGCCCCTCACATGTTCGTGCACCTGATCGTCATCGGCTGGCTCTATGTGGTCGTGATGATGGCTGTCGCCGAAGCCACCGCCAGCAACGGCACTGTGCTGGGCGCCATCATCACCTTTTTGCTGTATGGGCTGGCACCGGTGGCGCTGGTGGTGTACCTGCTCGGCGCGCCCGGACGGCGGCGCGCCGTCAAGGAGCGCGAGCTGGCGGCGCAGGAGGCTGCGCGCCGCGCCGCGGCCGAAAAGTCGGGCCTTCCGTCAGGCCTTCCAGATGCAGGCGGCGAGCCTGCCGCTGACACCGTCGCGCCGGTGCGAAAAGAACCGTGACGGGTTGCCGACAGTGCACCACGCATCGCTGCCGTCGTTGCCGTAGATGTCGGCCACGCCCCGGGCAGCCAGCCGCTGGCGCGCGAGCGCGGGCAGATCGGCCAGCCATTTGTGCTCGGCGCCGCCCGGCCGGAAGCACACGGCGCTCGACGGGTTCTGTGCCTCGAACGCTGCCTTGACTTCGGCGCCGACCTCGAATGCGTTCGGGCCGATGCAAGGGCCCAGCCAGGCCATGACTTTGGCAGGCCCGAACGATGCCAGAGTCTGCTCGAGCACCCCGGCCGCGAGCCCGCGCCAGCCGGCATGCGCCGCCGCCACCTGGCGCCCCGCGGTGTCGGTGAACAGCACCGGCAGGCAGTCGGCCACCATGATCGTGCAGGCGATGCCGGATTCCGCGGTGAAACACGCATCGGCGATCTCGCCATCCGCGCTGGTCGCGTCGAGCCGGCGCACCTCGACGCCATGCACCTGCTGCAGAAACACCGGGCGCACGCCCAGTGCGGCCTGCAGCCGGCGCCGGTTCCCGGCCACCGCAGCGGGTTCGTCGCCGACATGGTCGCCAAGGTTCAGGCTCTCGTAGCGGCCTTGCGAAAGGCCGCCGGTGCGGGTGGTGCAGACCGCCTGCACGCCGGCCGGTGCCGGCCAGTCCGGCACCATCGGCTCAGGCTTCGGCATCGGGGCAACTGGAGGGTTGCGCGCGGCGGAAGGCATCGAGCTGCATGCAGGCCTCGAACGCGGCCATGGTGCGCGGCAGCTCGCTCAGGTCGCACTCGAAGCGCTGCGCATTGAAGATCTGCGGCACCAGGCAACAGTCGGCCATGGTCGGCGTGTTGCCGTAGCAATAGATGCCCGCCGGCAGCTGGTTCAGTTGCCGTTCGAAGGCCTGCATGCCCTCGCGCACCCAGTGGCGATACCAGGCGTTCTTGGCCGCATCGTCGAGCTTGAGCTCGCGCACCAGGTACTTGAGCACCCGCAGGTTGTTGACCGGATGGATCTCGCAGGCAATCGATTCCGACAGCGCCCGCACCTTGGCGCGGCCGACCGGATCGTGCGGCAGCAGCGGCGGTTCGGGGTTGGTCTCGTCGAGGTACTCGATGATGGCCATCGACTGCGAGAAGCGCTCGCCCTCGTCCTCCAGCAGCGGCACCAGCATGTCGGCCGAGATCGCCGCGAACGACCCCGCGAGATGCTCGCCACGTGCGATGTGCACCGGAATGTAGTCGTAGGCCAGGCCCTTGAGATTGAGCGCGATGCGCACCCGGAACGAGGCCGAAGAGCGGAAGTAGTTGTAGAGCTTCGTCATGGGACAAGCATAGCGCCAGGGGCCGGCGGAAGACAGCTCCGGCAGCGCGCTCCGCCCTCTGGCACACTGCCGCTTGCATCCGAAATCCCCATCCCCCGAAGGACGAATTGCCATGGCTTCCGAGTATGTTTTTTCCGCGCCCCCCGTTGTGTCGATCCCGGTGGTCGGCAAGGGCACGCGCTTTCCGGTTCACCGCATCTACTGCGTGGGCCGCAACTACGAAGATCACGCCAAGGAAATGGGCTTCACCGGCCGCGAGCCGCCGTTCTTCTTCATGAAGCCGGCGGATGCCATCGTGGTGGTGGACGCCGGCCAGACCGGCACCATGGCCTACCCGACGCTCACGAAAAACCTGCACCACGAAATCGAACTCGTGGTGGCGATCGGCACCGGCGGCAAGAACATTGCGGCCGCCGACGCAATGAAGCATATCTACGGCTATGCCGTCGGCCTCGACATGACGCGGCGCGACCTGCAGAACGACATGAAGAAGCAGGGCCGCCCCTGGGATATCGGCAAGGCGTTCGAGCAAAGCGCCCCGATCGGCCCGATCGTGCCGGTGGCCGATGCCGGCGATGTCCAAAAGGCCGAGATCTCGCTGCAGGTGAACGGCACCGACCGCCAGCGCAGCAACGTGAGCAAGCTGATCTGGAACATTGCCGAAACCATCGAGCAGCTCTCGGCCGCATGGGAGCTTGCACCGGGCGACCTGATCTTCTCGGGCACGCCCGAAGGCGTGGCGCCCGTGGTGAGCGGCGACACCCTGGTCGGCGCCGTCGCCGGCCTGCCCACGCTGACCGTCAAGATCGCCTGAGCGTGTTCGAGCGCCCGCTGATCAAGCACTGCAAGAACTGCGGCAGCGCCGTGGTGTACCGCGTGCCCGACGACGGCGACACCAAGCCGCGTGCGGTGTGCCCGGTGTGCCACACCATCCACTACGAGAACCCGCTCAACGTGGTCGGTACGATCCCGGTGCTGGACGAGCGGGTGCTGCTGTGCAAGCGCAACATCGAGCCGCGCTGGGGCAAGTGGACGCTGCCGGCCGGCTTCATGGAACTCGGCGAAACCACGGCGCAGGGCGCGGCCCGCGAGACTGACGAGGAAGCCGGCGCCGAGTACGAAATGCAGGACTTGTTCGCGGTGATGAGCGTGGTGCGGGTCGGCCAGGTGCACATGTTCTATCGCGCAAAGCTGCTCAGCGACAGGTTCGACCCGGGGCACGAAACCATCGAGGCCAAGCTCTTCACCGAAGCCGAGATTCCCTGGGACGAGATCGCCTTTCGCACGGTGCGTGAAGCACTGGTGCGCTTCTTCGAAGACCGGCGCAACGGCGGCACTTTCGCCCGCGTGCACACCCTCGACATCGTTTGAAAAAACCCTCCATGAAAAAAGCCGCCCTGCTTCTTGCCACCACTGCCTGCATGCTGGCCGTGGTGGCTCGCGCCGAAACGGTGGGCGATGTCGACACCGCCTTCAAGCTCATCGGCCCCGACCACAAGATCGTGGTCGACGCCTACGACGACCCCAAGGTCAGCGGCGTGACCTGCTATGTCTCGCGCGCCAAGACCGGCGGCGTGTCCGGCGCGCTCGGCTTCGCCGAGGACAAGGCCGAGGCCTCGATCGCCTGCCGCCAGGTCGGCCCGATCAGCATCAAGGAGCCGCTGCCCAAGCGCGAAGAGGTCTACAGCGAGCGCCTGTCGATCCTGTTCAAGCGCCTGCGCGTGGTGCGCATGGTCGACGCCAAGCGCAACACGCTGGTGTACCTGACCTACTCCGACCTGCTGATCGATGGCTCGCCCAAGAACGCGATCACCGCCGTGGCGGTCGATCGCGGCACGGTGATCCCGGTCAAGTAAGCCGGACCACGCAACGATGCTCCTGGCGCCGGGCCAGCCCTTTCGCGTTCTGTACTCGGCGCTGTGGCGCTTCGCGCTCGGCGCGCGGGTGCAGCTGGTTGGCGCCCTGTCGCTGCTCACGGCTTCACAAGTCATCCGCCTCGGCATGCCTTGGCTCGCGGGCCAGGCCATCAACGCGCTGCAGCATGGCGCGCTGGGCACCGCGTCGCGCTGGATCGCGCTGCTGGTCGGCGTGTACCTGTTGTCGTGGGCGGTGCACGGGCCCGGCCGCGTGCTGGAGCGCAACGTGGGCGTGCGGGTGCGCGAGACGCTGGCCGATACGCTCTACGCCCGCATTGCCGCCGCGCCCCTGCCCTGGCACGACGCGCACCACTCGGGCGAACTGCAGCACCGCGTGCACCAGGCCAGCCGGGCGCTGTCGGACTTTGCCCAGAACCAGTTCGTCTACCTGGCCAGCGCGGTGAGCTTCGTCGGCCCGGTGGTAGCCCTGATGCTGCTGTCGCGCGCCAGTGGCGCGCTCGCGCTGGTGGGCTACGTGCTCATAGGCCTGGTGATCCTACGCTTCGACCGCGCGCTCATGAAGCTGGCGCGCACCGAGAACGACGCCGACCGGCGCTACGTGGCGGCCCTGCTCGATTTCGTCGGCAACGCATCGACCGTGATCGGCCTGCGCCTGCAGGCGGCCTCGCGCGTGCTGCTGCGCCGGCGCATGGAGGCGGTGTCGGCCCCGCTCAAACGCACGGCGCTGCTGAACGAAGGCAAGTGGGCCGCGGTCGACCTGCTCGGCCTGGGCCTCACCTGGACGCTGGTGCTGGTGTACGTGTGGGGCCAGCGCGCGCCCGGCCAGGCCGTGCAGCTCGGCACCGTGTTCATGATCTACCAGTACGCGCAGCAGGCCGCGGCCGTGGTCGGCTCGATGGCGGCCAACTTCCAGGGCTTCGCGCGGATGTTCACCGACTACCAGAGCGCCGCGCCGCTCTGGGAAGCGCCGGGCGACCCGACCGACGGGCGCAGCGACACGCCGATCGCGCGCGACGCCGGCTGGCAACGCATCGCGATCGACGGGCTGGCCTGGGGCTATGCGGATGCCGCACGCGGCGGCGGGCTGCACGACCTGGCGCTGAGCCTGCGCCGCGGCCATCGCATCGCGCTGGTCGGCCCGAGCGGTGGCGGCAAGAGCACGCTGCTGCGCGTGCTGGCCGGGCTCTACATCCCGCAGCACGGCAGCCTGCACTTCGATGGGCAGCCACAGGACTGGGCCGCGCTGCGCAGCCTGGCCACGCTGATCCCGCAGGAGACCGAGGTGTTCGAAGCCAGCGTGCGCGAGAACCTCACTTTCGGCCAGCCTTGCGACGATGCGCCGCTGCAGGCCGCGCTGCAGGCGAGCGCGTTCGACGAGGTGCTGGCCGCCATGAAAGGCACGCTCGACAGCCCGCTGACCGAACGCGGCTTCAACCTGTCGGGCGGGCAGCGCCAGCGCCTGTGCCTGGCGCGCGGCGTGCTCGCGGCGCAAGGCAGTTCGCTGCTGCTGCTCGACGAGCCGACCAGCGCGCTCGACGCCGCGACCGAAGCGCGTGTGCTGGAGCGCATCGGTGCCGCGTTTCCGCACGCGTGCATGATCGCGTCGATTCACCGCCTGAGCGTGCTGGATCGTTTCGACACCGTGGTGCTGATGGAGGCCGGCCGCATCGTCGACGCGGGCCCACGCACGGAACTGCTACAACGAAACCCGCATTTGCAACATACAGTTCAGAGGTAAAAAAAGGAACCAATCGGCTTTCGCCGGGAACATCTCGCGACCCGCAGGTTCCAACCAGCGCCATGCACAAGACATCCTCCTCCTTCTTCTCCACTCGCTTCGCCCTCCCGGTGCTGCTCGTCGCAGCCAGCCTGCTCGCGGCCTGTGGCACACCATCCGGCCCGGCCGGGCCGGGCACCGGCAGCACGGCAACGCCTGCGCGTCCGCGGGCGGAATTCATCCGCCCGGCCCCCGGTGCCACGCTGTCGCGCTTCGACGGCAATCGCAACAAGGGCATCGACATCGCTGGCGACCTGGGCGATCCGGTGATGGCCTCGGCCGATGGCCGCGTCGTGTACGTAGGCGGCGAACTGCGCGGCTACGGCAACATGGTCATCGTCAAGCACAACGAGACCTTTCTGACCGCCTACGCGCACAACAACGTCATCCTCGTGAAGGAAAAAGACGTGGTGCGCCAGGGCCAGAAGATCGCCGAGATGGGCAAGAGCGGCGCCGATCGCGTCAAGCTGCACTTCGAGATCCGCAAGCAAGGCGTGGCAGTGAACCCCGAGCCCTATCTGGACGGGCGAGCCAGGTAAGGCTAAGACGCCGCTTCGGCACTGCGCAGGATGGCCTCGCGCAAGTCTGCCGGAACATCCACCGCGCGGTGGCTCTCCAGCGAGGTGGTCACGAGCACCTGACGCACCTCCATGCGCGTCTGCCCGGCAGCGTCGAAGCAGCGCAGCAACAGCGTAAACGAACGCGTTCCGAGGCGCTCCACCGCGAGCGACAACGTCACCCGGTCGCCCATGCGGCTCACGGCGCGAAAGTCCGCCTCCAGCCGAACGGTCGGCAAGCCGATGCGCCGGTCGCCAACCAGCGCGTGGTAGCTGATGCCGAGGCCCTCGCTGACCCAGTCCTCGACCAGCCCGTTGAGCATCACGAAATACTGCGGATAGAAAACGATGCCGGCGGGATCGCAGTCTGAAAAGCGGATCAGCCGGGGGCGGCGAAACTCACCCGGTGCCGCGGGAACGGGTTCGATGGTCATCAGCTTTCCTCGCCCGCGGGCTCGCCGCGCATCACATGGACGCGCAGTGCGCCCAGCTGGCTGTGCATCAGCCGCACGGTTTTCATGTCGAGCCCCGAGAACATCTCGAGAATCCATTGCTCGTGTTCGCTCGCCATGGCCTCGAAGGCGCTGACACCCTTGGGCGTCAGGCTCACGATCCATGCGCGGCGGTCTTCAGGGCTGGCGGTGCGCAGCACGACGCCTTCGCGCTCGAGCTCGTCGGTGAGGCCGGTCACGTTGCCGCCCGTCACCATGAGGTAGCGCGAGAGCACCCGCATCTTGAGCCCGTCGCGGTAGCGGTAGAGCTGCGCCATGTAGTCGAATCGCGCCAGCGAAATGCCGAAGCGCGCGCGCAGGCGCCGCCGGATCTCGCC